>NZ_CP133261.1:2919197-3243552 GCF_030931715.1 Tissierella sp. MB52-C2
CTTCACCTTCTCCAAGAATTATTATCCAATGTTCTTCCCTTTTTTTATGTTCTTGAAGACTTAACTCCCCTTTAGGATTTACTGTAATAATTTTTGATTGGGATTGTGAGTTTAAAAATGTAGTTTTATAGTGACCCCACGGTCTATTATATATTTCATGTTCTAACTTTGTATCATCTAAAGATAGAAAATTATAATTGAGATCAAATTTTATAGCTTCCATAAGAAGTACATGCATATTTTTCTTGGTTATTATGTTTATTAAATGATTATTTTCGTTGACTATAGGCAAGAAATCTATCTTCTCTGATTTAAAAATCCCAACTATCTTACTAAAATCATCATGTTCATTAACATAGTTAAAATCATCCTTACATATATCTACAATTCTATTATCAATCTTATATCCTTTTATAAAAGCTCTTCTTATATCACCATCAGTTAGGGTTCCAACAACTACATCATTATCATTTACTAAAATTAAAAAACCTTTCTTATTCTCTTCAATTTTTGTCAAAGCGTTTAATATTGTATCATCAATTTTTAAAACAAAGTTCATAATGTTCATAATTTAATTTCCCTCTTATTTCATATTCCATTATTTATAACTATAGATAATAAATAATTTATCTATTTTATTAATCTTAATTAAATTATTATCAAAAACTTCTTCATACACTTCATTCTTTTCATATTTTCTATAATTCAACCAATTTATGTGTAATTATTAGCTCAGCTACTTCTCTCAATGCACCTTGTCCACCTTTAGCTCGTGTAACATATTTGGCAGCATCTTTTACTCTTTCCATACCATCTTCTACTGAGCATCCTAGTCCAACTATCTTTATAGCCTCTAAATCGTTAACATCATCACCTATATAAGCAATCTCCTCAAGATTCAAACTGTGACTCTCTGCAATTTTCCTAACTAGAGGAGCTTTATCTTTTATACCCATATATATTTCTTTAATTCCTAATTTTTCTGCTCTCTTTTTTACTAGTTCAACATTTTCTCCTGTTATAATAACTGTATTAATGCCAATTTCTCTCAGAATTTGTACTCCCATTCCGTCCTTTGTGTTGAATTTTTTCAATTCATCGCCCTGCTCTGAATAGTACATCCCACCATCAGTTAAAACTCCATCACTATCAGTAATGAGTAGCTTTACGCCTCTGAATAATCGTTCTATATTAGTACTATTATTCTTTTTCTGCTTTAATAAGCCCTCTACGATTATCCAGTCACTAGGCTCATCAATTTCAAAATAACTATCTTCAGACATTTCCACTACACCAATATTACCAGATAGTCTATTTTGGGATTTCAGCAACTCCATTTTGTTAGTAATATAAAAAGCACCATTCTCTACAAGAAACCCTTCAAATTTTTGTCTCATCGGTCTATTATTATAATCATAATTAGCAGAGAAATAACTATGCTCGCTTTTTCGCCAAATAAAACGTTTTTGTCTAACTACTGAAAGTATGCTCTGGAATTTTTTTTCTAATAGCATTTTAAATCCCTTGTCCAAATCTTTGGCTTCTAATAATGGTGATGTAGCTTGAATCAAAACTATATTTTCAAAATCATATTTCTCAGCGAATTCAAGCATAGCTGATTCTGTTGTAGAACTGTCCCCTGCTGTGGCTTCTGATCTATTAATTATCTCTACTTTGTCCGAATCATATAATTTAACTGCATTTTTAATTTCTTCGCTATCAGTAGCAACAAAAACCCTGTCAATATACTTACATTCTATAGCTGCATCTAATGTCCAATATACTAGTGGTCTATCATTTATAATCTTAATATTCTTTAATGGTATAGATTTACTTCCTCCCCTTACAGGTATAAATGCAACATTTTTATAATTCATTTTATCGCCCCTTATATTTCAGTTTCTTTCTCTGAACTTTCTCTAAATCCAATATTTCTTCTTTTTTATAGTTAAGGGCTTTAGCCACATTTTCAAAATCTAAAACCAATTTCCTCATATCTTCAGGCTCCAAGGAGGCAGAATGGTCAGTCCCCTTCCATGTTCTATCTAAGGTAAAATGTCTCTCAATATATTCTGCTCCTAAAGTGAAAGCTGCGATATCAACAGCGGTTCCTAGATGGTGTCCTGAAAATCCGATTGCTTTCACTATATCTTTATATTTATCAACTATTTTATTTATCTCAAGCAGACAAACATCTTCAAATGGCACTGGATATCCCGATGTGCAACTATATAGTACAATATCTTTATTTCGTTTCTTATTTATGGCTAGCTCAATAATCTTATTAACTTCTTCAGTTGTTGTCATACCCGTAGATATATGAATTTCTCCATTATAATTATCAAATAAAAAACTTAACATTTCAAAATGAGTATTCATAGCAGAAGGAATCTTTATAAATTTTGGATTCAAACTAACTATTTCTTTTGCTGATGTCATATCCCAAACAGAAGTGCTATAAATCACTCCATATTCCTCACATAATTTCTTTAACTCCCTATTTTGCTCCAAGTTTAATTCTAAGTATTCTCTATGTTCTCCATATGTCTTTCCATAGGAATTAATAGGATTTGGGTGTGGTGCATTATATTCTTCTTCTGTTAGCAATTCTCTGTTACTCCTCTTTTGAAATTTAATAGCATCAACCTTACAATACAATGCAGCTATTTTTATCATTTCTTTTGCTATATCAATATCACCTTTGTGATTACATCCTATTTCAGCTATCACTATTGGTTTCTTCATGTCTATTTCCTCCCATATACCTATCTATATTTTCTTTCATCTCTTCATAAATAGGCTCAATCACTTCTATGTCTTCAGCACATATATCTATAAAATTTCTAAACTTTTCTACTATTCTTTTCCCTTTTTCTATTGGATTACATTCTTCATTTAAATTATCTATACTGTTAGTCAATATCTTATATTCGACTCTATTCATAGGTAGAATAAAAGTCTTATAATAATCATTATTTTCAATTTTTCTAAGTTTCTTATCCAACTCAAAATATAACTTTTCTGCTTGTGGAAAATTCCTATTATTTACAACCTTCTCTATCCTATTTAAGATATCTCTATACTCTTTATTTATTTTTAGAACTTTTGAATATTCTCTATCCATCTTATTTGATTGGAGCTTTAGATAATCTTTATCATAGCTTGTATTATTTCCAGCTAACCACCCGTTATTAACTACTTTTTCTTTCAAATCAGCTGTTATTACTTCTTCAAGCTCTATGAATTTTGCACCTTCTATATTTGCTCCGCCTTTTGTAGTATTGATAACTTCAATGTTTGGCAACATTTTAATATAATGTTCAATCTGCTGTCTCATGGAATTAAATCCTTCATTTGTTGATATATCATGCCCATAAACATCCTTCACAGATATTGCCTGACTCTTTTGTTCTTCTGTAAGGTCTTTTCTATAGTTTATTCCTTCTGAATATGTTTTCTCTCCTCTATAAGCCAAGTTTTGACCTACTAGTATGATTGGACTAATCCCTAATTCATATAGTAGCTGTATAGTGACAACTGCTATTGAGGGAGCATCAAATACAATATTCATGTTGGTATTATCTTTATTTTTTAAATAATAGCTAGACACAGTATCTTGAGATGTTATCATATGATATTTATCTCCATGGTAGCCAGTTAATGTCTCATATCCTACACTACTACCAAATATCATAGCTATTTCTTCTATTTCTCTATCTTTAATTACTTTGTATATCCAATGATTTGTAGGCTTAGGATCATAGGTACATACTGCATCAGGATATATATTATGGTGTAGCAATGTTCGTATGGCTGAACCCACGCTAAATATATAGGCAAGACCATTTCCTTTTATATATCTAATATTTTCAATTTCCTCGTTTAAAGAAGGTCCAGCCGCTACTAATAGTGCTGGCTTTCCTTTAAGTTGTCCTTTTTGATCTATTAAGATATTTGGAGTACTTAGTATACTACCAAAATTTTTCATGCTATTTATTATCCATCTTTTTTGAAAGTTAACTTCTACACCTATGCTATCTTTTTTCTCAACTATGATTTCTTTAAATAACTCTAAAAATCTCTCATATTCATTTTGAAATATATTTATATGACTATTTAAAAAGACTTGTATAATATCCTTGCTAGATTTATCAATAAACTGACTTATAAAATTTCTGATATCATCCTCATCAACTCCTAATGCTATGTCCTTTAACCTATGTGAAGGTAGTTTCTTTATTGACTTATATGACAGATACTTATACAGAAGCTCTGGTATTGGCTCGTATATATAATAGTTTACATCTGGATATCTTTCTAAAAATAAATCTATATGATAACCTAGCCCTACTCCATAGAAAATTACAGTAGAGTTCTTACCTACCTCATTATATTCCTCAATTATAGCTTCCGCTTCTTTAATCGGATTATATTTGCTATGTAAGTATAATTTTTTTCCTTCCTTTTCTACATATAGGGTTTTATACCCTTGCTTGGTATCCTCATCAATTACTAAATTATTTTCAATACTATCTTCTAGCCCTTTAACCTTATTCCAAGTATTTGGATAAATTACTTTTAATATATTTATATTATCAATTAAAATCATGTAACTCTTCCCCTAAGTTTACTATATTTGATAATTTTTCCGCCATTTCTCTAAATATCGATGCGATTTCATAAGACAATATATCAGCTATGGAAACATAGTCATTATTTGATAGTACTTCATCCATATTTTCTAATATTTCTTTAAGCAAAAATACGTCTTTAGCGTATAAATTCCAGTACTCATAATTTGATATAGTATCTTTAAGTCTATGGTCTCGATCTATGGAAGTAAATGTATCTATTATCCAGCTAATACCTCCAAATAAATCATTTAAATCATTCCAAGACTCATTGGTTGGATTTTTATAAAAGGTGTTAGCCAAGCCCTCTATTATCTGTGGAGTTCTTTCAAGATAACTCAATGTAGAAAGTAATATATCTTCAATCAACTCTTTATATGTTAATAATATAACTTCTATTTTATTTATGTTTTTGATATTGTTTAAAAAATAGTCATAGTAATCTCCCACTATTTCATTGCAGTCTATAACCATGTGGCTTAGAGTTTTTGATGATTTTTGTATTATACCATCTATTTCCATAAGAATATTATTTATTTGATTTTTATCATTGTCGTATTCTAATATTTGATTTTCAATAAATATTTTCACTAATAGCCCCCCAGTTTTTTAATCTATATATATTATCGACAAAATCTGATATATATTTATATAATATTCCATTTTAGTCTATTACTGCAAATAAAATACTAAAAAACCAGAGGAGACTTCCTCTGGTTTTAATTTGTCTCTTGAGACTAATTTAATTATCTTAATAATTGTAATACAGTTTGTGGTGCTTGATTTGCTTGAGCTAACATAGCAGTTGAAGCTTGTTGTAATATGTTTTGTCTTGTTTGCTCCATCATTTCTTTTGCCATGTCTACGTCTCTGATTCTTGACTCAGCAGCTTGTAAGTTTTCAGCTGAGTTGTCTAAGTTTTTGATTGTATGCTCTAATCTATTTTGAATAGCACCTAATTTTGATCTTTCAGTTGATACACTTTTTATTGCAGTATTGATAGTTGTAATTGAAGCTGCTGCACTTGCTTGACCACTAATCTTTGTAGTTAATGCAGCATCAACAGTAGTTGACAGCTTAGCAATATCCACAGTCATATCTTGAGTTTCATTAGCACCAATTTGAAGTTTCTTTCCTGTAAAATTACCATCTAATAATTTCATACCATTAAATTCAGCCCTAGTTTCAATAGCAGTAATTTCATCTTGTAAAGCTTTTACTTCTTCTTGAAGAGCTGCTCTATCAACAGCAGTATCATTAGTATCATTTGCTGATTGTACTGCTAATTCTCTCATTCTTTGAAGCATTGAGTGAACTTCGTCCATTGCACCTTCTGCTGTTTGAATTAATGAAATACCATCTTGAGCATTCCTTGATGCTTGGTTAAGCCCTCTGATTTGGCCTCTCATTTTTTCGGAGATGGATAATCCTGCTGCGTCGTCTCCTGCTCTGTTGATTCTGTAACCAGATGATAATTTCTCCATTGATTTTGCACCAGCATTTGTTGATATACCTAATTGTCTGTGTGTGTTCATTGCCATTAAGTTGTTATTAATTCTCATTTTTATTCCTCCTTGATTTTTGTTTTTGGCATCCTTGCCATTTTTTAAGAAGTTTTCCTTCTCAAGATTATTATCGACTATAGTAAATAATACTTTAGTGTTTTCTGGAAATTATTTATAATTATTCCATATATATTTTTGAATTGTATCTATAAAGTCTTTCGCATTTATAATTTGTTGGTAAGTATCTTCTTTTGTTACAATAAAAAAATCATTATAATCACTTTTATTTCTTAATTTTTCAGCTCCCATTAGAATTTTAGAATATTTCTTATCTATTTTATTATTTCTAATATAGTTCTTATTGAAATATGAAATTATGGCCGAATGTTTACTAAAATCTACTCTTTCATATACTAATAATGCTCTTACACTATGAAATATTGAATAATATGATCTATTAAGAGATTGAGAAAATAAATTATTATCATATAATAACTCTGATGCTTCTAAATCCTCTTTTGATTTTATCAGTCTATATGTTGATAAATCACGAATATTTTTATTATCCATACAAAGTAACACCTTCTTTTTTCACATTATTGAAGAAAGGTAAAATATCTGAATGACCTTTATACACTTCATAACTTTCGGAAATAATAGACACTACTACATCATATTCTAAAGATAAATCTACCATTATATCAGTAATGCGATCTTCATATTGTCTTAAATCTCTATTTTCTTCATCTACTAAAACCATAATGTCTATATCAGAATCACTTGTATTCTCTAATCTTGCATAGGAACCATACAATATTGTATTTTTTAGCTTATTTCCAAATAGTTTAAGTAATTCTTCCTGTATCTTAGATAATAATTCTAATATATTTTGATCTTTGATACTTTCTACCCCCAACATAAATTTCAGCCCCTTCTAATCCAATGATACCATCTTTTATAATATTATACCCTATAATTAAGTTAAATACATCTTTAAACCAGAAAAGGAGAGTAAAACTCTCCCTCACAATTCTAACTTAGACTTCATAACTCTTATTTAAAATCTAAACATCTATTTTTCTATCTCAATTACAAACTTTTCTTCAAATTCTTCTGCCGTATATGTATAGACCTTTTTAAAATATAAGTTTTTAAATTGCTTACTCAATTCGAATGGATCAGGTTCTAGCCTTCCATGTTTATTTATTAAGCTTATAAACTTATCAAGTTCTTTTGATTCTTGTACTTCATCCTTGTCCAATTTCTTCGTAGGATTTGGTCTATAATCCTTGTTATAGACCAAAATATAATTAAGATCTTTTCTTGTATGGGAAATACCTTTATTTATTATATCAATAAAAATTAATATACTATCAAATATCTTTCTCTTTACATTGTGTATTTCCTTTTTCATATTTCCATTTTTAAATTCAATAAAATATAATTCATTATTTCTTATACACAAAGCATCATTTGATTTCGGTGTATCACCTAGTTTTAAACCTTTTATATAGTCATTCTTCACGCCATCAAAATCAATTACTTCGAATTCTGAATGGGTCATATATTTTATATTTCTTTTATCTGCATCGTCTTTAGAAGTTTCTTTGAGAGTACTTTTATTTTTTTCAAAAATACTATAACTGGATATATCAATCATCACCATACCTCTCAATCTCCAATATCTCAAAAGGCTTCGCAAGTTTAGCATATACTTCATCAATTGATGTAGTCACATCTCTGATTGTAACCCTATCATCTATGTTTTCAGCTAAATAGTAGTTACATTTATCTGCTATCTCATATTTTGCAGAATATACTTGAATAGCACGTAAAAAATAAGGGCTATGGGTGTTTAATAGAATATGCATATTAAATTTCTTCTGTAAAAGCACAATAATTTCTGCAAATAAGATTTGCCATTCTGGGTGTAAATGGATTTCTGGTTCATCTAAAACGATAGTTCCGTTGTCCTCTATACTGCCATTTAATAGTAGGGTCTTTAGTATAACAAATGTTTTTAGCCCTGTGGATATGTTTTTTATATCTAATACCTTATCTAAATTGTTTTCTTTATAGCCAAACTTTCCATTTGAAGACTTTATCATTTTACCACTGCATACATCATCTATTTTAGAGGTAATATCCATCATCTTCTCTGTCACAATAATTTTATTTATAGCATCTTCTATTCCAAATCCTTCTTTTATATCTCTAAGTTTTGATTGTAAATGGAGTCTATGATTAGCATAACTCTCCGTTCTTAAATAGAATAAAGAAGGTCTTATTTCATCTAATACAAATGGATCGTCAATATAAATTACCTCTGTATTTAAACTAAGATTTTTTGAAATACTCTTTACCTCATTATCTTGTATCAAAATTTCAATATTTGTATCTTTAATCTTTAACTCTACAATACCATCTTCATGGTCAGAATAAATATTATTAATTTGATTGTTAAACTCTGCATTAAATTTCTGTGATAGTACTGTTTTTAAAATTTCTTCATCTGGAATAGATACAATTTGTAATATTCTTTTTACAGTACTCTCAAAATCAGAACTGTCATAGAAGTTTTCATTCACATATTTGTCAATCTCTCTGTCATATATTAAATATTCTTTTAATCGGTTCTTTAGTAGATCTATATCTTTATATATCTCTGAATTTTGAATCAGATTTTCTATTAATTCCTCTATATCTAATGTCCTAGCTCCTCTGTAAATAGGATTATATATAATATCTAATGCTTTTCTTATTGCATTTTTTCTTTCTCTTTGAATCTGTTCTTCAATTTTATAAAAACTATTGAAAATACAAAACAAAGTCTTGCCTACTGTACTTTTACCCGTATTATTCTCACCAGCAATAATTGTAATCCCATTTAATTCGACTGTTGCCTTTTCAATTTTACCTATATTATTAAGAGTTAAAATCATTGTCTAACCCTCCTAACAATTAAATTTGGATAAATATATACTCATTTAATGACTATAGTAAATATATATTCTATTTACTTTATAGTATATACAAGTATTATTGTCATTACAACAATATTACAAACATTATTATAAATTAATGCATATACAAAAAGAGCCAAGTAAAATGCCTTAGCTCCTTCTTCTACAGTTCCGCTTCTCCTTCAGCTTCATCACTATATCTTCTTCTTATCTCTAAAAACTTATTTAAATTCTCAAATAATATATCTACTAATTCTGGATCAAAATGTTTTCCTTTTTCTTCTTTAAAATAATTTAATATATCGTTCATTACCCAAGCTTTTTTATATACTCTTGGGCTGCCCAATGCGTCAAACACATCGGCTATGGCTGTGATTCTACCGTAGATATGGATTTCTTCACCAGCTAGACCTCTTGGGTAGCCTTTTCCGTCATATCTTTCATGGTGTTCATGGGCTATTATGGCTGCTGCTTTTAGGATTTCCCTTTTTGAATTTCTTAATAGATTATATCCTATGGTTGTATGACTTTTTATTACATTGAACTCTTCTCCTGTCAACTTCCCAGGTTTTAGTAATACATTGTCTGGTATGGCTACTTTTCCTATATCATGTATAGGGGAGGCATGAGTAAGCAACATAATATCTCTAGGAGATAATCCATATTCTTCTGCTAGTACCTGACAATATTTAGATACTCGCTTTACATGAGAGCTTGTTTCTTCTGATCTGGCTTCTGTTACTTCTCCTAAAGTATATAGAATTTCTTTTTGAGTTTCCTCTATTTCTAAGTTTAAGCATAGATTATCAAAAGTTGCAGATACAGATTTATGGAATATATCCAATAAGTCTATGTCTATATAATTATTCTTAATCTGGTTTTCTACAAGTAAAATAGCTTCACTTCCTGATGTACTTTTATATTTGGCAATATATACATTGTCAAATAGTTCATGTTCTCCTTCATTATATATCTTATTTATTTTCATCAAATCAGTAGTTGATACTGACTCTCTTATCGTCTTGTTGATACAGTCTTTATATTTTCCTTTTCCTTCTATCATCCTAAATATATTGCTTGTCCCTTCTCTTACTGCTACAAAGGAGTTTAGCTCGTCTTCTTCCTGTATTCTACATCTACATTGATTAATAAGGGAACTTAGGTGAGATAGGCTAGATATTAAAAAATCACCTATGGTATCTTTTTCATATAAATTTGATATGGATGATACTACTTTTTCCATGGATTTTCTATTATTTCTCATAACTCTAATATCTTTAAATGATCGTATAGACGATAATATAACAGTACTCATTTTTCTACAAAGAAGTTCAGACTTTCTCTCATATCCATTTATGTCATAATTTAATATTATATTGTCTTCCAATCCATTGATATTTTTTTCTGTCATTAGAAGTATTCTAATATCTTCATCTTCAATATCTTCTCTAATATATTTTACCAAATCTAAACCTGAATCCTCTTTCTCTATAAACATTTCCAGTAAAACTAATACAATATCTTTATTCTTTTCTAAGATCTTAATGGCTTCCTTAGTATTATATGCACTATGGAAGTTTATACTTTTTCCTTCAAAGGTAAGGTCTTTATTCATTTCTTTTATTATTTGATGTATAAAATTATCATTATCTATTATGAGTATATTCCATTTCTCACAATGTTTATCGTAAAGTTTTACTGTACCATCCATGGTTGCCTTTGTCCTCCTCACGTAGCTTAAGTCTTTTACTTCTCTAGAAGCTTCTTTATATCCTCTATTTTATATCTATTGTTTATTGCAGCTAAGTTTTCGTCTTCTATATTCTTATATATTTCTTTTCTAATAATTTCTATATTTCTAGGTGCATCTATACCTAGTTTTATTTTTCCCTCTTCTATTTCCATTATTTTTATTTCTATATTTCTATCTATTATTATTGACTCATTCTTTTTCCTTGTAAGTATAAGCATATTATTCTACCTTCCTTTGGGAGTCTTTGTTAAATATAAAATGCTTTGTACTATATCTTTCATCATCTAAGATTACTTGTTTACCTAGCATTTCCCTTGTATTTATGACTATAGGTCCTAGAAGATTAGTAGTAGTATTCTCAATATTTTCTGGAATTACTACTATGGTGTATATCATTACATCTTCTTGTCTCTCTATTTTTAATCTATTTCGTGCTGTTTCTGGGATAATAATATCGTAGTCATTGAATATTTCAAAGGGATTTATGATAATAAAGGATAAGTCCTTATCTTTAACTGATTGCAAATAGCTGAAAGGGCTGTCATGATTTAATATAATTACAAATTCTTTTTCTTCTTCAAAGGCAGGAATCCCTTCTGGGAAATGAATTATTTTTTCTTTTTCAATTTTCAATTATAATTCCTCCAATTAATAATTATTTGTTCTATAAATAATTAAGAATATTATACAATATTTTCCAAAATTCTTCCATAAGCATTTATACCCAAAAAATGGAATATGGTGTACTCAGGTACACCATATTATTATCTTAAAAAGTCCATTAAGCTCGGTTGAATTATTCTTCCACCTACTGATAAACTTGCTCTATATACATTTTCTTCTATGGCTAGTTTCATATAGGCTTCTGGTAAACTCACATCTTCGTTAAAGGATAATAATTCCTTTAGACTTACTTTTTGATTCTCTAGTTTACCTTGTGTAAGCTCTAGCCTATTCATCTTTGCCCCTATTTCTGCTGTAACTGATAATACTTGGTCCATAGATCCTTTAATATTTCCTATGGCTTCTTGAAGCTTATCAGGATCTTTGCTTTCTAAGGATCTTTCTAGTTGGTCAAAGACTGCTATTAGATATGGAGTGTCACCATTAGTTATCTCTTCTGTATATCCTGGATCACCTAAAGTCCCACCTGTATTTAGATCATATCCATCAGCCTTACCAAAAACCTTATTCCCCAAAATATTTATCTTTACTGTTTCTGCTACTCCTACATTATATTCAAATATTTCTTCTTTTCCATTGACGTCTTTCTTTAAATCTACTGCATATGTGCCATCTTCATTTAACAACTTCTTATCTGTTTTGTATCCTGTAAATAAAGATCTTCCTGCATAAGTGGAGTTTGCTATCTGTATTAAATGACCCTTTAATTCTGCTATCTCATCTCTTACTTTATCTAAATCATCTGTATTTGTTCCGTTAGCTGCCTGCACCGTTAGTTCATTTGCCCTATGAAGCACTGCCTTGATTTCCTTTAGAGCAGATTCTGTTTCCTTCATCCAAGACTGAGCATCCTTAGCATTTCTAATATATTGTTCTACTTTGGATATATCTGTATTAAATTTTAATGATTTACTAGCAGCAATTGGATCATCAGATGGAACTCTAAACCTTTTCCCTGCTGTTGCCTCATATTGGAGCCTTTCTAATCTTTGTAATGTACCGTTTAAATTATATGTCATGTTGTTAATCAACATATTGTTCGTTATCCTCATCTATATCACCTCTTATTCACTCTTTTATCGCCCAACTAATCCCAATCTATTTACTGTAAGATCTATTATCGCATCCATTGTGCTTATCATTTTTGCTGCTGCCACATAGGTATGTTGATATCTTACCATATCTGCCATTTCTTCTTCTAAGGACACACCTGATATAGAGTTACGTTTTGTTTCTATATTGTTACGTATTAATTCTTGTGTTCCATATGCTCTTTTTCCTTGAAGACTATCTACTGCTAAGGATGATAATATTGATTTAATAAAATCGTCTGGAGTTCCTTGAGATAAGCCATCTCCAAAGAACTTTCTATCTTCCCTTTGGTCTATTAATGCCAATAGATTAGTATTGTCTTCAGCTGCCCCACCAGGATTCTTTGCCGCTGCTATTAACTTTACATCTTCTAGAATTTTTTCATTTACAGTTATAGTTGCTGCTGTTGTACCTACAAAGAAGTCTATTCCATTAACTGTTGATTCATAGCCATATCCTTCCCTATGTTGCTCATTGAATTTTTCTGCAAATCCCTTTGCAAACTCATCTAATTTATCCATATAATAAGGTATTCCTCTATAAATGTTGTTTTTTCCATCACCTTCATACATATCCATTAGCCCTTTTAGTTCACCTGAACGTAGGTTTACTTTTCCACCATTTTCCCAAGTAAATCTCTCACCGATATCTGCTTTTTCATCAAATTTGATTTGGTTGGTATATACGTGGTCTACTATGGATATTCCACCTAAGGATACAGTATACTTTCCATCTGAAGATTCATTTACATTTATATTTACTAGTTTAGACAATTCATCTACCAATACTTCTCGCCTATCCCGTAAGTCATTGGCTGTTCTACCATCTATTTCTGCTGAATATATTTGTCTATTTAGTCCTGCTATTTGACTACTCAAACTATTTACTTTTTTTACATTCATTTCTATGGAAGTTTCGGTGTCTTTCACCATATTTTGCAGTCTTTTAGCTGTTTCATTTAAATGTTTTGTAAAGGCCATGGCGTTTTCCTTTACTGGGTTTCTAAAAGCAACGTCTGATGCATTTTTACTCATTTCGTCTAAGCTGCTATAGAAATCATCCATATATTTTCTAAAACTATTATTAGAAGGCTCTCCCATTAGTTTTTCTATTTCTGTCAGGGAATTTTTCTTTATTTCCCATTCACCCGTTGGACCCATTTCATTCCAATACTTAAAGTCTACAAAAGAGTCTCTTACTCTTTCTACTTTAGTGATTTCTGTACCAGTACCTAGAAATCCTATTCCTGGCATTAGAAATGGGTTTGTAGCCCTTTGTTCTACTCGTTGTCTTGAATACCCCTTTGTATTCGCATTGTCTATATTATGGTTTACAGTATATAAAGCTCTTTGTGATGCAAGAAGTCCTTTTACCGCAGAATTGAATCCATAAAACATTTTTTCTCAGTCCCTTCACTAATCTATCTTCCCACTATTCCTAATCTATTTACTATTGTATCTATCATTTCATCAATAGTATTTATTACCCTCGAATTTGCTGTATATGCGTGTTGGAATTTTATCATATCTGACATCTCTTCATCTAAGGATACTGCAGAAATACTTTGCCTTTTTTCATCTATGGAGACAATTAAAAATCCTTGGCTATTTACTATGTTTCTTGATTCTTCTCTTTCTATTCCTAGACTCAAAACTATGTCCTTATAATATTCATCTGGATTCATATCATAGATTTTCAAAGTCTCTCTTAATTCATAAATTTGTTTTGCTATATCTCCATTTCCTGTTGCATCGTTTTGTGTAGATACTGCTATTTTATTATAATCTGAAAGGTCTGGATTTACTTTAATAGTACCAGCACTATCTATATCTTTAAAGAAATCTTCCCCACCCTTCCCCTGTAAGTCATGACCTTTCTTATGAAGTTCATTTATTGCTTCTGCTATGCTTTTTACTAAAGTATCTACTCTTTCTTTATAATTGACTATAGACTTGTCCCTAACATCTATAAGTCCTGCCAGTTCTCCTGAATTTAGTTCCATTTTTTCGTTAGTGTTTTTCCAGTAGATTTCTGCTAGACCATTTTCTGGATTGTTTTTTATATCTATGCCGTTTACATAGCTGCCACTTACTAAATCTCTTCCCTTTAGAGATATAATTGATTCTCCAAATCTATTTTCATGGATATTAACTGGTATTAGCTGTGCAAGTCTATCTAATAGACCATTTCTTTCGTCTCTAAAATCATTGGCATTTATGTTGCTACCTTGTCCCTCTACTGCCTTAATCTTGTCGTTTAGCTTAGCTACTTGATTCAAAATCCCATTTATTTCATCTACTTTATTTAATATTTCTTTATTTAAGTTTTGCTGTATATTGTTAAGTTGAGTAGATATATGATTTACTGTTTCCGTAAAGGCTACTGCAGATTCATGAACTAACCCCCTCATGGTTAGACTTTCTGAATCTTTATAAAGTTCATTCCAGTTATCCCAAAATCCATCCATTATTTTTTGCAGGCCGCTATTGCTTATCTCATTAAATACTCCTTCTATGTCTTCCAAAGTTCCAGATTTTCCATAGTGATAACCAAAGCTTGCTAGTTCTCGTCTCAATTTTTTATCTAAAAACTCATCTCTTACTTGTTTTATCTGTGAAACACTAACCCCTGTACCAGTTTGAAATCTTCCATCTGTTTTATAGTAATTATCCTTATGTAGAGCAGATTGTCTTACATAATATGGATTATTTGCATTAGATATATTATGTGAAATTGTATTCAAGGACGTCTTTGTTGCTTGTAGTCCTGATATTGATATATATAATCCTCCAAATGACATATCTTACACCTTCCTATCAAAAATACTATTACCATTTTCTTTTACATCTTTGTTACCATAATTAGGACTCATAGGGCTGCTAGTAATTAGGTTCATATTGAAATCAACCCAATCAAGGTTTTCCATTATTAAATCATTGTTTACTTTGTTTCTCAAGGAAAGTTCTTCCATTATATTTGTCATTTCTTCCTTAATATTGGTCAATATTTTATTATCTTCTGGGAATTTTTCTATGACAAAAGAAATAGGAGTGTTTATTGCCACTCCCCAGGTATCTAGAAATCTTTCTCTTTCTTCTTCTAAAAGAGCCATTTGATTTACCAAGACTTCTTCCAGTCTAGTAATTTCTTCTAGTTCCTGTACATTATTAGATATAATTATATCTGTTTTCTTGAAGGATAAATCCCTTAGTTCTATTAAAATCCTTAATTCTTTATTAAGAATTTCTTCTAATTCTTCTTTAAACGTCATTTCTCCACCAACCATTATATTTTTTTATCAAAAGTAATATCTTCAATCATCTTTTCAGCTATTTTCATTCCATCTATTTTATAAGTTCCTGTTTGTACTTGTTTTTTAATATCTTCTACCTTGTCTATTCGTATTTCTTCTAATTCTTTTACTTTCTTTAAAGCGTGTTGAAACTCAATGGCCTGTTCCGATAGTTTAACTTGGTCTTTATCTTTTGTGTTATTGTCTTTAACTTTTTTAACACCAGCGTTTTCATTATACACTTTAAAGACATTGTTAATCTTATTTATTCTCATAAAAAAACACCCCTCTTCCCTTTCAATATTATTATCGGTAAGATAAGGTGTTTCTTTAGCTTTTTTATCTTTTTTTTCCATATTTATCTGCTAATCTAAACTTTTCATCTCTTTTACTTAAGTCTAATTTAGACCTTGCTGCATCTACTACTGCACCAAGTTCTCTTTGTATTCCTGAAGCACATTTATCACAAAATCTTCCTGTCCTAATACTTGTGCCACAGCTTTCACATTCTAATATAAGATTACTTCCTTCTCCTATTTCTAGTCTTCCTCCTCTTAGAAAGTCTATAATCTTTTTTGAATCTACTTCTGTCTTTTCACTAACTTCTTGAATATTTGCCCCTGGACTATCATATAGATATTCTCTTACCTTTTGAAAATCTTCTTCATCATCTCTTCTACAAGTTGGACATACTCTAAATCCATCATAATTATAAATCTTTCCACATCTACTACAGTTCTTTACATTCATCTTTTCACATCCTTTTCTTATAACGAATAGGAAAGTTCCACCTTAATATCCTATATAAAGGGACTTTCCCCAAATGAATTTCAAAATGCTACCTTGTAATGCTTCAACAGAGGTCTTTTTTACTTGAGGTTAGAGCAATGGCTCTGACTTCCCTAGCACCATTATTTATAAGTAGTCTAGCACATTCTTCCATAGTTGCTCCTGTAGTTATAATATCGTCCACTAAGAGTATTTTCTTTCCTTTTATTTCCTTGGGACTTTTTATGTTAAATGAATCTTTAAGATTTGTAACTCTATTTATCTTGGTTAAATGAGATTGTTCCTTTGTCCATTTTGTTTTTATTAAATTCTTCTTAGATAGGGGGATATTTAGCTTTTTTCCTATAAAGCTTCCTAATAGTTCAGCTTGGTTATATCCTCTTATGGCTTCTTTTCTATTATGAAGTGGTATATACATTATTAAATCTATATTCTTATGTATGTTATTCTTTGTTATGGTTTCTATTATAATATCACCAAGAGGCCTATATAGATAGTTTTTTCCGTTAAATTTATAATCCCCTATGATTTCCCTAATAAATCTATTATATCCCATGGAATAGCAGATTCTTTTAATATAGGGGGAATTTAATTCTAGTTCTTTATGGAATATTTCCAACCTTCCATAACAATCTTTGCATATATACCCAGTTATATTACTATTATTCTCTTTACAAAAAAGACAAATATTATTTTTTCTGAATAGCAACATAAATTATTCCTCCATGAAAATAGACATATAGCTTCTAATTTTCTTATCTAAGGCTGAATATCTCTTTGTTATTCTATTATTATTTATCATCATAGATAAATACCGTTCTTCTCCTACTAATACTACTAGTTTTCTTGCCCTTGTAATGGCAGTATATAATAGGTTTCTAGTCAAAAGCATGGGTGGTCCCCATGTAATCGGCATTATAACTACTGGAAATTCTGAACCTTGGGATTTATGTACCGTGGTAGCATAGGCTAATTTCAATTCATCTAATTGATTGAACTCATATTCCACTTCTTTTTCCTCATCAAAGAGAACCTTCATAGTTCTATCTTCTTCATCTATATCTATGATAAATCCAAAATCTCCATTAAATACTCCCTCACCCTTATTTATTTCTATTCCATTTTTCACTGTCTTCCATTCAGTAGTATAATTATTTTTTATCTGCATTACTTTATCGCCAACTCTAAATAATTCTCCACCTATTTCTTTTTCTTCCTTATTATCGCTTTTTGGATTTAAAGCTGATTGCAAATGTTTATTTAGAGAATTAATACCTACATCTCCTTTTTTCATTGGAGTTAGGACTTGAATATCCCTTACTTTATCTACTCCATAAAACTGTGGAAGTCTTTCATTACAAAGTTCTACTACTGTATCTAAAATGGATTTCGTATTGTCTCCCCTTAAAAAATAAAAATCCTTTTCTTTTTTATTTAAGATTGGGTCTTCTCCCTTATTTATTTTATGAGCATTGACTATTATCATGCTTTCTTCTGACTGTCTAAAGATTTCATCTAACCTTACTACCTTAATTGCTCCTGACTCTATTATATCTTTTAATACATTTCCTGCACCTACAGATGGTAATTGATCTATATCTCCCACTAGAACTACTCTAGTTCCTGGATTTAATGCTTTAAGTAAAGAATTCATAAGTAATATGTCTATCATTGAAGATTCGTCTATAATTATTAAATCCCCTTCTATGGCATTGTCTTCGTCTTTTCCAAATGCCATACTTTCTTCTTCCATAAATGAGTATTCTAGTAATCTATGTATTGTTTTTGCTTCTTTTCCTGTGGTTTCTGTCATTCTCTTTGCTGCTCTGCCTGTGGGAGCTGCCAATATAACTGAAAGTTCCAAGTCTTCACATATTTTAATTATGGCATTTATAGTAGTAGTCTTCCCTGTACCTGGACCACCAGTAATTACTACTAGACCGTTTTCTAAGGATTCCTTTATGGCTAATATTTGTTTTTCAGCAAATAGAATAGTTTCTTC
This sequence comes from Tissierella sp. MB52-C2, assembly GCF_030931715.1. NCBI lineage: Bacteria > Bacillati > Bacillota > Tissierellia > Tissierellales > Tissierellaceae > Tissierella > Tissierella sp. MB52-C2. The sequence goes on from NZ_CP133261.1 coordinate 2,937,909, forward strand.
TTCCTCTATTCTCTTTATTTCTTTTTCCACATCTATCTTTAATTCATCCAATTTTACCTGAGATAATTGTACTAGTTTTTTACTTACATTATTTTCTGCTATATGAAAAGGAGTATAATAAACCAAAGTATCCTTATTGTCTTTAACTATATGAATACTTCCCTTAAGTCCTAGGTTTCTTATGCCTTCTTCAATTAAATTTTCTTCTGTCTCTAATAATTCTTTAGTATCTGATATTAATTCTTCTTTAGGTACATAGGAATGTCCATTTCCAGCCCATTTCATTATGATATATTTTAATCCAGCTTCTACTCTATGAAGGGATTCCTTATTTATCCCCATTTTTTCTGCAATTTTATCTGCTGTTTTAAAACCTATACCATAGATGTCTTCTGATAATCTATAGGGATTTTCCATTATTATATTTATTGTGTCTTTACCATATTTTTTATATATCTTTATTCCATAGTTTACTGTAATTCCATATTGCTGTAAAAACACCATTATATCTCTTACTTCTCTTTGTTCTTCATAGGCTTCAACTATTGTTTCTAGCTTTTTATCTCCAATTCCGCTGATTTCCCTTAGCTTTTCAGGATTATATTGGATGACTTCCAAGGAATCTAGTCCAAATTTTTCTACTATTCTCTTGGCTGTCTTTGGTCCAATATGAGGTATAAGCCCAGAGGAAAGATAGTTTTCTATTCCCTTTAGTGTAGATGGTACTACTATTTCTAAACTTGTAAAAGCTAATTGTTCTCCATAAGTAGGATGATAAATCCATTCCCCTTCCACTTTTACAGTCTCTTCTAAATTAATAAAGGGAGTATTTCCTACTATGGTAACTGGACCATCAGATGTATTAAGTTTTGCAACTGTATAACCATTAGACTCATTTCTAAATCTAACTTCTTCGATGATACCCTCTAGTAACATATACTCGCCTCCCTTATTGGTTATTCACTGGAGATTTATTGAGAGGGTTATCCTCTCAATAAATCAACTTTGTCTGTTTTCTCCCATGGTAAATCTAAATCTTCTCGTCCAAAGTGTCCATAAGCTGCTAATTGACTATAGATTGGTCTTTTCAGGTCTAGATTTTTTATAATAGCTGCTGGTCTTAGGTCAAAATGTTTTCTTACTAACTCCTCTATTTCTCCATCAGTTATTTTGCCTGTACCAAAAGTATCTACATAAATAGACAATGGTCTAGCTACTCCTATGGCATAGGCAAGACCTACTTCACATTTATCTGCTAATCCTGCTGCTACTACGTTTTTCGCCACATATCTTGCCGCATATGCAGCTGAACGGTCTACCTTTGTAGGGTCTTTTCCTGAAAATGCTCCACCGCCATGTCTTGCATATCCACCGTAAGTATCTACTATTATTTTTCTTCCAGTTAAACCTGCATCTCCCATAGGTCCACCTATTACAAATCTACCTGTAGGATTTACATAGTATTTTGTATTTTCGTCTAATAGTTCTTTAGGAATTATTTCCATTATTACATGATTTATTATATCCTCTCTTATGGTATCTAGGGATACATCTCGGCTATGTTGAGTTGATACTACTACATTTTCTATTCTTACTGGCTTGTCGTTATGGTACTCCACTGTTACTTGAGTCTTTCCATCTGGTCTTAGATATTCTAATGTACCATTTTTTCTTACATCTGTTAATCTCTTAGCTAGTTTATGGGCTAAGGATATAGGTAGTGGCATTAATTCCTTAGTTTCATTACAAGCATAACCAAACATCATCCCTTGATCTCCAGCACCTACTTGGTCTAATAAATCTTTAGAATCTATTTTCTGCTCCAATGCCTTATCTACTCCCATGGCAATATCTCCTGATTGCTCATTTATAGAAGTTAGTACTGCACACGTATCTGAGTCAAATCCATACTTTGCTCTAGTATATCCTATTTTTTCTATGGTTTCACGAGCAATCTTAGGAATATCTACATAACATTTTGTAGTGATTTCACCTATTACTAGTATCATTCCTGTAGTCACTGTAGTCTCACAAGCAACTCTTGCATCTGGGTCCTTTTCTAATATTGCATCAAGTATGGAATCAGATATTTGATCACATACTTTATCCGGATGTCCTTCTGTTACTGATTCAGAAGTAAATAACCATTTTTTCATTAAATTCCCTCCCCTTTTAAGTTTGATGTTGCGTTTGACCTACCATCAACTTACTGACGTTCGCTGTGTTAGGTCATTTCCCGCAGTTTCGCAACTCAAATCTATTTACTCACTATGCTCGTATAGATTTGGTGCTCATTGCGTTTGACCTACATCAGTTCACTGTCATTCACTGTGTTAGGTCATAAAAAAAAACCTTCTTAAAGAAAAGGTCTTAGCATTTGCTTTACCTCATCTTTCAGAACTTAGTTCTGCGGGATTTAGCACCTTGTATATAAAATACTGGTTGCTGGGTTTCGTCGGGCCCGTACCCTCCACCTCTCTTGATAAGGAACTATATTTTTTTATCTACATAACATTTTATCATAGTGAAAAATCCTAGTCAACAGTTTAAAATATTGAAACTACACTATAGGATATAATGGCTACAATAAACCCTGATGATACAACACCTAATGATATGGCTAATAAGGATTTCTTAAAATCAAGTTTTAATATAGATGCTATAACAGAGCCTGTCCATGCCCCAGTAGTAGGTATTGGTACAGCAACAAATATAAATAGTCCTATAAGACTATATTTCTTTATGGTACCTGATTTTTTCATAGCTCTTTTTTTTACCCAGCCTATGGTCTTTGAAAAAATCACCGTCTTTTCAAAGAATAACATTATAGGATGAAGTAACTTCAATAAAAACGGAACTATAATTATATTTCCTATTATCCCAAGGATTGTACTATGTATTGGACTAAGTCCTAAAGATATACCTAAAGGTATAGCTCCTCTTACTTCTATTATAGGCAACATAGAAAAAAGAATTACCATAATCTCTATTCTTAATTCTTCTATTAAATCTAGCATAAATATTCCTCCAAATGTTCCGATATATATATTATACCTTTATTGACCGAAGTTTTTCAATGAATAAATTATCATTTCTATGAAATTTATGATTTGTCTATGGTAATATGATGTATATATGGGATATACTTCCTAAAAATTAATTACAAAAATGACATGGGAGATGGTTACATGAAAAAATTAAAGATTAAGGTGCCAAATTTAAAAAAATTCAAATCTAGTAAATTAAAAAATGAAAAAAGTAAAAGTGTCAGGACAATTAAATTCAAATTAATTGTAGTCCCTCTAGTATTTCTATTTACGACAATATTGGTAATTGAATTAAGTACATCCTATTTATTTAAGAAAAATATATTAAACGCAAAGAAAAACAATGGGTTCCAATTGGCAGATCAAGTGATTAATAGAATGAACGATAATGAAAGCTCCATTACAACTATTACTGAAGTATTGGAGAATAATATGAAAGCTACAGCTAACTCAGTAATAAAATATCAAGATAGTTTAAGTAATGAAGTCCTAGATAATATTAAGGATAGTTCAATTATAGACAATATCTATTGGTATAATGAAAATATGGAAATGATATATTCCACAGTTCGTGAAGATATTGGATGGCGTGTACCTCCTAATCACCCACTGGATACCTTTATGAAAAGTACTGAAATTCAAATGATAGAGGAAATCAGACAAGATGCGGCATCTGAAAATGGCTCTTACTATAAATTTGGAGCAGTAAAGGGAAAAAATGGTGAATTTGTCCAAGTTGCTATTTCTGCCAATAGCATTCACGATTTAACTGAAAAATTTGAATATCAAAAACTTGTAAACGATTTATCTAAGTCTGCTGATATAGCATACGCAGGATTTATAGATCCTAATAATAAAATAATAGCCCATAGTAATAATGAAAAAATTGGTACAGAAATAAGTGACGCAAATATTATTGAAGCGATCAGTGAAAGAAAAGGATATTCCTCCATTATCAATAATGGAGAAGAAGTATATGAATTTGTAGTCCCTGCAAATATAAATGGAAGATTTTTAGGTGCTTTAAATATAGCTTTATCTATGGAAGATACTAATGCTGCAATTAATAGAAATATGATTATTGTTTTTATAATAGGTCTTACTTCTTTTATTATATTGGGAACCATATTATTTATCACATCTAGAACCATTGCCAGTAGTCTAAACATAGCAAAGAATCATTTAAATGTAATGGCATCTGGAGATTTTACTCATATACTTTCTCATAAATTCCTGAGTCAAAGAGATGAGTTTGGAGAGATTTCTAATTCCTTAGGAAATCTACAGAGCTTTATTAAAAAGATTATTGGTGATATGTATGGTGCATCTAGTGATTTAAAACTTGCATCAGAAAAATTAGCTTCTACCAGTGCCCAAACAACAATGGTGTCTCAAGAAATTGCCAATACCGTTCAAGAAATAGCACATGGAGCTTACGACCAAGCTCGAGATACAGAAAAAGGTGCTATGACTATAAATGTATTGGGAGAGCTCATAGAAAAAAATCAACAATACGTTGAGGAACTAAATAAAACTACAGATGAAGTTAGGGCCTTAAAGGATGAAGGCAGCGAAATAGTTAAAGAATTAGTAGAAAAAACTAAAATAAATCAAGATTCGGTAGAAGAAATAAATCGAATCATTTTAAATACAAATAATAGTACAGAAAAAATTCACAAAGCTAGTTATATGATCCAAAATATAGCTAGGGAAACAAATCTTTTAGCTCTTAATGCTGCTATTGAAGCCGCTCGTGCTGGTGAACATGGTAGAGGCTTTGCAGTTGTTGCAGATGAAATCCGTAAACTAGCTGAAAACTCCAATGAATTTACTAAGGAAATAGTAAATATAATAGAAGATTTGACACAGGAAACAGAATATGCTGTAAATAATATTGAAAAAGTAAGAGAAGCTACAGAGTTACAAAGGGTAAGTGTAGAAAATACTAATGATAAATTTGAAGGTATCGCAGATGCCATTGAAAAAATTGGAATGGCCATTGAATATGTGATTTCTTCTGGTGACGAAATGAATAGTAAAAAAGAAGACATAATAAATATTATTGAAAATCTATCTGCTATTTCAGAAGAAAATGCTGCGGGTACTCAGGAAACTTCCGCATCTGTTGAAGAACAAATTTCTGCCATGGCAGAAATTGAACTTGCATCAAAGGATTTACTAAATTTATCAGAGGAAATGTATAAAGAAATATCAAAATTTAAATATTAACTCTAAGAACAGGACAGAAAATATAAGATTTTTTGTCCTGTTTTAAATTTTATTTTACTATTTATCAAATTTATAGAGATTTATTCAGATATATATAGATATACTCCGAATTACCAACGTAATCCTTAATACTCATTGAATATCTATGTTTTCTCCTATATATGGCCTATTTTAACCTATTGCATTTTTATCCAATCCATCGTATACTATAATAGTCGAACGAGAGACAACAAGACAAAAGCAGTTAAACAAATGTCGGGGTGTAGCGCAGTTTGGTAGCGCACGTGGTTTGGGACCATGGGGCCGGGGGTTCAAATCCTCTCACCCCGACCATCAAAAGATTGATCTATAGGAAATCCTATAGATCTTTTTTTTAATTTTTGAGACAAAATTAAAAAGTAAGGTCCGTAATGGTTCTGAGCAATATGTTTGTTTATAAAAATCCATTACGGACCTTATAAATTAAAAACATATTTTTTCGAAATCTATTTACGAACCTCACACTTATACTACAAATTTGGTAAAATATCACTCCACATAGAAATTCGAGCCAGCTTCTTCTTTCATTTCTAAGATAAAGAAAAGTCCTGCTCTATCTTTGGAGTTATATTGTGTAACATCCTCAGACATATGACCCGAACTCATTTGCAACAAATACTGAATAGTTATTTTTTCAGAACCTGAATAAGCAATATCCTTATATTCCGGAAAAAAATCCAACACATAATCTGACAACTGGAAGCGGCCTTCACTTTCTGCAATACCGACTCCAATAGATACAAAGGTTTTCGATGCAGAATAGAGATTTTCTCTATTATTGCTTCGGAATCGATGCTCTGCCAAAGTTTATCCATTCTGATAAACATGAATGCCATATACACCCAACTTTTTTTCAATCACAGAAAGTCGAAAATCTGATAACAGTCCCATTTTAACTCCCCTTATAAGTAAAATATAAATTTTCTTATCTACATATCTTTTCATTTTTACGAATTACTTATATAGAAATTATACCATATATATTATATTTACTATGATATATATGATATAATAAACATTTCACTTTCCTATTTAGTATTATAAGAGTTAAATTTTTGTTTAATTCTTTTTTGTCTCTTGGTCAATAGTCATTTGTTCCTAACTTGTAACATAATTGTAACCCAATTGATATATTTAACCTATATAATAATACTTGAGACAAGCAATCTTAGGTAGATTAGGTAAAAAAGGTAAATTATAACGAGGTGATTTAATGAGAAAAAATATTAAGAAAGTTTTTGTATCTATTTTAGCTGCTACAACTATATTTACTTCAACTGGTCCAGCTCTTGCTGCTAAAATTACTGTAAATATGCCATACTCCATATATGAAAATGTTGAGAAAACCAATATTTCTTCTGGAGTAGTTTATGAAAAGATAATGCGTTTCACTACTTCTGGATGGTGGAATATAAACGTACTTAGAGTTAATTTATTAGACCCTTATACTGAACTCAAAGGTCTATTTAATCCAAATGGTATTCCAAGCAGGGACAAGGTCAGTTCCTTAGTGGAGAAGCACGATGCTGTAGCTGGAATAAATGGAGACTATTTCAACTATACTCCACTGCCATCTTCCCTGGGAACTTTAATTAATGATGGTACTATAATATCTTCTCCCATAGAAAGGGACTATGCCCTTCCTAGCTTTTTTGTAGATTTTTTAAATAATGCTAAGATAGACTATATGGATAGAAGTATGGTAGCTACTAATTTATCTAGTGGAAAGAAAGTTATTATAAATGCAATAAATAAGATAACTACTAACTTTGATGTTTTAACTCTTTTAGATAAAAACTGGGGTGCTAAATCCATAGGAAATAAATTTCATTCAGATTTAGTAGAGGTTGTAGTAGAGGATAATGTAGTAACAGATGTGAGAATTGGCAAAGAGGCAGTTAACATACCTCAAAACGGATATGTTTTAGCTGTAAGAGGAGAAGAAAGAATGCAAGGATTAGATCAATTTGCCATAGGAGATTCTATAGATCTTCAATTATCAACTTCCCCAAGCACTGACGAGATTAAGTTTGCCATCGGTGGTGGAAGTATTATACTTAAAGACGGAGAATTATCCCTTACAAATATTAACTCTCAAGGAAATGCTCCTAGGACTGGAATCGGTATTAGTCAAGATGGAAAGGAAATTATTTTAGTAACTATAGATGGAAGAGATAACTCCTTTAAAGGAGTTAGTCAAGAAATGTTTGGCGCAATCCTAAGGGAATTAGGGGCATATAATGGTCTAAACTTAGATGGCGGCGGTTCAACTACTATGGCAATAAAGCCAATAGATGAGAAAAAGGCTACTGTAGTAAATAAACCATCTGAAGGCACTGAAAGACTTGTAGTAAATGGAGTTGGAGTATTTTCCAACGCTCCAGTAGGAGAATTATCCTATATTAAGGTATCAACAGATGATTCTAATATGTTTTTAAACACTTCAAGGAATTTTACAGTAAAAGGATATGACGAGTATCATAATCCAGTTGCATTAGATGAATCTAAATTAGTCTTTTCCCATGAGGGTATAGAAGGAATTATAGAAGGCAATAGCTTTAAGGCTCTTTCAGAAGGCAAAGCTACTATTACTGCTAACTATGATGGTATAATTGCTTCTACTGAAGTTAAAGTATTAGGACCTGTTAAAGATTTAAGTACTGATTTATCTAATTTTTATGTAGATTTGAATAGCGAAAAAGCTCTACCTGCTTTTAGCGGTAGAGATGCCCATGGATATCAAGCTAAAGTTTATTCTAAAGATATTGAATTTACAACTATAAACGATATCGGCACTGTAACTAATGGAGTGTTCCATAGTGGAGATAAATCTCTGGCTGGAGTTTTAACTGCTAAGCTAGGAGATGGAGTTAGAAACATTGTAGTAACTATAGGTAGTGATGGTAAATTAATTGAAGGCTTCGAAAATATCAATAATATAAAGTTTACACCTCAGCCTAGTACAGTGAGTGGTAGTATAAATTTAAGTCAAGAGGCAAAGGAAGGTAAATCCTCTGTAGCTTTAAAATATGATTTCTCTGGAGACACTGGTACTAGAGCAGCATACCTTAACTTCATGGCAGGAGAAAAAGCTGGACTAGCTGTAAATGGTATGCCAAAGAAATTTGGCCTATGGGTTAAAGGTGATGGCAGTGGTACATGGTTAAGAGGCACTATAAAGGATAATAAAGGTGAGACTCATACTATAGATTTTACGAAAAACATAGACTTTGATGATTGGAGATTTGTAGAGGCAGCTATTCCATCCAACGTTTCCTATCCTATAGTTTTAGAAAAAATTTATCCTGTGGAAACAGATGGGCTGAAGAAACCAGCAGGAGAAATATTACTTGATGGACTAACAGCTTTCTATCCACCAGCTTTAGGTAATGTAGTATTACCTACACCTAGTTCATTAAAGGATGATAAAAATGTTAAATCTAATGTTGAAAATGAAGGCTTTACTTTTGCCGTAGCAGCAGAACCAAAGAAATTAAATGATCTTGTGAAATATGATGCTAGTTCAAAAATTAAAGCTAGAATAAATAAAAGTAAAATAGCTGTTTTCTTAAATAGTGTATCAAATGAATTTGCAAATGGATTAAATAACTATGCAAGAATAGATGCATCAAGTGGCTATAAAAAAAATAAACATAAAGATCTTGTTTTCATAAGTGTAAATACTGATAAGAAAGGTATTAGAGCAACTAATTCTAATCAGTGGAATAATTTGAAAAATGATTTAGCCAATATACAGGAAAGTAATATTGTTCTATTCTTAACTACTCCAGTGTTTGGAAGTAATGGATTTACAGATAAATTAGAAGCAGATTTACTTCATAAATATTTAGTAGAAGCTAGAGAAAGAGATAAAAGTATATTTGTAGTCCATGGTGGAAGTTCCAATACTTCAGATTTAAAAGATGGTATAAGATATATTGAATTAAATACAAAAACACCAGCAAAAGCTGATGATATATATGATTTAGGTATTGTAGAGTTTGTAGTAAATGGTTCAAAAGCCACTTATACAATTTCCCCCTTATTTGAAAGACCAGGAGTAAAGGTGAAGTAAAAATAACTCCGATTTCTGAAGCCAGGCTTCAGAAATCGGAGTTATTCCTTATTTATCTACAACTCAATATTTCCTTTTTTAAACTGCTCATAGAGCATCTTTGCTATACCTATACCATTATCCCCGTTAGACATTTCTTTAGACAATTCTTCTAAGTACATTTCCTCAAATACTCGAGTTCCTTGAGATTTTTCTATGAATCCATCATCTGGAATAGATTTTTTCATTTCCTTTAACATCATATAGGTAAATATGCTTTCAAACTCCTTGCATACATCCATTAATTCCTTATCTTCACTATTAGCTTTCAGGTTTTCTGCCCTTTGTTTAATTGCTGAAGGGTCTTTACCTACATTTATAATATTATTATTTGGTAATATATTCATTTAATCACCTATTATCTCTTTAAGTTATTTGCCATTTGCATCATTTCATCAGCAGTAGATATAGTCTTAGAATTTATTTCATATGCTCTTTGAGCTGTAATCAACTTTACCATTTCATCTACTACTTGAACATTTGATACTTCTAGATATCCTTGAACTACTTTTGTGTTCATTTCTTCTGCTTCCAGTAGAGTTTCTTCTCCTGAAGCACCTGTTGCTCTATAAAGGTTCTGTCCTTCAGATTGAAGCCCTTCTGGATTCATAAAGTTTACTAACATTAATCTTCCTAGTTCAACATTTTCATCATCTTCATCTAGTCCATAGATATATCCTAATTCATCAACAGTTATATCCTTTAATCCTGAATCAAAAGTAATTAAATCTTCATCTTCACTAAGTACAAAATATCCATCTGAAGTAACTAAAGTAGCTTCATCTCCATCTATACTTAGTTTAAATCCACCATCTCTAGTATATCTTATATCTTCATTTGGCATCATTATTGAGAAGAACCCCTCGCCATTTAATGCAAAATCAAAGGTATTTTCAGTTGGCATAAGGGAACCCGTTCTAAAGTCTCTTTTAGTGGCAACTGGCATAACACCATGTCCTACTTCTAAGTTTACCGGTCTTCCACCTTCGTCATTTACATTCGCTCTTTTAATATTTGCATAGAATAAATCTTTAAACTCTGCCCTTTGTACTTTATAGCTTGTAGTATTAACATTAGCTAAGTTGTTTGATATAGTATCTATATTAAATTGTTGTGCTTTCATACCTGTAGCTGCAGTCCATAATGATCTCATATTAAACCTCCTACACTCTTCCTATTTCAGTAGCTGCTTTTTCTAACATTTCATCTTGCATTTTAATAGCTTTTTGCCCTGTTTCAAAATCTCTAAGTAAATTTATCATTTCAACCATTCCAGATATAGGATTCATGTTGGAGCCCTCTAGATATCCTTGTAATACTTCTCCCTCAAATGGATTTTCTTCTATATTTGCATTTTCTGCTCCATAGAAAAGATTATCTCCCATCTTTCTAAGGAATTCTTTATTATTTATATTGACTACATCTAAAGTATCTATAACATTTCCATCAACTTGAATCTGTCCATTCTCTAAAATATCTACATTACCACCGCTTAAAGGAATTGCACCATTTCTTCCAAGTACTCTCCTGCCATCTAAGTCTGTAAGATAACCATCAGTTATGGCAAAGGACCCATTTCTAGTATAAAGGGTTTGTCCATCTCCTTGAATCTTGAAAAATCCATCACCTTTTATGGCTAGATCTAATTCTCCCCCTGTATCCATCATTCCACCATGTGTAAAGTCAGTAAATATTTTCTGAAATCTAACTCCTCCACTCATGGTACCTACAACATAAGATGGTGGAGTAAATACTATTCCTTGAAGCATGTTTTCCATATCTCCTGCTTCTTGTATTCTATTTCCACTGTCGTCGATTAAGTAGTTTTCATAATCTGTTTTATTTTCATCCATTAAATCTTTGTAATAGGTTTTTAAATTTCCTTCTTCATCTGCTACAACTTTTATTTCCTTTACATAGGATTTTCCTCTAGTTGTCTCCAAGACAAAATATCCGTCTTCCGTTCTAGCAGTATGAACTCCATTATTATTTTCATATATTATGTTATTGCCTCTAGCTATATTCCCAAACTCTGGAGTTTTACTCATCTTTGCCAATAGTTTTTCTGGAAAAGATTCTGAAAGAGAAATATCTTTTTTGTATCCAGCAGTATTTACATTGGCTAAGTTGTTTGATAAAACATCCAATTTCTTTTGATTGACTACTAAAGAAGTAGCTCCAATATACAAACCTCTATTCATATTTATCACATCCTAAAGTATTATATCTCTTATGTTATCGGCTAGTTTTATAAAAGACTTTAGCGTATATATTTTTTTGGTGTACTAGCTTCTACTACATTAGTATCAAGATATTGAATCCACTCTAGGGCCTTACCTGTACCTCTAGCAACAGATGAAACTGGTTCATCAGCTATATGAACTGGAATTCCAGTTCTATCTGTCAACAGTTTATCTAATCCATGAAGCAATGCTCCGCCACCAGTCATAAGAATTCCCCTATTACTAATATCTGAGGCTAACTCCGGTGGAGTTCTCTCAAGAACTGTATGAACTGTATCTATAATTTCTTGTACAGGTTCTTTAAGAGCTTGAAGCATATCATCTGAAGATACATTTATAGTTATAGGCAGACCTGTTAATAAATTTCTCCCTCGTATCTCCTTAAAGTTTTCTTCTAGCTTATATGCAGATCCTATACTAAGTTTTAATTCTTCCGCAGATCTTTCTCCTATCATAGTATTATATTTTTTTCTAATATATTTAGATATGGATTCATCCAACTCATCACCAGCTATTTTTATAGAACGGCTCACTACTATACCCCCTAATGAAATAACTGCTACATCTGTAGTTCCACCACCAATATCTATTATCATATTCCCACTAGGTTCTGTAATATCTACTCCTGCCCCTATGGCAGCAGCTATTGGTTCTTCTATTAAGTAAGTCTTTATAGCTCCTGCTTGAGTGCTAGCTTCTATAACTGCTCTCTTTTCTACTTCAGTTATACCACTTGGCACACATACTATTACTCTAGGTTTTAAAATATACCTTCCTATAGCCTTTTGTATAAAATACTTTATCATTCTTTCAGTTATATCATAATCAGATATTACTCCATCCTTCATAGGCCTAATAGCTGTAATATTTCCTGGAGTCCTGCCTAGCATCCTCCTAGCTTCTTCCCCCACTGCTAAAAGCTTGTTTGTATTTTGGTCTATGGCCACAACGGAAGGTTCTTGTAGTATTACTCCCCTACCTTTTATGTATACTAAAACACTTGCAGTGCCTAAATCTATACCAATATCTGTTCTTAACGCACTCACGGGAATTCCCCTCCTTATTTATCCTTATCTAATATAGTATTCTACATTTATTTTAAAACTCCTTCTTTTTTTGGAAACTTTTGTCAAAAAACTAAAAAGTCCCTGTTACGGGACTCTTTTACTCATTAGATACGCTATACTTTAATTTAGTTGCTTCTCCACCTCTTATATGCCTTTCTGCCTTGTTGAAATCTAATAATTCCTTTACTGTATCGGCTAAATTTGGATTTATCTTTGGCAACCTTTCCGTTAAATCTTTATGAATTGTTGATTTGCTACACCCAAAAGCTTTAGCTGTATCCCGAACGGTACTTTTATTCGCAATTATATATTTTGCAACTTCTAATGTTCGTTCCTCTATATAATCTTTCAATTCACCAACCCCCCTGACTTTTTGGGTATTCACTAAATACTTATGCGGTTTTAATCACTAATAGAACGTGGATCTACTAATTTTCCATTTTTTATAACCTCAAAATGAAGATGAGGTTTCATTAGCATTTCAACCTTCGCAGTATTTCCCACTTTAGATATGTGATCTCCCTTCTTTACGCTAACTCCTTCTTTGATCATTTCCTTAGTCTCAAGGTTCGAATACCTAGTCTGTAAACCACTTCCATGATCTATTACTATGACTATTCCCCATAGATCATCTTCGTATACCTCTTTAACTACTCCATCTGCTGCTGCCTTAACTATTGCTCCCTCAGACGATTCAATATCAATAGCTTCATGTCCTACCCATGCATCTAAAGTTTCTGAGTAAACTAGAGTATTAGAAGTATAATCCGTCAATACTTTCCCATCCATAGGAAGAGAAATAGTTGCAGTATCTTGGACTATTTCTGGTGTCTCTTTATAGTCGTCATCTTCAAACTCTAAGTCTAAGTTTTCATCATCTTCTGCAGTATTATCTACAGTTTCTACTTCCTCTAACTCAGTAAGGTCTTCTTCCACTTCTGTTTCTTCCTCTAAGGTTTTTTCTTCAGTCTCTTCCTCTAAGGTTTTCTCTTCATTTTCCTCTGAATTATCTGCATTTACTGTCTTGGCTTCTTCCCCATTATTGACCAAATCCATTTGCTCGTCATATAGAGATCTTTCTTCTTCATTTTCTCCTACAATGGTGAACTCCTCATTGCCTACGTTTTTATCCACACCTATATTTTTCATGGATAAAAACAAAGTACCTCCCGCCACTAAACATACACAGATAAATAAAAGTAGAATGAATCCTTCTTTTTCCATTAGTTTCATTAATTTATTTTTCATATGTCCACCTCCATTACCTAGTATTTCCACATTGGAGAAATCCATACAATAAAATATACAAAAGAATAATTTTTATTTGCTAATTTAAATGAAAATAACTCCGATTTTTGAAGCATGGCTTCAAAAATCGGAGTTATTGATTAATTTTCAATTTGTTTTATTTCTACTCCTGTATAATAATGTTTAAGTATCTCTTCAAAATTACTTTCATGTTTGGCCATACCATTGGCTCCCCATTGACTCATGCCTACTCCATGGCCATATCCATATGTTTGTATTTCTATTATATTTAGTTTTGGATCTAAAGATATGGTAAAGTTAGTTGAGTTTAAACTGAATAAATCTCTCAAATCTCTTCCCTCTAATATATTTCCATCTATGGCAATTTTTTTTACTCTCCCCGTTAGGGTTCTATCTATTAGTTTTATTTTTTCCTGTATATTATCCTTAGTGATTTTAACATTAGGATATTTTGATTGAATTTTTACTATAAATTCATCCAAAGTTAAAGTCAATGCATCTTTAAATTTTGGTGCTTCTTCTTCGTAGGGACTAGTTACAGACTTTAGATAAGGTAAATCTACTGCAAATACATCCTTAGCATCTTCTGTTCTGCCCCCTGATGTTGAATGATATGGTGTTTCTATAATTTCATCATCATAAAATATTGCCAAATCCTTAGTTGTGTTTACCGATTCTTCAATCTTACCCCAATATTCCTCCATCCAACTGTCTCCATGGAGTTCTCCCAATTGTTCAAGTGATAAATATGCCTGGCAATGAATTCCTGTACAAATAGGCGCAGATTTATGATCTGGATGGCCATCGGCATATTTTATACTTCTACTTATGGCATAACTTCTAGCAGCCACTGCTTGAGCTTTTAGGGCTTCAATATGAAATGCTGCTGGCATTTCTGCTGCAACTACACCCTTTACATACTCATCTAATTTTAATTCTTCTGTTTCTCCAGTTTTTGAATTATATACTTTAATGGTTTCATCCTTATAATCCTTTACTGGTATTGTTTCTTTTTCAGCTACTTTTTTTTCCTTTTCTAAGGATTCTCCAACTACTGAATTGCCTCTAGGTACAAAATTAAAGGTCCTAACAATAACTGTAGGTAGTATTATAGTTATTATTAGGACTGTTGAAATATAAATCCCGAGTTTCTTCATATTTTCCACCTCTTTACCTTTAGTATATAAATATAATATGCCAGCTTTATTGTGGATATGACTATAAAACTTCTATATTGTTTTCATATTATATAATGAATAGTTTTAAAACAAAAAAACTAATAGTTAAAAGATAAATCTTTTAACTATTAGTTCTATGATTATTAGAAGACCTTTGGTCCCCTATGCTATTCACTATTTCCTATATATAATTGCTCCTAGACTTGTAAATTTCTCTTCTATATTATCATAGCCCCTATCTATATGATAGATATTGTCTATTTCAGTAACACCTTCAGATACTAACCCTGCTAATACTAAAGCTGCCCCTGCTCTTAAGTCTGATGCTTTTACTGGAGCTGAAGTTAGACTTTTTACTCCTTGTATAATTGCAGATCTTCCATCAATCTTTATATCTGCACCCATTCTCTTTAATTCATCTACGTGCATAAATCTATTTTCGAAAACAGTTTCTATACATACTGATGTACCTTTACAAAGGCTCATAAGTGCCATAAATTGGGCTTGCATATCTGTGGGAAATCCTGGATAAGGTAAAGTCTTTATATCTATTGCCTTTAAATCCTTCGTACCAATTATCCTAACTGTATCTCCATTCTCCATTACTTCACAGCCTACTTCCTTTAACTTTGCTATGACAGGCTTTATATGGCTAGTGATTACATTCTCTACAGTAATATCTCCACCTGTTATGGCTGCTGCTACCATAAATGTACCTGCTTCAATTCTATCGGGAATAATGGAGTGAACCCCTCCACCTAATTTTTCCACACCTTTAATTCTTATAGTAGATGTTCCTGCTCCCTTAATATCTGCTCCTAGCTTATTTAAGAAACTTGCTAAGTCTACTATTTCTGGCTCCATAGCCGCATTGTCTAATATTGTATCTCCTTCTGCTAATACTGCTGCCATCATTACGTTTTCTGTGGCACCAACAGAAGGGAAGTCTAAGTAAATTTTATCTCCCACCAATTTATCTGCATGGGCAGTAATGTTACCATGATCAACATCTATAGTTGCACCTAGTGCTTTAAATCCTTTTAAATGTAAATCTATAGGTCTAGTACCTATGGCACAACCGCCGGGCAGGGAGTTCTTAGTTTTTCCAAGCCTTGTAAGTAATGGTCCCATCACTAGAAAAGATGCTCTCATTTTGCTCATTAACTCATATCTAGTTTCATAGTTATTTATATTTCGAGAATTAATTTTTATTTTACCTTTGTCTAATTGCTCAACATCGGCCCCAAGTGATCTAAGAACTTCACACATTACTGCTACATCCTTGAGATTTGGCACATCTTCTAAAATTATATCTTCTGTACCTAATAAAGATGCTGCCAATATGGGAAGGGCTGAGTTCTTTGCTCCAGATATTCTAACTCGCCCTTTCAATGGGGGGCTCTTTTCCACCATTATTTTTTCCAAACAAATCTCCTCCTAATTTTAGTATCCCGTGGTAATAATAGGTGTTCCTATCCAAATATAAGTCTTATCTTCATATTCATTGTATCTTATTGCCAAATTTAGGTTAACCTTTTTATCACCAGAGAAGATGGAACTTTCTATAAGAGGAGTATAGGCTGTATAACTAACTATAGATTCATCTATATATTCTTCAATAATCTTTCCTTTGTGTTTCCTTACGGATTTAGCTGCGTCTTTTTTTAACTCATTGCCTGATACTTTTCCCTCTAATGTTCCAATAATACAAGTGGTAGTTTCTAAAGGTTTACCATAGCCTTTAAAAATATCTGCTATCCTTTCTATTATACCATTAATATTAAGATTTTGCTCTCTTTTTATTATATTAATAAAAAGAGTTGTTTCTCCCTGAGTAAAGTCTTGGTTAGAGTATGAGGCTATTGTCAGCTCTATCATATTTTTGTCCATATCATATCCATAAACTATCATATGGTTGGATTCAAATTCTTCAGAGTATTGTTTTATAAAATATTTACCTTCTTCATCTGTAATATCTATATCATCTGAATAGAAGTCTATTTCTTTTCCAGTAATTCCGATTTGATCTATCAATTCACTACTTATATCTTCTATTTCTTCCTTAGACATAAGCCTATCTAGAATTACTCCTCCCATGTTTATATCTCCCTCTTTAAATTCACCATTTAGTCTTTGTAATATGCCTTGTAAAACATCTTCTTCGCTATATTTCTTTCCTGCCATTGTTATTGTTGGAATTAATAAAGATAGTATAATTGCAAATAAAATGAATTTTTTCATAGTATCCCTCCTTGGATTTTACAGGACAGGTACTTTTTAATAAAATGTAAAGGGGGACAAAACATTTTGAATTAAAAAGTACCCTATTCCTATGATAAGAGTATTACCAAGGATGGGTACTTTTTATACGTATTTATTCATTAAATTTTAATCAAATTTTTTAATTTGAGAAACTTCAAGTCTATTTATAGCACGATGAAGGGCTAATTCTGCTCTATGAATATCTATATTGTCACGTCTATTTTTAAGTCTGTCTTCTGCTCTTTCCTTAGCAGCCTTAGCTCTTTCTGTATCTATTTCATCTGGCCATTCTGCCGATTCTGTTATTATAGTAACTTTATCATCTACAACAGAAACATATCCATCTGATATGGCAGCTATTCTTTCCTTACCATCTTGAAATACTCTTACCTTTCCAATTCTAAGAGGAGTAGTGATGGGAGCCCTTCCTTTTAGGATTGCCAGATCTCCATCTATCCCCCTTACTATAACCATTTCTACTTCATCGGAAAAAAATGGTTTATCAGGGGTTACAATATCTAAATGAAAGTTAGACATAATTAACCCTCCATTTTCTTAGCATTTTCTATGGCTTCGTCTATTGTACCTACAAATAAGAATGCTGACTCTGGTAAATCATCATGTTTTCCTTCAAGGATTTCTTTAAATCCTCTAACAGTTTCCTTAATAGGTACATATTTACCTGTCATACCTGTAAATTGTTCTGCTACTGTAAATGGTTGAGATAGGAATCTTTGAATTTTTCTAGCTCTAGAAACAATTAACTTATCATCATCTGAAAGCTCATCCATTCCTAAAATAGCTATAATATCTTGAAGATCCTTATATCTTTGTAGAATTTCTTGTACCTGTCTAGCTACTTCATAATGCTCCTTACCTACTACTTCAGGGTCTAGAATTCTAGAAGTTGAATCCAATGGATCAACCGCAGGATAAATTCCTAGTTCTGAAATCTGACGTGAAAGTACAGTCGTAGCATCTAAGTGAGCGAAAGTAGTAGCAGGTGCTGGGTCAGTTAAGTCATCTGCAGGCACATATACTGCTTGAACAGATGTAATAGAAGCTTTCTTAGTTGAAGTAATTCTCTCCTGTAAAGCACCCATTTCTGTAGCTAGGGTTGGCTGATAACCTACTGCTGAAGGCATTCTACCAAGTAATGCAGAAACCTCTGAACCTGCCTGAGTAAATCTAAATATGTTATCTATAAATAAAAGTACGTCTTGCCCTTCTTGATCTCTAAAATATTCAGCCATAGTAAGACCAGTTAGTGCTACTCTCATTCTTGATCCTGGTGGCTCATTCATCTGACCAAATACTAAAGCTGTTTTTTCAATAACTCCAGATTCGATCATTTCATAGTATAGGTCATTACCTTCTCTAGTTCTCTCTCCTACACCCGTAAATACAGATAAACCACCATGCTCTGTTGCTATATTATTTATTAATTCTTGTATAAGTACTGTTTTACCAACTCCAGCACCACCAAATAATCCTATTTTACCACCTTTGGAATAAGGTGCTATAAGGTCTATTACTTTAATCCCCGTTTCAAATATTTCTTTAGAAGTCTCTTGTTCTTCAAAGGATGGAGCAGGTCTATGGATTGGTGCAGTTTGTTTTGACTTTACTGCTCCCTTACCATCTATAGCTTCGCCTAATACGTTGAAAAGTCTACCTAATGTTTCTTTACCTACTGGTACTGCAATAGATTTTCCTGTATTCTTAGCTTCCATTCCTCTAACAAGTCCATCAGTTGAACCCATGGCAATACATCTAACGATATCATCACCTACGTGTTGTGCTACCTCCACTACTAATGTCTCACCTTGTTTAGTGATTTCGATAGCATTAAGTAGTTCAGGTAAACTATCTTCATCAAAACGAATATCAACTACGGGGCCTATAACTTGAACAATCTTTCCAATGTTCTTTTCCATTTGCCCTCTCCTTTCATCTTACTTTAGAGCGTCGGCGCCTGATACAATTTCTGTTATTTCCATAGTAATGGCAGCTTGCCTTGCCCTATTATAGCTGATGTTTAGTTCATCAATCATTTCCTCAGCATTGTCTGTTGCAGCTTCCATGGCTACTCTTCTAGCTGCCTGCTCACTTGAAGATGCTTCTATAAGTGCACCATAGATACTGCTTTGTATATATTTAGGAATTAAATATCCTAAAACTTCCTCTGGGGAAGGTTCAAATTCTGTAATAGTTCTTCTTTCCTTCTTTTCTCCACTGACTTCATTAGAAGGAAGTAGTTTTATAACATTAGGCACTTGAGAAATAGTACCTTTAAACATGGTATAGACTAAATTTATTTCGTCTACCTCTTTGTTTTTATATAAATCCATAGCCAAACTACCAATTTCTCTTGCATCTGAAAACTGAGGTTCTTCACTAATACCAACAAATTGACCCACTACATTGTAGTGTCTCTTTGTAAAATAATCTCTAGCTTTAGAACCTACAACTATAATTTTAGCATCCTTATTTTGTTCTCTTATTCTCTTTTCTGCTAGTCTTATTACTCCTCCATTATATCCACCAGCTAAACCTCTATCAGCTGCTATTACAATATATAAGGAAGATTTAACTTCTCTAGTATCTAATAAAGGATGCTTCATATTACCTGTAGTAGCCAAGATTTCTCCTATATTATGAAGAACTGTTTCATAATATGGTCTAGATCTCTCTAGCCTTTCCCTAGCACGTTTAAGCTTTGCAGAAGAAACTAATTCCATAGCCTTAGTAATTTGTTTGGTATTACTTATTCCTCTTATTCGCCTCTTAATATCTCTTGTTGTTTCAGCCAATTTTTACACCACCTTTAGTAGCTTAGCTTACTGAAAGCTTTTTTTGAATTCTTCTAAGGCTTGACGAATTCTTTCTATATTATCATCTAGTAAATCTTTGGATGTTTTTATACTTTGTACTATATCTGGATAGTTGTTATCCACAAATTGTAGGAATTCCCTTTCAAAAGTAGATATTTTATTTACAGGAATATCAGCAAGATGTTTATTAAGTACAGCATAAATAATTATAACCTGATGCTCTACAGATACCGGACTGTATTGAGGCTGCTTTAATATTTGAAGCATTCTTTCCCCTTGGTCTAATCTGTCCTTAGTTTCCTTATCTAGTTCAGAACCAAATTGAGCAAAGGCCGCTAACTCTCTATATTGAGCTAACTCAAGCTTAATTCTTCCCGCAACTTTTTTCATTGCCTTAATTTGAGCAGAACCTCCAACCCTTGAAACTGAAAGTCCAGTGTTTATAGCTGGCCTTTGACCTGCAAAGAATAAATCAGTCTCTAAGAATATCTGTCCGTCAGTAATAGATATAACATTAGTTGGGATATAGGCTGTAATATCTCCCGCTAAAGTTTCTATAATTGGTAGGGCAGTTATAGAGCCTCCACCGTACTTATCATCTAACTTTGCAGCTCTTTCAAGAAGTCTTGAGTGAAGATAGAATACATCTCCTGGGAAAGCTTCTCTTCCCGGTGGTCTTCTTAAAAGCAGAGACATGGCTCTATATGCAACTGCGTGTTTAGATAAGTCATCGTATACGATTAAAACATCTTTACCATTGTTCATAAATTCCTCAGCAATTGTTACACCTGCATAAGGAGCTATATATTGTAGTGGTGCTAATTCACTAGCTGTAGCAGATACAATAATTGTATAATCCATTGCACCACGTCTCTCTAGTGTATCAACTATTTGAGCTACAGTAGATCTTTTTTGTCCTATGGCAACATAGATACAAATAACATCT
Source organism: Tissierella sp. MB52-C2 (assembly GCF_030931715.1). Lineage (NCBI taxonomy): Bacteria > Bacillati > Bacillota > Tissierellia > Tissierellales > Tissierellaceae > Tissierella > Tissierella sp. MB52-C2. Next base: position 2,959,137 of record NZ_CP133261.1, read on the forward strand.
TCACCTTTTTGGTTAAGAATAGTATCTATTGCAAGGGCAGTTTTACCTGTTTGTCTATCTCCGATTATAAGCTCCCTTTGTCCTCTACCTATGGGAACTATGGAGTCTATTGCTTTAATACCTGTTTGTAAGGGCTCATTAACACTCTTTCTAGTGATAACTCCTGGAGCAATCTTTTCAATAGGGCTAAACTTAGTAGTGTTAATAGCTCCTTTACCATCTATTGGCTGACCAAGAGCATTAACAACTCTACCCATCATAGCGTCTCCTACTGGAACTTCTATGATTCTACCAGTTCTCTTTACAGTGTCCCCTTCTCTTATCTTTTCATCTGAACCTAAAAGAACACAACCAACGTTATCTTCCTCAAGGTTCATCACCATACCAAATACTTCCCCTGGAAACTCTATAAGCTCTCCAGCCATACATCCCTCTAGACCATGAATTCTAGCTATGGCATCTCCTACTTGAATAACAGTACCTACATCTACCATTTCCAAAGTCTTTTCATATCTTTTAATCTGTTCCTTAATGATGGAACCTATTTCTTCTGGTCTTAACTCCATTTTTTCACCTCACTCCTTGCTAGTTTGCTATACCACCAATAGCTTGACCTATGGACTCTAATTGTCCTTTTACTGTGCCGTCTATGATTTTGCTTTCAACCTTTAATAAAACCCCACCGATTATAGTTTTGTCTACTTTATTTGAAAGCTGTATTTTTTTATTTAGCTTATTGGATAAAACTACTTGAAGCTTATCTTTAGATTGTTTTTCCATAGGAATAGCTGTTATAGCAACAACATTTAGTATATTTTCATGTTCATTAAATCTCTCTTTATATTCTTCTACTATATCTAAGATAAATCCTTCTCGTCTTTTATCTACTAATATATATAAGAAGTTAATCATTTCTTGAGATAGTTTTTCTTTGAAAATTTTGTCTATTAATTGTTTCTTTTCGTTTTTACTAATTCTTGGGTGATTTAATATTTGAAGAAGCTTAACTTCCTTTTCAAATACTGCCTTCAAGAAATCCAATTCTTTATTGAATTCGTCTATCTTTCCAATATCAAGTCCCGCTTCAAATAAGGCTAAAGCATATCTACTGCTTACTAACTTTGCCATTTTGAACTACCTACCTCATCAATAAATTTATCAATTAGCTTTCCTTGTTTATCAATGCTCATTTGTTCTTCCATTATTTTGGAAGCAATAAGTAATGCAATTTCACCAGCTTGGGATTTGATATCTTGGAAGGCCATTTCTCTTTCACGAGTTATTTCTTTTCTTGCTCTAGATACTATGTTTTCAGCTTCATGTCTAGCTTCAGCTAGGATGTCCTCTTTTAATTCTTCTCCACGTTTTCTAGCACCTTCGATGATTTCTTGACTTTCTTTCTTTGCAAGATTAATTCTACTTTCATAATCATCCTTTAAAGCATTAGCTTCTTCTTTCAAAACCTTTGCTCCATCAATATCAGATTGAATCTTTGTTTTTCTATCGATTAAAAATTGTGAAACTGGTTTGTATAAGAAACGTCTAAGAATTACATAAAGTAACAACAATGCAACCCAAGCTAAAATCATAGATGATAATTCTGGCAAGGCTCTAACTACAAACATAAACTAACCTCCTTAGCCTGAGATACCCCAAAAAAGGGGTAAATACAGATATTATAATCCTAGATTAATATAAGCTGTTAATAGTGGTCTAACAAATAATAAGATTATAGCAATAACTAATCCGTAAATACCTGTTGTCTCTGCTACCGCTTGACCTAAAAGCATTGTTTGGGTAATATCTCCTTTAGCCTCTGGTTGTCTACCTACTGCAGCTGCACCTTGTCCTGCTGCATTACCTTGACCAATTCCAGGTCCTATACCTGCTATCATTGCTAAACCAGCACCTATTGCTGAACACCCTAATATAAAAGCTTCACTTGTAATTCCTTGCATTTTATTTCCTCCTCTCAAATTTAAAAAACTATTCTTCTGCTGCACCACCTATGAATATCATAGATAGCATAATAAATATAAATGTTTGCAGCAATCCAGAGAACACGTCAAAGTAGGCGTGAAGTGGTGCTGCAATTACTGGCGCTATAATACCTAAGGCTTGATAAAGTAAACCCATGATTATACCACCACTCATTATATTACCAAATAAACGAAATGATAATGAGATTGGATTTGCTATCTCTCCGATAACATTTAACGGGGTTAAAAAGAACATAGGTTCTGTAAATCCCTTTAAATATCCACCTATCCCGCCTGAATTTTTAAAACTCCAATACTGTGTCAGTACAAAAGTAATTAAAGCTAAAGATAGAGTAACAGAATAATCTGACGTAGGTGGCGATAAGCCTATTAGCCCGAATAGATTAGCCACGGCTAAAAATAATGCCAATGTTAAAATATAAGGTGCAAACTTCATGTTTTGTGGTCCCATAGTACTCCTAACTAGGTTTTCTACAGATTCCACTAGTATTTCTACAACATTTAGGAAATTAGATGGTACTTCATTAGCATTAGCCTTTTTGATTTTTCTATTAACTATAAAGGCAAATATAATTAATAATATTGTAACTATCCACATATCTACTATAGTGTCAGGTACAATAATTTCATTTCCAAAAATATTTATTCCTAATTCCAAATATATCCCTCCTTTCTCTTTTTTTTATATATTTTCTTTATTATTTCCCAAATGTAATATATAAAATTAGCAAATATTAATTGCTAATTATTATCTTTGAAAATCCTTGTCAAATATTGCTGAACCAATGATTATAAATTTTACACTTAATAGTCCTAAAATCGCAGCAGGAAAATTAAGATAGTCTGCTAGGGCAGCAACTGCAAGAACTATGAAGTATATCAAATAACGTAACATATAATGTACCGTAGAATAGGCAGTAGCCTTTCCCGGTGTCATATCCACAGCCTTATTTATAGTATTATTGAGCAATTTAAATCCTAATATACTAATTATTGCACCAAATATATACCCATAAATTATAGGCTTAGGCTCTTTAAATAGAAAAAAAGAAATTCCTATAATTAACAAAGATATTATGGCTACTCTCTTTGTAACTTTAAAGACAATATCATTATTCATTTTTTCACTTCCTTTTTCCTCCAGCTAGCTTAAATATATTCATAAACCCTCCGCCAGTTCCAAGTAATATGAAGATAATAGAAAAGATACCATTTGTTCCTGCCTTTTTGTCTATGAACTGTCCTACGAAAACACCAAGTAAAATAGGCGTAATCACAGAGAGCCCGATTTGACTAACTAAGGTTAGGTTTTTAAAGGTATCCTTGTAATTTTTATTCTTCATTTCCTCACTCCCATGAGATATTTTATCTAAGCACACTTTGTTAATTGTTTGATTATCTTGTCGAATTTTATCATGTGATTTTTAAATACAGTTTCAATTATATAAAATTTTGATAATTAATGCAAGTAGTTTAACACAATATTGAAATAAATATTAAATAGTATAGCAAAATGACTCCTAGGAGATTCTAAGAGTCATTTTGTTATATTTCTATGTTTATTACACTTCCATATTTATTAGATTTTCAGAAATAATCATTTCTGCTTCTGTAGCTAATTTTACCTCATCTACAGTATATTCTGGGTTTATTTCCTTCAATAATAATCCTTTTTCTGTTACTTCCATAACGCCCATTTCAGTAATAATCAAATTTACTTCTCCTGCAGCAGTCAATGGAAGATTGCATTCTTTAAGTATCTTATGATTTCCTTTCACTGTATGCTCCATGGCTACTATTACTTTTTTTGCCCCTACTACTAAATCCATAGCTCCACCCATACCTGGCACCATTTTTCCTGGTATCATCCAGTTGGCAAGGTTTCCTTTTTCATCTACTTGTAATGCTCCAAGAACAGTTATATCCACGTGTCCACCACGGATTATTCCAAAGGATGTAGATGAATCAAAGAATACTCCACCTGGCAAAATAGTTACACATTGAGCTCCTGCATTTACTATATAAGGATCTTCGTCTCCTTCAAGAGGTGCAGGCCCTAATCCTATAAAGCCATTTTCTGATTGAAAAAATACGTTCATATGTTTAGGTACATGGTTAGCCACCATTGTTGGTAATCCAATACCTAGGTTTACTACGTCTCCGTCTTTTAGTTCCTTCGCTACACGTCTAGCAATGAATTCTTTCTTATCCATTATTTCTCACCTCCATTAACTATATGAGTAACAAATATTCCTGGAGTAACAACATGATTAGGATCTAATGCTCCAACTTCTACTACCTTCTCAGCTTCTACTATTACCATATCAGCAGCTGTAGCCATAAGTGTATTGAAATTTCTAGTTGCTCCATAGTATACAATATTTCCATATTTATCTACGGTTTCTCCTGCAATTAAGGCTATATCAGCTCTTAAAGGCATTTCTAAAAGATAAGTTTTACCATCTATCACCATTTTATCCTTACCTTCTTCAATTACTGTACCTACTCCTGTAGGAGTTAGAAAGCCACCTAATCCCGCTCCACCTGCTCTTACTTGTTCTGCAAGAGTTCCTTGAGGTACTAGCACTACTTCCATTTCTCCTGCATTCATTTGATTTCCAGTTTCTCTATTAGTTCCAATATGAGAAGCTATAAGTTTTTTAATCTGTTTATTGACTACTAATTTGCCTACTCCTATATCAGTAAAACCAGAATCATTACAAATCAATGTTAAATCTTTAACACCTTTTTCCGCAAGTGCATCGATTAATCTATGCGGAGATCCACATCCTAAAAATCCACCTACCATAATAGTCATACCATCTTTGATATGAGATATGGCTTCGTCAATAGATATAACTTTATTCATAAATATAACCCCCTTTATTTTTAGTGAATAGCTTTGTAGTGAATAGTGAAGAACTAATAGTGAATAGTTATGGAAGTTTCGAATAAATTCGAAACTATTAACTAGAAGAAAGATTCCTAGTTTCACTGGTTCTAAAACTATTCACTTTTCACTATTCACTTTTAACTATCTTTTAACTATCATAGCTATTCCTTGGCCACCGCCTATACATAAAGTAGCTAGACCATTTTTAGCATCTCTTTTTTTCATTTCATGTAATAATGTAACTAATATCCTTGCTCCTGAAGCTCCTATTGGATGACCTAGGGCTATTGCTCCACCGTTTACGTTGATCTTAGAAGTATCTAGATTAAGGTCTTTTATAACTGATAAAGCTTGGGCTGCAAAGGCTTCATTAGCCTCTATTAAATCTAAATCTTCCACTTTTATATTTGCCTTTTCTAAAGCCTTTCTTGTGGCAGGAATAGGTCCTGTTCCCATTAGTGAAGGATCTACTCCCGCTGAGCCGTAGGAGGCAATAGTAGCCAATGGAGTAATTCCCAATTCCTCTGCCTTTTCTTTACTCATTATAACTAATGCAGCTGCTCCATCGTTTATTCCTGAAGCATTTCCTGCTGTTACTGTACCATCTTTTTTAAATGCTGGCCTAAGTTTTCCCATTCCATCTATGGTAGCACCAAATCTAGGATACTCATCTGTATCTACTACTATTGGATCACCTTTTCTTTGAGGGATTTCCACTGGAACAATTTCTTCTTTGAATCTGCCGTTTTTTACTGCTTCTTCTGCTTTATTTTGACTGCTTACCGCTAATTCATCTTGTTCTTCACGAGTAAGGCTATATTTTTCTACTATATTTTCAGCTGTAATTCCCATATGATAGTCATTAAAAATATCCCATAGACCATCTGCCACCATATAGTCCACGATTTCACCATTGCCCATCCTTTGACCCCATCTAGCGGATTTCAATAAATATGGAGCTTGACTCATGTTTTCTGTACCACCTGCTAATATTATATCTGCCTCTCCTGCTAAGATGGCTTGAGCCGCCAGTTGAACAGTTTTAAGACCAGAACCACAAACTTTATTTACTGTAAAAGAAGGTACTTCCGTAGGGATACCTGCGTGTACTGAAACTTGTCTAGCAACATTTTGTCCCAATCCTGCTTGCAGCACATTACCAAATATAACTTCTTCAACCATATTTGGTTCTATCTTAGCTCTCTTTAATGCTTCTTTAGCAACTATAGTTCCTAATTGTACTGCAGATACATCCTTAAATTTACCACCAAATGCACCAATAGGTGTTCTTACTGCTGAAGCAATTACTACTTCTCTCATTATAATACCTCCTATTATTATATTTAAAATTATATAAACACATATTATATAACCTATACAAAGCAATTACTATGCCAAGATTTCTATAAATATTCACTAAGCCAAAAGATTTGATTTTACTCGTTTCTTGAAAAAGCTCAGTTTAAAATAAATATTTTTATTTTATAAGTGTAGTTATTTATCTACAAAATTTATTTATTGCATACAAAAACGTAGCCATAAGTATACAGTCCTCTTTTTTATGTATACTTATGGCTACACTTACTCCATGTCTTCCATTTTATATTTATATATTTTCTTATAAAGGGCAGTTCTATGTATACCTAGCTTCTCAGCAGCTAGGGTTTTATTTCCCTTTGCCAATAAAATTGCCTTTTTTATAGTTTCTTTCTCCACTTCTTCAACTACATCTTTAAGTTTAGGAATATCTTCTATATTCTTTGGTAAATAGCTTTCTCCATCTATAATTCTTTCTGGTAAATGTTCAGGTAGTATGATTCTTCCTGTAGAAAGATTAATTGCTCTTTCTAGTATATTTCTTAACTCCCTTACATTTCCTGGCCAACTGTAAGACTTTAATATTCTCATAGCTTCCTTAGACAATTCTTTTTGTCCTACTGCCATTTCTTTAATTAGATAATCTAGAATATTTTCAGTTAAAGGTTCTATATCCTCCATTCTTTCTCTTAAAGGTAAGATCTCTATGGATATTACATTTAATCTATAATATAAATCTTCTCTAAATTTACCTTTTTTTATAGATTCCTCAATATTTTCATTAGTGGCAGCTATAACCCTTGCATCAAAATTAATCTTTTTATTGCCACCTATTCTTTCAAATTCCTTGGATTCTAAAACTCGAAGTATCTTTGCCTGCATTTCTAGAGGCATATCTCCAATCTCATCTAAAAATATAGTACCACCAGAGGCAAGTTCAAACTTTCCAGGCTTACCATCCTTTCTAGCTCCTGTAAAAGCACCGCTATCATAACCAAAGAGTTCAGACTCTAATAATTCCTTTGGAATTGCAGCACAATTAATAGCTATAAAAGCTTCTTCCTTTCTATAGCTTGCCCTATGAATGGCATGGGCAAATAATTCCTTTCCAGTACCAGATTCTCCAGTAATCAATACTGTGGAATTAGTTTCTGATGCCATTTTTCCAACCTTTTTTAAATACTCCATCTTTGGATTTCTAGTAATTATACTGTGAAAAGAATACTTTGTACCTTCTATTCTTTCAATTTCACCCTTATACTTATTTATCTTTGATTGCAAATCAAGGAGCTGATGGGCCAGCTCCTTGACTTCACTAATATCTTTAAAAAGTACTGTACCTACAGCACCTATTATCTTGTCTTGCTTGATTATGGGAATACGATTTGTAATCATATCATGGCCTTGAATTCTTTGAACATCCCTTAATTCTTTTTTTCCTGTCTTTAATACAATATGCATACGGGTATTTTCAATTATTTCTTCCACAGGTTTGCCTATGGCATCTTCCTCTTTTATGCCCATAAGCTTCTCATAGTTCATCTTAACGATTTTACCATTAGGATCAACTAAAACATAACCTTCATAAGCATAATTTAAAATATCCACAAGCATCTCAAAACTATCCTTAAGTTCAATCAATTTATCCACAATATGACCCCCTTTTAGTGAATAACTAATAACTACTAGTAAATAGTTGTGGAAGTTTCTAGTAAACTAGAAACTATTAACCTAAAGACCCAAAAGCCTGACCCAAAAACTATTCACTTTTCACTCTTCACTATTAACTAATATATCTACTATTCTCTCACTAGCCTTTCCATCTCCATATGGGTTTATTGCGTTTGCCATTTTATTGTATTCTTCTTCATTTGATAATAGTAAATTCAATTCATTATATAGTTTTTCATAGGTTGTCCCTACTAATTTAGCAGTACCTGCTTCTACTCCCTCTGGTCTTTCTGTTTCTTCACGAACTACAAGTACAGGTTTACCAAAGGTTGGTCCTTCTTCCTGAAGTCCACCAGAATCTGTAACTATTAAATGTACCTTTGACATAAGGTTTGCCAGTGGTTCATAGTCCAGTGGTTCTATTAAATGAATTCTATTATTGCTCCCTAGTACTCTGTTTGCAATATCTCTTACCTTCGGATTTAAGTGCATAGGAAATACTACTTCCACATCCTTATACTCTTCTACAATATCTTTTATTGCAGTAAATATATTTTCCATAGGTTTACCAATATTTTCACTTCTATGGCTTGTAACTAAAATCACTCTTTTATTTTTATAATCTAGATTGTTTAACAAATCTAATTCAAATATATAATCTTCTTGACTAACATATTTTAAAGCATCTATTACAGTATTTCCTGTGATAAATATTTTTTCATCTGGATAATCTTCTCTTAATAGATTTTCTCTATTTTTCTCTGTAGGTGTAAAGTGAAAATCTGCAAGTATACCGGCTAACTTTCTATTGGCTTCTTCTGGATAAGGAGAATATAGGTTGCCACTACGAAGTCCAGCTTCCACATGACCAATCTTTACTCTTTGATAAAATGCGGCCAATGCTCCTGCAAATACTGTAGTAGTATCTCCTTGAACCAGTAATACATCAGGCTTTTCCTTTATAATAACTTCCTCTAAACCTTTTAAAGCTCTTGTTGTAATATCTGTTAGGGTTTGTCCAGGTTTAAATATATCTAAATCATAGTCTGGCTTTATATTGAATAAATTAAGTACCTGATCTAACATTTCTCTATGTTGAGCAGTTACACATACTATAGACTCTATCCCTTCTCTTTTCTCCAATTCTTTCACTATTGGAGCCATTTTGATTCCCTCTGGTCTTGTGCCAAAGACAGTCATTATTTTCAAATATACCCCTCCTCTTCTTTAGTGAATAGCTAATAACTAATATAAGCAGGGTACCAAAATTGTGGTTTTCAATTTTGTGTACATCGCTTAGTTTGTTCATCTAGTGAATAGTTGTGTAGGTTTCGAATAAATTCGAAACTATTTAACTGACGACCCAAGGTCTCTCTACTCTTCACTCTTCACTTTTCACTTTTCACTGGTTCTCTCATCTTTTCTCAAATATACCTAGTCTTATAGCCACTAACACCGATACTAAAAGTAATCCTATGGAAGCATATACTGCTTGCCTAGTATTTGCCCTAGATATTACTACAGCAAATAATCCAAATCCAGCAGACATAGCATAAAGTATTAGTACAGATTTTTTTTGAGAATATCCTTTGTTTAAAAGTCTATGGTGTAGATGCCCCTTATCTGCTGAAGCTATGGACTGACCGTTTAATAGTCTTCTAAATATTGCAAAGGTAGTATCAAAAATAGGTACAGATAATATAAGTATAGGAGCTACAATTGCTATGGTTGCTACAGATTTCATTACACCCTCTATGGTTATGGCTGCTAACATAAATCCTAAGAATAAAGCACCAGTATCTCCCATGAAGATTTTAGCAGGATTAAAGTTAAAAGGTAAAAATCCTAAACAAGCCCCTGCTATACTAGCGGATAATATAATTATAGATGTATATCCAAATTTACTTGCCACTATCATAAGGGTTATACTAGAGATCATAGCAACTCCCGCTGACAATCCATCTAATCCGTCTATAAAGTTTAATGTATTAGTAATACCAACTATCCAAAAAAGAGTTATGGGAATAGACAGCCAATGTAAATAAATTAAAGAGCTATCTTTTGTAAAGGGATTAGTAACAAAATCTACCTTTACACCACCATATATGATTATTAGTCCTGCTATAATTTGAAATACAAATTTAGCCTTAGGGTTGAGTTCCCTTAAATCATCTATAATTCCACCTATTACAATAATAGTACCACCTATTAAAATTGAAACTATTTCTCTATTTAGTGGTAAAAATATTAAAGTAACTGCAATTACACTAAAGAATATTGCCAAGCCACCAATCAGTGGCATTGGCTCTTTGTGTATTCTTCTATCGTCTTTTGGAATATCCACAGCACCTATTTTAAATGCTAGTTTTCTTACTAAAGGGGTGGAAATGAATGAAATCAATAAAGCTAGAAAAAATGGTGCAATAAAGCTTCCCACATTAATCCACTCCTTTATTTAGTTCCAAATAATCTATCACCAGCATCTCCTAATCCTGGCACTATATAAGCATGCTCATCTAATTTCTCATCTAAAGCTGCTACATAAATATCCACATCTGGATGGGCATCCTTTACAGCATCTACCCCTTCTGGAGCAGCTATTAAGCAAACTAGTTTAATAGAGGTTGCTCCTTTTTCCTTTAAGAAGTCTATAGCTGCTACAGCAGAGCCTCCTGTTGCAAGCATAGGGTCTAAAACTATTAATTCTCTTTCTTCAATATCTTGAGGTAATTTACAGTAATATTCCACAGGTTTTAAAGTTTCTGGATCTCTATAAAGACCTATATGGCCTACACGAGCTGCAGGCAGTAAATTTAACATACCATCAACCATACCAAGTCCTGCTCTAAGTATTGGAATAAGACCTACCTTTTTACCTGATATAACTTGTGATTTCATAGTTGTAACGGGTGTTTCTATTTCAATTTCTTCCAAAGGAAAATCTCTAGTTACTTCATATCCCATTAACATAGAAACCTCTGTAACTAATTCTCTAAATTCCTTTGAACCAGTGTTTTTATCCCTTATAAATGTAAGTTTATGTTTAATAAGAGGATGATCAAATACTACTACTTTTGCCATATAAAAAACTCCCTTCATATTCCTAATTTTTTTCCTTAAAGATTATATCACAAATTAAACTTCAATTTCACTTATTTTTTCTATTCTTCTTCCATGTCTTCCTCCAGCGAATTCAGTTTTTAACCAAATTCCTACTATTTCCATGGCTAAATCCCTTCCTATGACTCTCCCACCAAGGGCTAAAATATTAGCATCATTATGTTCTCTACTCATTCTTGCAGAATAGGTATCTCCGCACAATGCACATCTAATGCCCTTTACTTTATTACAAGCTATGGAAATACCAATACCTGTGCCACAGATAACTATGGCTCTATCTACCTCTTTTTTAACTACAGCTTCAGATACCTTTTTTCCATAATCAGGATAATCTACTGAATCCATGGAATCAGTTCCACAATCTATATATTCAATTCCTTCCTTATCCAGATATTCTTTAATATATTCTTTTAATTCAAATCCTCCATGATCACTGCCTATACCAATTTTCATTTATATTCCTCCCTATTTTAAAGTCAATGGACTATTAAAAATCAATCTGTACTATTGCCTGATATATCTCGTCTCTTATATTTTCATATAGTTTAAGACTGCCTCCAAAGGGATCTGATACATCTTTGCCTTTATTATAGGCGTATTCCATTAGAGTATAAACCTTACCAGCAGATGCTGGAAAGTTTGATATTATAAAGTTCTTATGGGAATCCCCCATGGTCAAAATCAAATCTGCCTCTTCTATTAAACCTATATGTAGCTGAGAAGCTTCATGGTCAGATATATCTATGCCTATTTTCTTCATCGCCTCAATGGAGTTAATAGATGCATTATCTCCATCAAATACAGAAATACCTGCAGATTTAACTTCTATATTTAAACCTTTGTTTTCTGCTATGGAACGCAAAATACCTTCAGCCATAGGGCTTCTACAAGTGTTACCAGTACATACAAATAATATCTTCATTTATATCCCCCTTAAACTTCTATGATTTTACCTCCAGAAGCCTTCATCATTCTATTCATTATGGCTGTTCCTAGAAAGGAAAAATCAACGCCTTCACCTAAAATTATATCTACATTTTCTTCATCAAATAATCTTAGGGTATTAAATAAATTATGGGCTATGGTTTTCTTATCTTTTCTACTACCCATAGATATTACTATGCCTTCTTTATAAAATTCCTTTGTCTCATCTGTACAAATAATTCCTACAATTTTTCCATTACTTATATATTCCTTAGTCTTTACTGAAATAGTCTCTACAATGTTTCTAACTTCTCCATTATAAACTATCATCTCTGATTTAGGAGCGTAATGTCTGTATTTTTGTCCAGGTGATTTAGGTACAATATTTTCATCTTCTTTTATTATAGCAAAGTCTACCTCTATATTGGGAATTATTTTTATTAAATCTTCCTTCGTTATTCCACCAGGTCGAAGAATCATCGGAATTTCTCCTGATAAATCTAGAACTGTTGACTCCAAACCTATTCCAGCATTTCCACCATCTATTATTATATCAACCTTGCCATTTAAATCTTCAATAACGTGTTTTGCCGATGTAGGGCTAGGTCTTCCCGATGTATTAGCAGAGGGTGCCGCAATGGGAATATTAGACTTTTTTATTAGCTCTAATGCTATTTTATTCTCAGGCATTCTAATGGCTACAGTATTTAGTCCCGCCGTAATTATACTAGAAACCTTGTCTGATTTTTTTAAAAGTATAGTAAGAGGTCCCGGCCAAAACTTTTCCATACATTTTTTAGCTACTTCAGGTATCTTCATTACCAATTCCTCTACTTGGTCAATAGACGACACATGAAGGATTAAGGGATTATCCTGTGGCCTGCCTTTGGCAATAAAAATCTTTTTTGCAGCAGACTCATCAAATCCATTGGCTCCAAGACCATAAACGGTCTCTGTAGGAAATGCAACTAGCCCACCGCTTTTAATTTTGTCTACTGCTTCATTTATTAAGTTTTCATCTATATTGTCTTCTATTATCTTTAATATTTTAGTATCCATATTAACCTCCAAATCTAATGAAAAGTGAATAACTATTCATTATTCACTGATTTAATTATATATTATTACCTTAGGATTAACAATTAACAAAGAATAATTAGTGCTTTTTATTTCATAATGGATATTTTTTAAATTAGAAATCAAAGTGAATTAAAAATTAATAACTAATAATTATCAAAGACTTTTCATATTTATTAGTGGGAGGGATTTTTATGAATATATGGTTTGTTGGACTTATTGGATTATTAGTAGGAGTAGTTGGTACTGGACTTGGAAGTTTTATTGGCATATATATAAAGAAAACGGATAAGGTTTTAAGTTTTTTGCTTGGACTAACTAGTGGTTTTATGATGTTTATAGTAAGTTTTCATTTATTCCCAGAAGCCTTTTACTTAGGTGGAATCCTTAATGTAATTCTAGGTGTTTTAATGGGAATTACCATTATCATTATATTGGAACTTCTAATTGAAAAAATGGAATATTTAGTAGGAATAAGATCTGGATTGCTTTTAGCATTAAGTATAGCTATACATAATATGCCTGAGGGTTTAGCCTTAGGTTCTACTTTAGTAGGCGTATCTGATTTTGGATTTGTATTGACTTTTGCCATGCTCTTACATAATATTCCAGAGGGAATATCTATGGCTCTGCCACTAAGTATGAAGAATGTCAGCCCTATTAAAATAATGGCCATTAGCATATTAGCAGGTGCTCCCACAGGTATAGGTGCATATATTGGTGCCTATTTAGGTACCATATCCAACAATATAATATCCATTTGTTTAGCTGTAGCAGGTGGGATTATGCTATATATAGTCTGTGATGATTTAATCCCAACTGGAAAAAATGTTTACAAAGGTAGAATCTCCAGCCTTGGAGTTATTGGTGGATTTATACTTGGAATTATATTATATTTTAAATAATATACAATAACTCCGATTTTTGAAGCTTGGCTTCAAAAATCGGAGCTATTTAAATTTATTATTCTCCACTTAATTTCTCTGCTTGATCTGATGTAATTAAGGAGTCTATCATTTCGTCTAAATCTCCATCTACAAAAGCATCTAATTTATATAATGTTAAGTTAATTCTGTGATCTGTTACTCTTCCTTGTGGGAAGTTGTAAGTTCTAATTCTTTCTGATCTATCTCCCGTACCTACTTGACCTTTTCTTTCTTCTGCTATTTCTGCTTCTTGATCAGTTAACATTTTATCGTATAATCTAGTTTTAAGTATTTTCATTGCCTTTTCTCTGTTTTTGATTTGGCTTCTCTCATCTTGACAGGCAACTACTACTCCTGTAGGTATATGAGTAATTCTAACAGCAGAGTCAGTAGTATTAACGTGCTGTCCACCTGCTCCTGAAGATCTATAGATATCTATCTTTAAATCCTTTTCTTGAATTTCTATATCCACGTCTTCAGCTTCTGGTAATACTGCAACTGTAGATGTAGATGTATGAATTCTACCACTGGCTTCAGTTTCAGGTACTCTTTGAACTCTGTGTACTCCTGATTCATATTTTAATCTACTATATGCACCTTTACCTCTTATCATAAATATTACTTCTTTAAATCCACCTATACCAATTTCATTACTGCTCATTACTTCTACTTTCCATCTATTTCTCTCTGCATATCTTGAGTACATTCTAAATAATACTCCTGCAAATAGAGCTGCCTCATCTCCACCAGCTCCTCCTCTTATTTCCACTATAACGTTTTTGTGGTCATTAGGATCCTTTGGTATAAGTAATATTCTAAGTTCTTCTTCTATTGTAGCTAGATTAGTTTCTAAATCTTTTATTTCTTCTTTAACTAATTCCTTCATTTCCTCATCTAGTTTATCTCTAAGCATTTCCTTAGCTTCTTCTAAGCCATCCCTAGTTTCTCTAAATTCTCTATATTTAAATACTATAGGTTCAATATCTGAATGCTCCTTCATAAGCTTTTGCCATAATTCTCTGTCATTTATTACTTCCATGTCTATTACTTTTTCACCAAGTTCATCATATCTAGCTTCAATTGAAGCCAATTTATCTAACATTCTTTCACTCCTCCTTAATACAATTGTCAATTAATATATAAATGCTCCTACTACTCCAGCTAACACAATAACCAATATTGGATGCAGTTTTTTAAATGATGTTAAATAGAAGAGTATTGCCATTAATACAAAGCTCTTTATATCTATAATTGCATCTTTAGCTACTGTTAAGCTAGCAGAGGTAATTAATCCTAGTACTACTGGTCTTATTCCTGTAAATGCCCAAGATACATAGGGTGAACTCTTAAACTTAGATAGGAAATGGGCAATGATCAGTATTATAACTATAGATGGTAAAACTACAGCAAATGTTGCGGCAATTGCTCCTAATATTCCTCCAACCTTATATCCTAAAAATGTGGCAGAATTTATAGCAACAGGTCCTGGTGTCATTTCCACTACAGCCAATATATCTATAAATTCCTTAGTAGTCAGCCAACCATGAACATCTATTATCTCTTTCCTTATTAGCGGTAACATAGCATATCCACCACCAAAACTAAAGGCTCCTATTTTCAAAAATGAGATAAAAAGTTTAAATATATTCATATTTTTTTCTCCTTGTTTTTAAAATAGATAATTGAGCCAATGGAAGAAACAAGGATTATAATTATTGGACTTAAATCAAATAATAGTATAGAAAGAACTGTAAGTACTGCTCCTATTACCATAGCCTTGTTGAATTTCATGGTTTTTCCCAGTTTATATACAGCTGAAAATATTAAAGCCGATACTGCAGGTCTTATTCCTAAAAATACCTTATCTACAATGGGATTAGTTCTATATCCCCAAAAGAATGTCACAATTAAGAGTATAATAGTAAATGAAGGAAGAACAGTTCCTAGTGTACATATTATTGCTCCTTTAAATCCCGCCTTCTTATATCCTACATAAGTACTTGTATTTACAGCCACAGGTCCTGGTGTTACTTCTGCTATAGCTAGTATATCCACAAATTCATCTGATGTAAGCCAATTATTTTCTTCCACTACTTCTCTTTGAATTAATGGAAGCATTGCATATCCACCACCAATGGTAAATGCACCTATTTTAAAAAACGTCATAAATAGTTTAAATAATAATTCCACTTAAAGCACCACCCTTATTTCTTAATACCTAGGACTACTCTATCTAGTCCCTGTAAGTCTTTTAATATGGAAACATTACTGAAACCTTCTTTTACTAAAATATTATAGACTTCTTCTCCTTGGTCAAATCCTATTTCATATATTAAAAGCCCATTGTCCTTTAAATACTTCTTGCTTTCAACCGTAATCCTTCTATAGAAGTCTAACCCATCTACTCCACCATCTAATGCCACCCTTGGTTCAAAATCCTTTACTGTAGTATGTAAGCCTTCTATTTTCTCTGAAGCTATATATGGAGGATTTGACATTATTATATGAAACTTTAAATCTAAACCCTCTAAGGCTTGGAATAAGTCGCCTTTGTAAAAACTTACATTGGTTAAGTTAAACTTTTCCTTGTTTATATTAGCCACCTTAATAGGTATATCTTCTATATCTATACCATAGACCTCTACATCTTTACAGTAATTGGCAACACTTAGTGAAATTGCACCACTACCTATTCCAATATCTAATGCCTTAATATTTATACCTTTATATCTTCTATTTATATAATCTATCACATATTCTACCAAAATTTCAGTATCTGGTCTAGGGACTAAAACTCCATCCTCTAGATAAAATTCTAGTCCCATAAACTCTCTTTCCTTCAAAATATATTGAATAGGATACCCTTTAGTTCTCTTTTCCATAAGATATATAAATTTATTTTCTACTTCCTTTGAAACTTCCTTTTCACCGTAGGTATAGATATGGGATTTATCTACATTCAATAGTTTAGATAAGATCAAAATTCCATCTAATGAAAAATCCTTATATCTCCTACGTAGTTCATCTATTATTACCATTTATCCTCTTCCTTATTATCAGTTAATACTGCTTTTAAAGATTCTATAGCCACTTCGATCTGTTCTTCATCTGGTTCCTTTACAGTAGCTAATTTTTGAATCATTAGTCCTGGATAAGATAGGAAGTACGCTAATTTTCCATTACTTTTACCAATTAACCTATTTATTTCATAAGATATTCCTGCAATCACAGGAAACATTAAGATTCTTACGATAAATCTCTGTAATGGATTTGGCCACCCAAAGAATGACAAGACTAAAATACTAATTATCATAACCATAAATAAAAAGCTAGTTCCACATCTAGGATGAAGGATTGGATATTTCTTTACATTTTCCACAGTTAATTCTTCTTGATTTTCATAACAATGAATGGTTTTGTGTTCTGCACCATGATATTCAAAGACCCTTCTAATATCATCTAATCTAGATACTCCTATTATATATAATAGAAATATTATTATTCTAACTAATCCTTCTACTAAGTTTAACCCTATGGAGCTATGAATTTTTGTCTTAAAAAAATTAGTCAAAATAGTAGGTAAAATCATAAACATACCTACAGCCAAAACTAAGGAAGTAACCACTGCAAAGACCATTTCCGCATCATTTGCCTTATCTTTAAATATCTTCTGTGTAAAGCTTTCCTTAGGCTCAGTCTCTACCTCTTCTTCAAAGAATTCTGCCGAGTACATAAGAGCCTTAGTACCAAAAAGCATTGCCTCCACCAATCCTACTACACCTCTTATGAGGGGAAGTCTAAATATTTTATATTTCATCCCCAAGGTTTGGAGTTTCTCTACCTTTACTTCAATTTCCTTATCTGGCTTTCTAACAGCCATTGCAACATCCTTAGGCCCACGCATCATAACTCCTTCAATTAGAGCCTGACCCCCGATACTTGTAATATGTTTTGGTACTCTATCTAAATTTTTTATTTTCATATACTCACCCCTTTTTTTGCGTTTGACCTGCCATTCTATTATTTAAGTCGATTCTAGCTCTAAGTCTGGTTACGCAGTTTCAAACACCAATTTATTTACTCGTTACACTCGTACAAATTGGGTTTTCATTGCGTTTGACCTACCTACAGTTCACTCACTACGTTCGTTCACTGGGTTAGGTCATAAAAAATAAAGGTTAGTTGCTATAGCATCTAACCTAGTTTTTTTGACAAAATTAGTCTCTGTTGTATTTTTTCTTAAATTTCTCAACACGTCCACCACGTTCAGCAAACTTTTGACGGCCTGTAAAGAATGGGTGACATTCTGAACAGATTTCTACTTTTAATTCTTCTTTAACTGAACCTGCTTTAAATGTATTTCCACAGGCACAAATAACAGTAGCCTCGTTATAATTTGGATGAATATCCGCTTTCATTCCTTTCACCTCTTTCCGACTGCTAGTCTATAGCAAAAAAACATTTTTCTATAATTCAACCATTAAATTATAGCATATATTTTTTCTATTTTCAACTATAACCAAATTTTATTTCTCATCTCATTTATAAAATGTTCATTGTCCTTAGATCTTAGTAAAGACTCTATTAAAGTCTCGGTTACATCCTGTGTAGGTGCGTTACCTAAGGCTTTTCTTATACCCCAAATTGTCTCAAGTTCTTTTTGAGAAAGAAGTAATTCTTCCCTTCTAGTTCCTGATTTATTAATATCTATGGCAGGGAAAATCCTCTTTTCAGATAATTTTCTATCTAGGTGGATTTCCATATTACCTGTACCCTTAAATTCCTCAAATATAACATCATCCATTCTACTTCCAGTTTCCACTAAACCTGTGGCCAAAATAGTTAAGCTTCCACCTTCTTCTAAATTCCTTGCTGCACCAAAAAATCTTTTAGGTTTATGCAATGCTCCTGGATCCAATCCTCCTGATAGGGTTCTTCCTGTTGCCGGAATAGTTAAGTTATAGGCTCTTGCCAGCCTTGTAATACTATCTAGCAAAATAACTACATCTTTTCCATGTTCCACAAGACGTTTTGCCCTTTCAAGAACAATTTCTGCAACCTTAGTATGATGCTGAGGTTGTTCGTCAAAGGTAGAATAAACCACATCACCCTTTACAGACCTTTTCATATCTGTAACTTCCTCTGGTCGCTCATCTATTAATAATACAATAATTTCCACTTCTGGATGATTTTCTGATATACTATTGGCAACCATTTTTAGTAAGGAAGTTTTTCCAGCCTTTGGAGGAGATACTATCATACCTCTTTGTCCCTTTCCAATAGGTGCAATTAAGTCTATCATTCTAGTGGATAAATCAGATGAATTTGTCTCAAGTTTTAATCTTTTATTGGGATAAATTGGGGTTAAATTATCAAAATTAGGTCTTTTGATAGACGTTTCTGGATGCATTCCATTAACAGATTTAATATATAGAAGAGCCTTATATCTTTCACCAGGATTTGGATCACGAGTTACTCCAAAAATTTTGTCTCCAGTTTTTAATCTAAATCTTCTTATTTGTGAAGGAGAAATATATATATCCTCATCACCAGATTGGTAATTATCTGATCTTAAAAATCCATATCCATCTGTATGTAATTCAAGGATTCCTTCAGCACTATTTATTACTTCCATATTCTCTAATTCTTCTGTTACCTTTTCAGGTAAATTATCTGCAATATCCTTTATCTTAATGCCTTCTTTATCTTCATTATCTTTTTCCATATTACTTTCCTTTTCTTTCAATGCATAGCTTTGAAGTATTATATCAATTAATTCATCCTTTTTATATTTATAAGGACTAGCTATGTCCTGTGATTTTGCAATTTCTCGTAGTTCACTAATCTTCTTCCCTGACAGTTCCTGCTCCGTCAAATATTGACACCCCTTTCAATTTTAGTTAATAACTTATAACTAATAGTGAATAGTTATGGAAGCTTCCAATAAATTGGAAGCAATTAGCTAGACTCTAAAGCTTCGCTTTAAACTATTCACTTTTCACTATTAGTTATTAACTGATTTTATTTAGCGTATTCCGGTTTCTTATCTAACTTATGTGTGGCTTCTATAAATCTAATAGTTCCTGTTTCTCTCCTAAGAACTAGAGTATGAGTAGCTGCAACATTATTTTCTAAGTATTTAACTCCTTGAAGCAATTCACCGTGAGATACTCCCGTTGCTGCAAATACTATTTCGTCTCCTTTTACAAGGTCATCTGTTTTATATACCTTGTTAAGATCAGCCCCCATATCTATACATCTTTGTCTTTGTTCATCAGTTGCAGGATGTAAAATTCCTTGAAATTCTCCACCCATACATTTTAATGCAGCAGCGGTAATTACTCCTTCTGGAGCACCACCTATACCTACCATCATATCAACACCTGTTTTCTCAAAGCAAGTATTAATGGCAGCTATTACGTCTCCATCAGTAATCATTCTAATTCTAGCTCCTGCCTTTCTTATATCTTCTGCTAATTTATCATGTCTTGGTCTATCAAGCATAGTTACAGTAACTTCAGATATATCTTTATCTAAAGCCTTGGCAACACTGGCAATATTTTCTTCTATAGGTTTATTAATATCTATAACTCCAGCGGCCTTTGGTCCTACTGCAATTTTATTCATATAAGTATCTGGAGCATGAAGCATACAGCCTCTAGGAGCTATGGCAACAACTGAAACAGCATCTGGTCTACCGAAGGCTATGGAACTAGTTCCGTCAAGAGGATCTACAGCTATGTCTATTTTTAGACTATCAGGTCCTGCTATACCTATTTGCTCTCCAATATATAACATAGGTGCCTCGTCTATTTCTCCTTCGCCTATAACTACTACTCCATCTATATTTACAGTATCAAACATTCTTCTCATGGCATCAACAGCAGCCTGATCTGCAGCATTTTTATCTCCTCTGCCTAAAAACTTTGCACTGGCCAATGCTGCTGCTTCTGTTACTCTTCCTAAATTTAAAGCCAAGTTTCTATCCATTTTAACACTCCCTATTTAGTTTGTAAACTATCCCAATCCTTTAAGAATTTATCTATACCAATATTAGTCAAAGGATGGTCTAACATTTGTGAAAACACCTTATAAGGTATAGTTGAAATATGGGCTCCCGCCTTTGCAGCATCTAATACATGGACATTATGTCTTATACTTGCAGCAATTATTTCAGTATCTATATTATGGACATTAAATACATTTACTATATCCTCAATAAGAGATATTCCTTCATTTCCTATATCGTCAAGTCTGCCAATAAAGGGACTTACATAAGTAGCCCCTGCACGTGCTGCAAGTAAGGCTTGATTAGCAGAAAAAACTAAAGTTACATTTGTCTTTATTCCTTCAGAAGATAAGACCTTTACAGCCTTTAGTCCTTCCTTTGTCATAGGAATCTTTATTACTATATTTTTATGGATCTTAGTAAGTTCCCTTGCTTCCTCTAACATACCATCTTTTTCTAAAGAAATAACTTCTGCACTAATAGGTCCATCAACAATTTCAGAAATTTCTTTAACAACTTCTTTGAAGTCTCTACCTTCCTTAGCAATTAAACTAGGATTAGTAGTAACTCCACAAATAACTCCCCATTCATTTATTTCTCTTATTTCATCTATATTTGCAGTATCAATAAAAAGCTTCATAAATCTTCCCCCTCTTTTTCTAGTGAATAACTATTCACTACCCTTAGTTATAGATAACCAACATCATAATGAAAAAATACACGTTCGTGCTGTTTCGAATATGGATAACTCCTACAATTCATTCAGCTACAAAATCCTAAAATTTATAAACTCGCTACGCTCAAACATATAAATTTCTTTACGGATTTTATAGCTTCATTCATTGGGAGTTATTCCATATTCTGCAAATCCACTCTCTTAGTATTTTTTATTATGATTTCTTGTTGGTTATCTATAATAAATCCTAAGCTTTATTAACTGAGCCAAATATCTCCATTTTTTCTTTAATCTTTGCTTTCATTTGCTCTTTAGCTGGTGCTAAAATCTTCCTTGGATCAATATTATCTGGGTTATCTTTTATAAAGTTTTTTACACCTTCAGCAAAGGCTATTCTAAGGTCTGTATCTATATTTATTTTAGAAATTCCTAGAGAGATAGCTTTTTTAAGAGCATCCTCTGAAACTCCTGATGAACCATGCAGTACCAATGGTACAGATATAGTCTCTCTTATGGTCTTTATTCTATCAAAATCCAACTTCGGCTCTCCCTTATATACTCCATGGGCAGTTCCTACAGCTATGGCTAAAAAGTCCACATCTGTTTCATTTACAAATCTTAAAGCTTCCTGTGGATCAGTAAAAGTAGCATCCTTTTCATCTACAGTAATATGATCTTCAGTTCCACCTATCTTTCCTAATTCTGCTTCAACGGAAACTCCAACAGCCTTAGCAACTTCTATTACTTTCTTAGTATATGCAATATTTTCCTCTAATGGGAATCTAGAACCATCAATCATTACAGAAGAGAAACCATGTCTAATACATAACATTACTTGATCAAAATCTGTACCATGGTCTAAGTGAAGCGCCACTGGAACCTTAGCATTTCTAGCTGCAAGTTTTCCTAGAGCGGATATATATTCAATTCCTGCATATTTAATACCACCTTGGCTAGCTTGAAGAATAACTGGAGAATTTGATTCCTCAGCAGCTTCAATAATAGCTTGAATTATCTCCATATTATTAATATTAAAAGCTCCTACAGCATATCCTTTTTTTTGTGCATCTAACAATAATTCTTTCCCCGTAACTAACATTAGTACAACCTCCATTTTTATTATTATATACTATTATATCAAATTTCTAAACTATTACAGCTACAAATTACAACAATTTAATTATAATAACTCCGTTTTTTAATGCCAGGCATTAAAAAACCGGAGTTATTTACTTAGATATTATGGTTCCACTTTTTCCTTGCAGGGAATTTCTGGCTTGAAATAATGAGCATATATGAGACTTTCCGCCAGTTTTTGCAAACTCTAAGGCAGCTTCTATTTTAGGACCCATACTTCCCTTAGCAAAATGTCCTTCTTCTACATATTTCATCAATTCTTCTATACTAATTTTTTCTATAGATCTTTCATCAATTTTTCCATAGTTAATAAACGCATTATCTACATCTGTTAAAATCATAAATATATCTGCTTCTATTTCCTCTGCTAATTTACAGCTGCTTAAATCCTTATCTATTACAGATTCTATACCAGAGTAGGTGCCATCCTCTTCTTTAACTACAGGAATACCACCACCGCCACCTGCAATTACTATAATATCTTCATCTACTAATTTTTTTATAACATCTTTTTCCAATATCCTTATGGGTTTCGGTGAAGCTACTACTCTTCTAAATCCTCTACCTGAATCTTCCTTTAGCATCCATCCCTTTTCCTCTTTTAAAACTAAAGCTTCTTCCTCAGTATAAAATGCACCTATAGGCTTACTTGGATCTTTAAACTTTTCATCATCCTTTGATACTTCCACTCTAGTTGCTAGAGTTATAACTTCTTTATTTATTCCTAACTTATTTAATTCATTTTTTAAAGATTGTTGAATCATATATCCAATGAATCCTTGAGTCTCAGCAGTTAATACATCTAAAGGCATTTGAGGTACAACCTCCTTTGCCTCTTCATTTTGTCTAAGAAGATTGCCTACCTGAGGTCCATTTCCATGACTTATTATTAACTGATACCCTTCCTCCACTAATCTTGCAAGTACTTCACAACTCTTTCTTACATTCTCCAATTGAGTTTCATAACTTGGCTCCTGCTTAGGCTGAAGTATGGCATTTCCACCTAGAGCTATAACTACCTTTTTCTTCATAATATTCCTCCCTCTTACTTTTAAAATAAAACGACCCTTTTATCTATAAATCCATATCATCTTCTATTATAAATATATTTTTTAATATTTGCACCTATTTAATTAGAAAAAAATAAGTATCAAATCCAGTATAACATCATCTCTTAGTATATTAATCCAACAAGATGATACCGATTTTGATACTTATATATTATCTATTTTTTCTTTAGTCCTAATATTTCTCTTGCTTCATCTGGAGTAGCTATTTCTCTACCTAGTTCTTTAGCTATTCTTACAACTCTTTCTACTAATTCTCCATTGGATTTAGCTAATACTCCTTTTTCTATATATACATTATCTTCAAATCCTACTCTAACATGACCACCCATTGCTATTGCTATGGCCGCCATAGGGAATTCATGTCTACCAACACCTGCCACTGTCCAAGTAGATCCATGGGGTATACTTTCTACCATAAATACTAAATCCCTTGCACTTGCTGACATTTGTACTCCTAGTACAAAGTCAAAATGCATAGGCTCTTTTATAAATCCTTGTTTAGCATATCTAATAGCATAGTCAATCATACCCTTGTCAAATACTTCAACTTCTGGTTTAACTCCTCTTTCAATCATAAGTCTACCAAAGTTTTTTATAGTGTTTTCAGTATTTACAAATATTTCATCTCCACCAAAGTTACAGGTACCACAATCTAAAGTTGCCATTTCAGGTCCTAGTTCCGTTGGTTGAAGCCTTTCTTCATCAGTCATACCAACTGCTCCACCTGTGGAAGGTTGAATTATAACATCGGGGCATCTTCTTAATATTTCATCCATACAAGCTTTAAATCTATTTTTGTCTTGAGTTGGAGTACCATCATCTTCTCTAACATGAAGATGAATTATGCTTGCACCAGCTTTATAAGCTGATTCCGCTTCTCTACCTATTTCCTCTACAGTGTAAGGAACTTGAGGATTATTCTCCTTAGTTACCTCAGCACCGCAAATAGCAGCTGTAATAATTAATTTTTCCATAAAAACGCCCCCCCTATATGTTTTTAGTGAATAACTAATAGTTAATAATTAATAGTTTTTGGTGGTTTCAAGTAAACTTGAAACTATTTACTTCGCTTCGCTTATAATGACGAATCCTTCATTATTCACTGGTTTTAACTTTTCACTATTCACTATTAACTATTAACTGTTTTCTTTACTTTCTTATCTTATCCTTCGGTACTACACAGGTTCCTTCTGCTTTACATACTACCATAGGTTCTTCTAGAAGATCACAGGCTGAATCGCTTATATCTGGTCTAGGCACTATTACCTTCCTAGCTTCAAATACCATCTTTCTAGAAGTATTTCCCACCTTTACAATCTCTCCTACTGCTTCAATAAAATCTCCTGCATAAACTGGCGCTGTAAATTCTACTTTATCATAAGCTACAAACAGTCCCTCGTCTCCGTCATGTCTAATAAGTAATTCTGTAGCCACATCTCCAAATAATGCTAGTATTCTAGCACCATCTACTAAGTTTCCACCATAATGAGCATCCTGTGTACTCATTCTAAGTCTAATCATAGCTTTTTCCATAGTGAACCCCCTTGAGAATTTTTATTTATGCTTATTATATCATATTGATAATCAGTTCACAATTATGTTTTAGAATTCTTAGTGAATTGGGAAAAGAGCTTCTATAAATAAGATTAAGTAAAATTTTCCCATAAGTTATTAAATTTATCAATAAACTTTAATAATATTGTAACCACTTAATAGTGTATATTGTGATAAAATGTATTAAGCGGGATTTATTGGAGGTGAGTTTATTTTTGAATGATTTAATTGTATTAACAAACTTGAGAAAAGTCTATAAAATGGGAGATGAAAAAATTATTGCTTTAGATAATGTAAGCTTATCTATAAAAAAAGAGGAGTTTATCTGTCTGTTAGGTACATCTGGTTCAGGCAAATCCACATTATTAAATATGATGGCTGGACTTGAAAAGCCTACTAAGGGTGAAATCATCATAGGAAAATATCAGATACATAAAATGAACGAAAGAGACATAACTAAATTTCGTCAAAGATATGTAGGCTTCGTTTTTCAATCCTATAACTTAATCCCTACTTTATCAGCTCTAGAAAATGTAAGTTTAGGTCTTACATTTCAGGGAGTACCTAAAGCTGAAAGGGAAAAGTTAGCAAAACAGATATTAGTCGATGTAGGCCTTGGAAAAAGGCTTCATCATAAGCCATCTGAAATGAGTGGGGGACAACAGCAAAGAGTAAGTATTGCCAGAGCCTTTGTAGGTAAGCCTGAAATAGTATTTGCCGACGAGCCAACTGGAAACTTAGATACAAGAACAACAATGGAGATCATGGATTTAATTACTGGTATGGCCTATGACCTTAAACAAACCCTGATAATAGTAACCCATGATGTGGAAATCTCAGATTATGCCCATAGAGTAGTTAGCTTGAGAGATGGGTTTATAGAAAAGATTATAGAAAATGAAAACATAATAAAGGGGGCAGCAAATTAGATGAAAAGATTTTTAAGTATTTTTTTAGCAGCAATATTAATTATATTACAAGTACCAAGTACAGGATTTGCCTACAGAGATGGTGTTCCTAATATAATAGTCACTAGCTCAACTACTTATCAAGGAAAACCAGGAGAAAGTATATCTATATCAGTAGACCTTACAAACACAGGATATGGATATGCAGAAAATATTACAGGAAACCTTAGTGAAGACCCTACTGGAACTGGAATGGTCTATGTAGATGGCTCTTCCTATGATAATATAAGAAGTATGAGAGATCGTGAAAGTGGAACTTTATCATATAGAGTAAAAATAGATCCAGATGCAGAAGGAAAGAATTACTCTTTACCACTTGAAATAACTTACTATGGTGAACCTGGTTATCGTGAAGTGCCTTCTAAGGATAAGGAAGGCAATGTCATAAAAGATGAAAATGGCAAAACCATATATGAAGAAGAAGAATTACCTGCAGAAAAGTTTACTACAAAAGCAAATATCAATGTACGTGTTACACAAGATAAAACTAAATCTCAACTTATAGTAGAAAGTGTAGATATACTGCCTTCACCTAATGTTAAGGCTGGAGAAGTTATTGCAGTAGGTTTTAATATAAAAAATAGTGGTAGTGCTGCTGCTGAAGATGTTAAAGTATCTTTAGGTGGTCTATCTGGTGATGGATTTGCCTTAGCCAGTGGTGTAAATAGTAGAACCATACAATCCATATCATCTGGCAGCAAGAAATATGTATATTTTGAATTAACATCATCAAAGAAAATATCCTCTGGAAACCATGAATTAAAGTTAAATTTAACTTATAAAAATTCAAAGGGTGAGGCTATTACTGAAGAAAATAATTTCTTCATAACAGTTGCCTCAAATCAAGGTCAATCTTCTAACTTGATAATTGAAAATTTAACTTATCCAACAGGTTCTATTGGACAAAATAAAGAGGCAACTGTAGGATTTAGTATTAGAAACCAAGGTCAATCAGATGCAAAAAATATAATAGTTGAAGCTAAAAGTACAGATCCAGCAGGAGTAGTACCTAAATCTGTAAGTATTATAAAACTAGATTCACTGGCACCACAGGATTCCCAAAACTTAGAATTCAAATTTTTAAGTACACAGGCTGCTGAAACTAAAAATTATCCCATAGAAATCACAGTAAAATATACGGATGATTTAGGGAAGGAAGATACTGTAGAACAGTTTGTAGGAATATTTGTATTGGCTCCGGAAAAAGGTGACCCGACTAAGGGTAAACCAAAACTAATTATAGATAAATATAGTTTTGACCCACAGCTAGTTAAGGCAGGAGAAAACTTTGAAATGACTCTTTCCTTCTACAATACTTCCAGCAAAAAAACTGTAAGAAATATCAAGATATTCTTGACAGCAGAAGCTGCTGGAAATTCTACTGACAAGGAAATTAGTGCCAGTTCAGCCTTTACACCAGTAGATAGTTCCAATACTTTCTATATTGATTCTATATCACCTAAAGGTAGAGTAGAAAAGACTATTACTATGTTTACAGTTCCTGATGCTGTAGCAAAGACTCATATCATAACAGCTAACTTTGAATATGAGGATAATGAGGGTACAGAGCTAAAGGATGTTGAGTTAATAGGAGTACCTGTAGTACAACAGTCAAGACTTGAAACTGCAGAATTAGGTGTTTATCCAGAAGCAGCAGTAGGTCAACCATTACCTGTGTCTTTAGAATTCTATAATACAGGTAAAGTCACATTATACAATATGATGGTTAAGTTAGAAGGAGATTTCCAAACGGAAAATGGCAGCTACTATGTAGGTAATTTTGATAGTGGCGGCAGCGAATATTTTGAAGGAACAGTAATTCCAAATGAGCCAGGGGAATTAACAGGAGCAGTAGTTTTTACTTATGAAGACTCCACAGGTCAAACCCAAGAATTAAGAAAAGAATTTACATTAAATGTAATGGATGCGCCCCCAATGGAAGAATCTCCTGAAGACTTCCCACCAGATGGCGATATGAATAAAGGTGGAATTAAAGGAATTCTTACTTCAAAATGGCTTTGGTCTATTTTAGCCATTGTGGCAGCATCTGTTGGTGGATATTTCTTTTATAAGAAAAAGAAAAAACAAAAGGAAGAAGCACTAGATGAATAATTTAGACTTATTCAGAATGGGATTTAAAAATCTGTGGAGAAGAAAACTAAGAACCTTTCTTACAGTCCTTGGAGTAATCATAGGAGCTAGTTCCATTATAGTAATGCTTAGTCTAGGTTTTGGAATGAGTCAGGCTTTTGAGGATCAAATTGCCCAATGGGGTAGTTTGACTACTGTAAATGTTCATAAAAGTTGGGAAGCCCCTCTACCTGGAAAAAAAGAAATGGCCTTGGATGATAAGGCAGTGAAAACTTTTAAGTCTTTAGACAATGTAGTGGCAGTAAGCCCTACTCTTCAAACTTATGGCTCTATTATAAATGGGAGATATGTTGCATCAGGTTCCATTAGGGGAATAGACCCTGATTCTATGGAAGACTTTGGATTTGAGGTTGCAGAAGGCAGACTTTTAAATAATAGGGATAGTCTTACTGTAGTATTCGGAGGTCAAATGCAATATAACTTCTATGAACCAAAGGCAAGAACTTATAGAGAACCAAAGATTAATTTAATGAAGGACAGAATGACTCTGACCTTAGATCCTAACTATGGATGGTCTGGTCCTGGACAAAATAATGCAAATTATAAGGAATATAAAATTAAAGTGGCAGGAGTTTTAACAGAGGGAAACTGGGAAACTAACTATGGTATATATATGCCCCTTGAAGATTTACAAAATCTTATAAAAGAAAAAGAAAAATCAGAAAACCAAAAGCCTGAGAAGGGTAAAAAAGGTAAGGGATACGATCAAATAAATGTTAAAGTAAATGATATGAAGAATGTTCAAGAAGTACAAAAAACTATTAAAGACATGGGCTATGAGGCCTATAGTTTAAATGATGAGTTAGAATCTATGAAAAAACAAGCTGCAGTAATCCAAGCAGTCCTTGGTGGAATCGGTGCAGTATCATTACTAGTTGCAGCCATAGGTATTACAAATACCATGGTAATGAGTATCTATGAAAGAACTAAAGAAATCGGTATAATGAAAGTAATAGGTGCCTCCCTAAAGGATATAAAAAGATTATTCTTATTTGAGTCTGCATTAATTGGACTTACTGGTGGAATATTTGGAGTAGGATTTTCCTATTTGATTTCTTTAATTATAAATAAATTCAGTGCCACATTTGGGCAAGCCATGGGATCAGGTTCTACAAAAATATCTATAATCCCAATATGGTTAGTATTGGCAGCCATGGTTTTCTCAGCACTTATAGGTATAGTTTCAGGCTACTTCCCTGCAAGACGTGCCATGAATTTATCAGCCTTAGAGGCAATAAAAACAGAATAGATTAATTGACAATAGACTATTGCCAATAAAAAAACTTGGACCTTTAAGAGTCCAAGTTTTTTTATTATGCTTTATTTTTTATTGCTAATTGGCAATTATTTTCTTAGCTGTACAGTATCTGCCACAAAGTAGAATCCATCATATGTTCCTGCTATAAGAATTCTATCTCCTCTCCCTAAATATGAAAAGGAAATTGTTTTAAGGTTTTTATCTGCTATAATTGCATCTTTCTTAACACGAACTGTTATTTCATCCCCATATTTTGAATCATCCAGGTCTGTGTTTTCTATAATTAATATTATCTCATTATTTCTAGAATTAATATGATCAATTTTGCCTAATAAAGTTGATTCTAATCCTTTGGAGTCTGCTTCTATTTCAATGATTTCATCGCCTTCTACAAGGGCCTCTATATAATAGCCTGTCTTTAAATCCGTTGGACTTGTAACCACTTTATCTACTCTAATATAAATCTCTTTACCTAAAGTATATCTTTCTTCCTCTTTAGTTTCTTGATTTAATACTGTTACTTCTATGTTTTGATGAAGCCTAGTACTTTGCTCTATAATCTGACCCTTGATATTTTTTCTAACTACTTCTGCATCTATATCCTTTACTATGTTATACTCAGCTTCAACATAAGCCTCATCTTTTACCTTTAAATCTCCTACCTTTGCAGTTCTATTATTTCTAGTTATATAAGACTTATTATTTATTGTGAATTCATATACTTTATCTTTGTCTTTGTCTTTGCTATCTACTATGGTAATAGTATACTCCTCATCTTTACTATTCTTTACAGGAGTTATTTCTTTTATAATACCTTCTACCTTTTTAATTTTACTTTCACCATCTATATCATAGATTAAATTATTTCTGCTTTTTATATCTACTAAATCTCCTTCTTTTAATTCATTCAAATGTACTGATTTATCATTTAGGTATATATCAGCATTTTTATCTATATTAAATTCCTTAGAAAGAGTCTTACTTCCCTCTGTATATTCTACAGTCATCTTTGAGCCAGCAGCATTTATATATTTAATTTTACCGGATATATTTTCTTCCATGGATTTAGCTTTAAGACTTACTATTTCATTTGTGCCTCTCTTTACTTCTAATTCCACATCTTGCCCTTCAGCCAAGGAAGAATAAGTAGCACTCCTGTCATCTACAGTTATTATAGATGTATTTAACACTCTATATGAAACGTTTCCCTTTACTTTATCTGTAACTGTCACAAGTTTTTCAGTTCCAACTTCAGTAAGTATCTTTATTTCCCCGCTTACCCTATCTGTTTGTGTTGATCCTGGTGTTGTAGGGTTTGTAGGTGTAGTTGGAGTAGATGTATTACCCCCCATATAATCATATGCCGTTGACATCATCTTCGCCATTACATCCCTTGTTAAATAAGAGTTAGGCTTAAAAGTACCATCGCCATTTCCCTTAGCATCATAAACTCCTGCTTCAAGCAATACTTGTACATATTTAGCTTGACGTGCTTCAATACTAAGTACATCTTTGAAAGGTAAAGCCACAACTAACTTACTTTGAGCTTCTTCTTCTAAACCCATGGCCTTAACTAAGTACTCACTTATATCCGCCTTTTTAATAGGCTTTTTTACAAGTCCTTTCTTGCTTACATCTCTCAATTGAGATTCTGAAATTATATCTCTATATAAACAAACAGCTAGTCCTTCCCTTGCCCATGATTCTATCTTTAATTCATCTAATAAAGATTCGTAACTTCCTAGAGCCTTAGACCTTTCAGCCTCTCCTGGATTAGAAAGTCTAGCAACTAGACTCATGGCTGCATCAAAATTCAAACTTGCTTGTGGAGAAAATACCCCATTACCAGTTCCTGAAATATAGCCTAATTTTGCCATATTTTCAACATAGGTGTAAGCCCAGTGAGTGGCAGGTACATCCTTAAACCTTGGTGATGCACCATAGCTTGGGATTGACGATACCAGTAATGCTGAAGCTAAAATAGTAGTCATGCCTTTTTTCAATCTTACATTCTTCTTCATTATATAGCCCCCCTTTTTTCGTGAATAGTCTTTTACTAAATAACTATGGAAGTCTCACTATTCATTATCTTTAATTGTTGCCTTAATAAACTCTCTAAATAATGGATGTGCCTTTGTCGGTCTTGATTTAAATTCTGGATGGAATTGAACTGCTACAAACCATGGGTGATCCTTTAGTTCAATTATCTCAACTAATCTTTCGTCAGGAGACATTCCAGATATGACTAGACCATTTTCACTAAGCATATCTCTGTATTCATTATTGAATTCATATCTATGTCTATGTCTTTCATATATTATTTCATCGTTATATATTTCAAAAGCCTTGCTATTTTCCTTTACCTTACAAGGATATAATCCTAATCTAGATGTACCGCCTAGTGTATCAACATCCTTTTGCTCCGGCATTAAATCTATAACTGGATAAGTCGCCTCTGGATTCAACTCTGAACTATGGGCGCCTTTTAGATTTGCCACATTTCTAGCAAATTCTACAACTGCTAATTGCATACCAAGACATATTCCTAAGTAAGGTACCTTGTTTTCCCTAGCATATTTAATAGCTGAAATTTTTCCATCTACTCCCCTATCTCCAAAGCCTCCAGGAACTAAAATTCCATCTACATCAGATAAAAGTTCCTTTACATTCTCATCATTTACTTCTTCAGCATGAATCCATTTTATACTTACACTTACATTATTGGCAATAGCACCATGACATAAAGATTCCGATACAGAAAGATAAGCATCTTTTAACTCAACATATTTACCTACTAGACCAATTCTTACATGACCTTGAGGATTATTTATACTTTCAACTATTTTGTTCCACTCTGTTAAATCAAGTTCATTACATTTTAAATTTAAATGATTTATAACTAATTGCGGAAGTCTCTCTTTCTCCAACATTAAAGGGATTTCATAAATAGTTGATGCATCACTGTTTTCTATTACTTCTGATGGATCCAAGTCGCAGAATAAGGCTATCTTATCCTTTAAATCCTTTGCAAGAGGAACTTCAGTTCTGCAAATTAAAACATCTGGTTGAATTCCAAGTCCTCTTAATTCCTTTACACTATGTTGTGTAGGCTTAGTTTTTAATTCTCCAGCCTTAGATAGGAATGGAACTAAAGTTACATGTAAATACATTACATTTTCTTTGCCTACATCATATTTAATCTGTCTAATAGCCTCTAGAAAAGGTAGAGACTCAATATCTCCTACAGTACCACCTATTTCAGTAATTACAATATCTACATCTCTTTCCTTAGACGCCCTTATGATTCTTTCTTTAATTTCGTTTGTTATATGAGGAATTACTTGAACTGTTCCTCCA
The DNA here is from genome assembly GCF_030931715.1 of Tissierella sp. MB52-C2. Taxonomy (NCBI): domain Bacteria; kingdom Bacillati; phylum Bacillota; class Tissierellia; order Tissierellales; family Tissierellaceae; genus Tissierella; species Tissierella sp. MB52-C2. The sequence goes on from NZ_CP133261.1 coordinate 2,992,245, forward strand.
TTATATTCCCCTTTTCTTTCCTTATTAAGTACAGACCAATAAATTTTACCAGTGGTAACTGAACTATTTTTATTTAAATTCACATCAATAAATCTTTCATAATGACCTAAATCTAAGTCTGTTTCCGCTCCGTCATCTGTAACAAATACCTCTCCATGCTGATATGGACTCATTGTTCCTGGATCAACATTTATATAGGGGTCAAATTTTTGAATAGTGACTTTAAGCCCTCTGCTTTTCAAAAGTTGTCCTAAACTGGCTGCAGTAATTCCCTTTCCTAAGGATGAAACTACACCGCCTGTAACAAATATATATTTAGTTGGCACTTTACCAAAACCTCCTCGAATCCTCTTTTCATATAGTCTATCCTATTAGTTTATCTTATATAAAAAAATAAGTCAATTATTTAGAAATTTTTTTAATAAAAAAATAAAGAACCCATGGGTTCTTTATTTTATTGAGGTATACATATTATTTGGCCTATTTGTAGACTATTTGGATTTATTCCTGGATTTACACGCATTATTGCTTCAACTGTAGTGTTATATCTTTGTGCAAGCATAAAAAGTGTATCTCCTGGTCTAATAGTATAAGATATGGTTCCAGAAGGACAAGTAGTTGATGGATTACAATTTACTCCCAGTGCAGTCCAAGTATTTACTCCTACTACTCCGTCTGCCACAAGTCCTCTACTTCTTTGGAAAGCTATAACAGCCGAATGAGTATTAGCTCCAAATATACCATCTACAGCTCCTGGATTAAATCCATTGCTTATTAATAGTTGCTGAAGTCTTACTACATCTGCTCCTCTACTTCCCTGCCTTAAAATAGGACAAGCACCTGGAGTAGGTCCTGGCCCTGGAGTTGATGTTGGTATACATATTATTTGACCTACTTGTAAATTATTTGGATTTATGTTTGGATTTGCTCGGATTATTGCTTCAACTGTAGTGTTAAATCTTTGTGCAAGTATAAAAAGTGTATCTCCCGATCTAATGGTATAAGATGTGGTTCCAGAAGGACAAGTACCTGGAGTAGGTCCAGGACCTGATGTTGGTATACAAATTACTTGACCGATAAATAGCCTATTAGGATCTACACCTGGATTGGCTGCTATCAAAGCATTCAGAGAAACACCATGGGTCTGAGCTATCCTAAAAAATGTATCTCCTGCTTTAATAGTATAAAGCATTCCATTTGGACAAAATTGATTAGCATTCATAATTTAACCTCCCTTATTTGAATTACAACTCAATATAGTATATTCGAAGAAAGTTCATTGGTTCATTTTAGATTTAATTTTATATCAAAACAACATAAAATAAACTCTATTGGGTCAAACTAGTAAATAAACTTATGTAAGGTTGTGGTTATTATGAAAGATTTAAAGGATTATAGTATATCCTGTTCCTTAGATGAAAATATAAATTTAATGAAAGAAATATTTAAAAACGATGCTACTTTTAAAATGAGAAAAGTTCAAAATCAATTTAACCCTGATATTTCCTGTTGCCTATTTTTTATTGATGGTATGATTGACGAGAATATACTCAATGAATATATAATAAAACCTATTATTATAAATAAGATTTCGTCAAATTTAGATTCAATAAATACTTTAAAAAATCAAATTATCACGTCTGCCTACTGTGAAGAAACTGAAGATATGTCTAAATTAGTCAGTACAATTGTAATGGGAAATACTGCCTTGTTTTTAGAGGGCCAAAATAAATCTCTTATCATAAGAAGTCAAGGCTGGGAAACACGTACTATTCAGGAACCTACCGTAGAAAAATCTATGCGTGGTCCAAGGGAAGGATTTAATGAATGTTTAATAATTAATCTATCTATGATTAGAAGAAAAATCAGGTCAACTAGATTAAAGTTTAAATTTATGTCAATTGGAGAGATAACTAGTACAGACCTTTGTATAACCTATATAGAAGGATTGGCTGAAGAAAGTGTTTTAAATGAGTTAATTGATCAATTAAATGCCATTAAAATCGATGGAGTCCTTGATGTGAAATATATTCAAGAATATATTGACAAAAATCCTTTTTCCGTATTTGAAACTACTGGAAGTACAGAAAAGCCAGATGTAGTGGCAGCAAAGCTCTTGGAAGGAAGAATTGCACTTTTAATTGACGGTTCTCCTGTTGCTATGACTTTGCCCCATATTTTTATAGAGCTTTTTCAATCATCTGATGATTATAACTTAAATTATTATTTTTCATCTATAAATAGATTTCTTCGTATACTAGGATTTCTCTCTACCATAAGCATTCCTCCCATATATCTGGCGTTGGTCACCCAGCATCAAGAATTTATACCTACTTCGCTTATGATGAGTATTTATGCCTCTAGAATAGATGCACCATTACCTACAATTTTGGAACTCATTGGACTGCTAATAGTATTTGAAGAGCTTCGTGAAGCAGGAGCAAGGATGCCTTCCTTCGTTGGGCAGGCATTATCCATAGTCGGTGCATTAGTTTTAGGAAGTGCAGCTGTAGAAGCAAGGTTTGTTAGTGCCCCCATAATTATTGTAGTTGGAATGTCTGGGATTGCTGGTTTAGTAACTCCAAACCTAAATAGTGCCTCAAATGTTATAAAGTTGTTTTTAATTTGTCTTTCTTCTGTTTTGGGACTATATGGTTATATAATAGGAATGACATTTGTTCTTATTCATTTGATGAAGCTTGATTCCTTCGGTGTACCATATATGTCAAATCTAACTACATTTAATCCACAGGATTTAAAAGATACTGCAATCAGAAGCCCTAGATGGTATATGAGACGCAGACCTAGATATATGGCAAATAAATCTATTCGCAGCAATGGAGGTAAAGACTATGAATAAGTTCTTTGTTGTTATACTAATTATGATTATAATTTTAAGCTTTCTTACAGGACGAGGTGACTATAAAGAACTTGAAGAAGTATCTCCTGTATCAGGAATAGCTGTAGATAAAACTCCTGATGGTTACAAATTAACTGCCGAAATCATAGATATAGATCAGTCTAGTAAAGAACCAAAATTTGTTTCCTTAAAATTAAGTGCAGAAGGAAAATCGATTTTTGATTGTATTAGAAATATGATCGATATTACAGCAAAGAAATTATACTTTGGTCATACATCAGTAATTATAGTAAGCAAGGACGTGGCTAGAGACGGTGTTATACCTATATTAGATTTTCTATTCAGAGACGCAGAACCTAGAATTAATATGTATATGGTAGTCTCAGATCAAGATAGCGCCAGTGAAATACTTGATCTACAATCTGTATCTACTGATATTCGTGCCTTTGAAATAGCAACCATGATAGTTTCCAGTGATCAATTGTCTAAAACTCCAAATATATCCATTTATCAATTGGCTAATTATATAGGGACTCCAGGACTATATCCTGTAATCCCTACAGTTGGTATGGAAATAAATGAAGGACTGGAGACCATAGTATTATCTGGTGGTACTATTCTAAAAAAAGATAAATTAGATGGATCTATAAAATCAGATGATATTAAATATCTTCGTTTTGTTAGAAATGAAATTAAAGGCGGCCTTCTTATTTTAGAGGTTTCAAATAGTACTGTATCTATGGAGATATTTAGAAATAAAACTAAAGTTGAGCCAAAGATGGTGAATAATCAACTTTCCATGGATATCAAAATAAAAGCTACTGTAAGCATTGGAGAAGTAGATGGTTATATAGATACATTCCGCGAAGATAATATTCTAAGGATTAAAGCTATGGCAGAAAAGAACTTAGAAAGTGAGATTTTACAATTTATTAAAACTACTCAAAAAGACAGTGGTTTAGATATTTTTGGATTTGGTAATATTGTAAAACAAAAGATGCCTAATCTGTGGAAGGAAATTGAATCCGATTGGGATAATATTTTTAAAGAATTAGATATAGATGTGGATGCAAGAATTCATATTAGAAGCAGCGGAAATCTATTTAGAAATATAAATAAAAAATAATACATGCAGAAGGTGATAAAATTGATTAGAGATAAAAATATTAGCAGTTCACAGTATGAAGCATTGATGGTTATATTTATGTTTGGTACTTCTCTAATGTTTATTGGAAATATTCATGGAGAAGAAGATATTTGGATTTCTGTTTTAATAGCAATAGTAGCATCTATGCCTTTTGCTTTTATCTATGGAAAAATAGCAAAGTCATTCCCTAAAATGGGGCTCTTTGACATATTTATAAAGGTTTATGGTAAAGTTTTAGGTAAACTTTTAATTTTAGCCTACAGTTTTTATTTCTTTCATCTAGCAACTACAGCTCTAAGATATATGACAGAATATATTCAAGTATCCTCTTTACCAGAAACTCCCCAATATATCACAGCTATACTTATAGGATTATTAGCAATTTACACCATAAATGCTGGATTTTCTGCTTTTTCCACTTGGGCAAAGGTGACTTTGCCTGTTATTATACTTTTGATTATTGTTACAATCCTCTTAGGATTAAATCAGTTTAATTATTCCTATCTTATGCCCATATTATATAATGGAATAAAGCCTGTAATGATTAATGCCTATTCATTTCTCACCTTACCCTTTGCTGAAACCATAGTATTTTTAGTGTTTTCAGATTATGTTGATGATAATAAAGAAATCACTAAAGTATATATCTATAGTTTTCTTATTGCTGGTTTTTTTCTTTTAGCCAATATACTTAGAAATGTTTTATTATTAGGATTTCCCAATGTAAATATTATACTTTTTAGATCTAATTTTGCTACTTCCATAATAACGCTTTCTAATTTTATTCAAAGAATTGAAATCATCGTTTCCTCCAATATGACATTAACCGGATTTGCAAAGGCTACCACATACTTATATGCCGCATCCCTAGGATTTATAAAGCTTTTTAATATAAAACACCATAGAGGAACACTCATTATCCTATGTAGTATAATGGTAGTCTTATCTAGGTTTATTTTTAAAAGCACCATGGATATGGCAAGATTTATCGACTTTTATCTATACTATGTTATACCATTTCAATTCGTGATTCCTGTCCTTACTTTGATTATAGCCACAATAAGAAAAAAAAGTCTTAAAAATAACTCAGAATTTTGAAATCGACTTCAAAATTCTGAGTTATTTTATTATATCTTTAGAGTTCTATTCCTTTTTTAAAATAAATATAATTATTTAAGCATTACTTTAAATATTTAAAGGGGGGCTTTAATATGAAGAAAAGTTTCATAGTAGCAATAAGTCTGTTACTTATCATAGCCTTATTGATTACCGGCTGTGTACCTAAAGGTGGAGATGTAGAGGAACCTACAACTACAGAGACACCAAATACAGACTCATCTGCTACATCACCAACGGAAGATAAAAAAGAAGCAAAGATTTTAAGGACAAACAATAGTAGTGAACCAGGTTCGTTAGACCCTGCATTAGCTCAAGGAACTCATGAATCTTGGGTATTAGATCATACCTTTGAAGGTCTTATGAAAATCAATCCCGATTTACAAGTTGTTCCCGGTATGGCAAAGGAATATAAGGTATCAGAAGACTATTTGACCTATACTTTTACTCTTCGTGATGATATTAAATGGTCAAATGGTGACCCTGTTACTGCCCATGACTTTGAATTTGCATGGAAGAGGGCCTTAGATCCTGAATTGGCTTCAGACTACGCTCATCAACTATACTATATTAAAGGCGGAGAAGCCTATAACACTGGAGAAGGAACTGTTGACGATGTGTTAGTCAAGGCTCTAGATGATATGACTCTAGAAGTAACCCTTGAATCTCCTACTGCATATTTCTTAGAATTAACTGCATTCTACACACTTTATCCAGTAAACAAAAAAGTTGTAGAAGCCAATCCTGATTGGGCAAAAAATGCTAATACTCATGTATCCAATGGACCATTTACCTTAACCGAATGGGAGCATAATGCTACTATTAAAATCAGAAAAAATGAAAATTACTATGATTCCGCCAGCGTTAAACTAGCTGGAGTAGATTTTGACATCATTGAAGATGAAAATACTACATGGCAGAAATATGAAGGTGGAGATTATGATTTACTAACTCCACTGCCACAGGCTGTAGTTGCACAGATGAAGGATAGTAACAATCCTGAGCTAATTATTGGAGCTGAAGTTGGGACTTATTATTACAACTTAAACTCAAAGATTAAGCCATTTAATAATCCAAAGATTAGGAAAGCCTTGTCTATGACATTAGACCGTCAAACTATAGTAGACAAGATTGCCCAAGGTGGTCAACTTGCAGCTGAAGGAGTAGTTCCATTTGGTCTTATAGATGAAAATGGCAGTGAATATCGTTCAAATCTTGGACAATTATTGGAATATAATGTGGAAGAAGGAAAAAAATTATTTGCCGAAGGTTTGGCTGAAGAAGGAATGACAGTAGAGGACTTTAAGAAAATAGTTATTCTTTATAATACCTCGGAAGCTCACAAGAAAATCGCTCAGGCTGCACAGGAGATGTGGAGAGTTAATTTAGGTGTTGAAATCCAACTGGAAAACGTAGAGTTTCAAGTCAAACTTGATAGAGAAAAATCTGGAGACTATGATATATCCCGTGCTGGTTGGATTGGAGACTATATGGATCCTATTACATTCTTAGAATTATGGTATAGTACGTCTAGCTTCAATGATGCAAAATACAACAACCCTGAATACGATAAGCTAGTAGATATAGCTAAAAACGATCCAGATCCAAAGGCTCGTTTCGATGCCATGAGAAAAGCTGAAGTTATGATTATGGAAGATATGCCTATAGTGCCAGTTTATTTCTATACTCAACCATATGCTCAGAAATCCTATGTAACAGGAGTATATAAACCACTTGTAAACTATCCAAAGATGACTTATGCTGATATGAATAAATAAATTTAAAGGTGGGCAGGTATGGAAACCTGCCCTATTTAAAATAGTAAGGAGGGAAAAAATGAAAAAGTACCTTTTAAAAAGAATTATTATGTCCATTATTACTCTTTGGTCTATTGTTACTATTACCTTTTTTCTAATGCATTCCATACCTGGAAATCCCTTTAGAAAAGAAGGAAAAATGCCTGCTGTAGTCTATGAAAATCTTTTGAAAAAGTACGGATTAGACAAGCCAAAATCGGAGCAGTATGTAATCTATCTTAAAAACTTACTTAAAGGAGACTTTGGTGATTCCATGAAATCAAGAGTTGAAACTGTAAATGATATGATTAAACGTGGATTTCCAGTTTCAGCCTATTTAGGTCTAGAGGCCTTACTTATTGCCTTAATATTTGGACCTGCCCTAGGTGCTTTTGCTGCCTTATATCAAAATAAGTTTCCAGACTATATATCGATGATTATTGCCATTATAGGTATTTCTGTCCCTAGCTTTATAATGGGAACAATACTTATACAATTTGTAGCTAAAAATATATCTTGGCTTCCTATTGGCGGTTGGGGAGAATTTAAACATACTTTACTTCCTGCCTTAGCCCTATCTCTAATGCCCCTTGCATATATAGCAAGGCTTATGCGTTCCAGTATGTTAGAGATTTTAAATCAAGACTATATTAAGACTGCAAAATCTAAGGGATTATCTAAATCTATAGTTATATTAAAACACGCTGTTAGAAACGCCATACTTCCAATAGTATCCGTTCTAGGAACTTTAATATCTAATCTTTTAGTAGGTAGCTTTGTCATAGAAAAAATCTTTGGAATACCGGGTCTCGGAAAGTTTTTTGTTCAATCTATTAACAACAGAGACTATACCCTTATAATGGGTACAACTATTTTCTATGCTATTATACTAATAATCTTACTCCTATTTGTAGATATTGCCTATATGTTTATTGACCCACGTATTAAGCTTACTAAGGAGGGACGATAATGACAACTCAAAGTAATTCAACGAAAGATATTACTCCTAATATGTTTCAGCCTGCTTCCTATGAAGACAGAAATGCAGAAACAATTAGACGTCCAAGTATAAAATATTGGCCTGATGTATGGCGTAGATTGAAGCAGAATAAATTAGCCATTTTTGGTCTTATAATAATATTACTTTTAATCTTCATGTCTATTGTAGGACCACTTATAAATGGGTTTAAATATTTTGAACAGGATTACAATAAGATCAACTTACATCCTAATAGTACTCACTGGTTTGGCACTGACGAACTTGGCAGAGATCAGTTTACAAGAGTATGGTTTGGCACTAGATATTCCCTAATAATTGGAATTCTCGCTGCTGCTATTGACTTTATAATTGGCATTATATATGGAGGAATTTCTGGTATAGCCACAAGGCGTATAGATGCTATTATGATGAGAATTGCAGAGATTATCTATAGTATTCCTTACTTACTTATAGTAATTCTCTTATCAGTAGTCTTCTCCAGTGAAGGTTCTGGTACTTCCTTATTTGTCCTAATATTGGCAATGACTCTTACCGACTGGGTCCCTATGGCAATCTTAGTAAGAGGTCAAGTCCTTCAGCTTAAAGAATCGGAATACTCCTTAGCTGCTGAATCCCTAGGAGCTCCTAAGGAATGGATACTTAGAAAACATATAATTCCAAATACTCTAGGACCTATTTTAGTAAATATAACTCTTACTATTCCCAGAGCTATATTTGCTGAGGCCACTCTTAGCTTCTTAGGACTTGGACTTCAAGCACCAAGGTCAAGCCTTGGTTCTTTAGCAAATGACGGATTAGCAGGACTTGCTGTAGGTAACGCCTATCAAATAATTATACCAGCTATATTTATTTCCCTTATTATGTTTGGATTCAATGTACTAGGAGATGGCCTTCGTGATGCACTGGACCCAAGACTACGTAAATAGAGAGGTGGAAAAATGAAAAAACTATTGGAAGTAAAAAATCTATCGGTGTCCTTTAAAACTTTCTTTGGAGAAGTAGAAGCAGTTCGAGATATTAGTTTTAATGTAGGCAGATCTGAAACTGTTGCCATAGTCGGAGAATCAGGTTGCGGAAAAAGTGTTACAGCAAACTCTATAATGCAGCTACTCCCAATGCCACCTGCCTTCTTTAAAAGCGGAGAAATAATATTTAACGAAACAAATTTATTAGATAAATCAGATAAGGAAATGGAAATCGTTCGTGGAAATGAGATATCCATGATATTTCAAGATCCTATGACCTCTCTAAATCCCACTATGAAGGTTGGAAAACAGATTGTAGAAGGTCTAATAAGACATCAGAGATTATCTAAATCAGAAGCAAAAAAGAAAGCCGTAGAAATGTTAAACTTAGTGGCAGTACCTGAACCCGAAAAAAGAGCTCAACAATATCCACATGAGTTTTCAGGTGGTATGAGGCAAAGAGTTATGATAGCCTTGGCCATGGTATCTACCCCAAAGCTACTAATAGCCGATGAACCCACTACAGCCCTTGATGTCACTGTACAAGCACAAATACTAGAACTTATGAAGGAAATCCAAAATAAATTAGATATGGCAATTATTTTAATCACCCATGATCTAGGAGTTGTGGCAGATATGAGTGACAAGGTAATAGTCATGTATGCAGGACAAATTTTAGAAGAAGGTTTAACTGAAGAAATATTTAAAAGTCCTAGTCATCCATATACAAAGAAACTTCTTGCCTCAGTTCCAAGTTTAAACATGTCTAGAGATGAGCCGCTTCACTCCATAGATGGAACACCACCAGACCTTTATATTCCACCCCAAGGCTGCTCCTTCTATGATAGATGTGAAAATGCCATGAAAATATGTAAGGAATATATGCCTGAATTTCATGTCCATAGCCCAACACATAAAAGCCGTTGTTGGCTAGATCATCCCATGGCGAAAACTTCTGAAAGGAGTGACGACTAATGGTTGAACCATTAATCTCTGCAAGAAATATAAAAAAACACTTTGATGTAAAGGAAGGAAAACTTAAGGCTGTAGATGGACTTACCTTTGATATATATCCAGGTGAAACCTTTGGATTAGTTGGAGAGTCTGGCTGTGGAAAGTCTACTGCTGGTAGAACTATCATAAGATTGTATGACCCTACAGACGGACAATTAATATTTAATGGAAAAAATATATATGACCTTTCTAGAAGTGAAATGAGAGAAGTGAGAAAAAACTTCCAAATGATATTTCAGGACCCTTATGCATCCTTAAATCCTCGAATGACTGTGGAAGATATAGTAGCAGAACCTCTAGATATACACAAAGCCTATGAAAATAAGGAAGAACGTAGGGAAAGAGTAATAGAGTTGCTTAAATTAGTAGGACTAAATGAAGAACACGCCATGCGTTTTCCCCATGAATTCTCTGGAGGTCAAAGACAGAGAATAGGAATTGCAAGAGCCTTGGCATTGAATCCAAAATTCATAGTATGTGATGAGCCTATATCCGCCTTAGACGTATCTATTCAAGCACAGGTAGTCAATCTATTGAAGGAATTGCAAATACAATTTGGTCTTACTTATTTATTTATCGCCCATGACTTATCAATGGTAAGGTATATTTCAGATAGAGTTGGAGTAATGTACTTAGGCCATATGATGGAGGTTGCCAGTTCAGAAGAACTATATGAAAATCCACTACATCCTTATACAAGAGCTCTACTATCAGCCATACCAATACCAGATCCAGATATACAAAGAAACAGAAAAAGAATAATGCTCCATGGAGACGTACCAAGTCCAATCAATATAAAAGAAGGCTGTAGATTTGTAGATAGATGCGATTATGCTCTAGATATATGTAAAAAACAAACACCAAGTTTTGAAGAAAGAAGAAAAGGACATTTCGTAGCCTGCCATAATTTATAGTGAATAGTTATGGAAGCTTTGAATGAATTCAAAACTATCTAACAAAAGACCTTAAATCTTCGATTTAAGGTCTTTTAACTCTTCACTATTCACTATCTTTTAAATATCATTCCAAGTTCCTTTACCTTAAAGACTATACAAAGTCCAAAGTAAACTGCTGCTCCTATAGCTACAGATCCTAATAATAATCCCATTTGTATTATCTTTGTAGTTCCTATAATTGCTCCTAGCTTATAATATATTAAATACACTACTATTCCCATAACTAAAGAGGCTGCTAGAGTCTTTCCAAAGCATAATAAGTATTTAAATAATCCTATTGGTCCTATTTTGTTTCTCAAAGATATAAATAACATAATTGTAGTTACTGTAGCCGATATACTAGTTGCTAAGGCTAATCCTACATGACCCATTGGTTCTATAAGGATTAAGTTTAATACTAAATTTATGACTACTGCTATGACTCCATTTATCATAGGTGTTTTTGTATCCTGTAATGAATAATATACTCTATTTAACATTAGCCTAAGGGATGCACCTATAAGCCCTATGGAATAAAATATAAGAGCCTGACTTGTCATATAGGTTGCCAGCTCGTCAAAAGCATTCCTCTCAAAAAATAAATACACCATAGGCTCTGCTAATATAAACAATCCAATTGTTGCAGGAACAGTTACAATAAGTATAATATTGATTCCTTGTCCTAATATTTCCTTTACCTTTTCATTATTATTTTGTGAAAAGGCTTGAGATAGCATTGGAAATATTACTGTAGTTATGGCCATTATAAATACTGCTATGACCATATCGTTAATCTTTGAGGCATAGTTTAAGGCAGATATACTTCCTTCTATTAATCCTGATGCCAAAGTTTTGTCTATGATTATATTTATCTGCTGAACTGCCGATCCAATTAAAACTGGACCTATAAGTACCATTGCCCTTTTTAAATATCGATCTCTTAAATTTATATTTAAACTATACCTATATCCCATATGGTGAACTGCAGGTACTAGGATTAAAAACTGTAAAAGAGCTGCTATTACAGATACTATCATTAGAGTAACTATATTAGCTTCCTTTGCAAGGAAAAATAAGTAAAATAAAAATACGAAATTATATGGAAGTCCAGATATAGCAGGAGGTCCAAAGATTTGACTACTATTAAGCAGCCCTGAAAATACATAGTTAAGCCCTAAAAGTACTGCTATGGGAAGACCTATTCTATTTAATTTTACAGCTAAATCAAATTGTTCCCCTTCAAATCCACTAGCTAAAACTTTAATTATCAGTGGAGAAAATATATATCCAAATATTACTATAACTACGGTAATTATAAGGACTAGATTCAGTATATTATTTAAATATTTTAATTTACCTTTTCTACCATATTTCTCATCTATTTCAGAGAATATAGGTATTAATGTAGTGTTTAAAGCCGCTCCCAAAGTAGACATTATAATTACTGTAGCAGTCATAGCTACAAAATAAGTATCTGTTTCCTTACCAGAACCAAATTTATTAGCAATCATAACTTCCCTAATGAAGCCTAAACCCTTCGACATCAATGTAAATATGGAAATCATCAGTGCATTTCCTGCAATTTCTCGTTTTTTACTCATGGTTAGTCACCTTTTTATCGTTTAATAGTATTTCTTCAAATGATTTTGCTTCTAATGGTTCAGCTAAATAATACCCTTGACCATAATCACATCTTACTTCTGAAAGAATATGTCTCTGTTCTTCAGTTTCTATACCTTCCGCTGTTATTTTAAGCCCTAAGGTATGGGCCAATTCTATTATGGATTTAACTATTACCGCTTCTTCACTATGTCTCTCCATGGTTCTAATAAACTCTCTATCCATTTTTACATTGTGAATAGGAAGTCTTTTTAATTGAGCCAAGGAAGAATATCCTGTCCCAAAATCATCTAAGGATATTCCTATACCTAATTCTTCTAATTTAGTTAAAACCTTTATGGATCCATCTATATTATCCATAAAAGAAGTTTCTGTAATCTCCAATATTATTTCATCAGGTCTTAGATTATATTTCTCTAATAGTTCTTCTATTTCATCATCTATATTTCTATTTACTAAAGATTTACTTGAAATATTTAAAGATAATTTAATATGGGAATACCCCTTATTATTCCAAATCATCTTTTGACTAAGTCCCATTTTAAGAACTAAAGAAGTCACATCAAAAATTTGTCCTGTTTCCTCTATAAGTGGTATATATTCTAAGGGTGGTATATATCCTCTTTCTGGATGGAACCATCTAAGCAGAGCTTCTGCTCCATAAACAGTGTTTTTTTCTATATCTATAATAGGTTGATAGTAAAGGCTAAATTGCTCCTCCTCTATGGCTTTTCTTATTTGATTTACCATAAATGTATTTTCAACTATCCTTTTACCCATTTCATATTCATAGAAGGCATAACCATTTTTGCCCTTATTTTTCATATGATACATTGCCATATTGGAATATCTCATTAGTTGAGAAAAATTGTCTCCATCATTGGGATATATGGATATTCCTATACTTGCTGACACAATAAATTCCTCTTTATCAATTTGCCAAGGTTCTTGAATTTCTTGTAATATTTTCTCTGTTTTAAATTTTATATCTTCCCTATCCTTTATATCATATAGAATGATAGCATATTCATCTTCACTTAATTTATATAGATAGTTTTTATCTTCTTTAAATTCTCCAAGTACAGCCGATATATGAACTAACAGCTCGTCCCCTAGATCATGTCCCAAAGCGTCATTAATCTGTCTAAAATTATCTATATCTATATATAAAAGTGATAACTTTGCCTTATTGACCCTTGCTTCTTCCAGTAACCTTTCCCCTTCAGTTTTGAACATACTCTTATTTGGAAGCCCTGTTAAAGCGTCGAAATATGCTAAGTCCTTTAACTTCTTTACCAGTTTTTTCTGTTCTGTTATATCAGTACCAAAGGAAATTATTTGCACTACATTTTTATCATTATCATAGACAGGACAATCTGTCCATATAAACTCTAGAAGTTTTCCTTCCTTAGAAGTCCATCTATCTCCTATACTATTTTTAAGGGATTTCCCCGTTTTAATATATTTAATAAGCCCTTCAACTTTAGACTTATCTTCTTCAAATAAAAATAAATCTATCCAGCTCCTACCAATTAATTCTTCTTCCTTATATCCTGTGATTTCCTCTCCATAGGGATTAAAGCTTGTGATTCTTCCTTCTAAATCCCAAGTAAATATCACGATAGCAGAATTTTTCAATATATTATCAGATAGATTTTTTTCATCATTCAATTTTCCTTCTATCTCTATAAGTTCTCTCTTAGTTGTATCTAATTTCTCCATGTTTTTATGTAAAATAGTGGTTATATCTTTCATCTTATTTAATCTTTTATAGATTAAGAAGTATATTATAATAGTAGTTATAAATATGAAACCCAACCCATTATAAAACTGTATAGAATTATAGGTCTCCAACTTATTATTTCTATATAAAAACAAATGGGACAAATATATCCCCGCAGAGCCTAGGACTAAATATATAATAGAAATCCTTAGGGATTCTCTTTGGGGTGATAAATATTTTAAATCCAATAAGTCTTTTAAGTCTTTTTCATCTATTTCCACACTATACCCCCTATCTATATTGAAGTATATTAATTGTATCAAATTTTTTTCTTAGTGTCACTAATATTACCATTATATATGAAAGAAAAGCAATCTATATGCGAAATAGATTGCTTTCTAAACCAATTATATTGAAAATATATGGTGGAGTCATTAGTTTGTCCTTTGGAATCTCTATAGTCATAGTCTTATAAGTTATAACCTGAAGTTGCATCATTCCTTCTTTTGGTGGTTTAATATCTAAGTATATTTTATAGCCCTCTCTTCCATTGACTATTTTCCCAACATCAAGGGAGTATCCTGGAGTTGGGAACTCCTTGGTAATGGTGACTAGTACCTTATCATTGTCTTCCTTTACTATTACCGATTCCTGATTATTATAAGACTCAACTATGCCTGATACATTAAATGATACCTCTCTTATTCCTCTCATTTCTTCCAAGACTCCTTTCAGCCTTTGTAAGATTATTATGGATTCTATCTTTGTTAATTCTTTATCTGGCATAAATATAGTATCTGAAACACCATAGATAATCTTCAAATTAAATAGTACTCCTAATAATTCTATGCTTTCTTTATTCATTGTATTAATATCTTTGAAAGGAAGTTCTTCTTTTTTGTCTATTATATTCTCTAATTCAGTTAATCTTTTACCAATGATTTCTACTGCTTCTTTTCTAGTTAAAATTCCGTCTACTATGGTACTATTTGTAAATTCAAAATCATAATCCTTAAAAAGTGAAGCTACTGAAAGGGCAAAATCCTTTCTAGACATGTCTTCATCTGGTTCAAATTTGCTGAAGTTATCCTTAGCAAAATAGGGAAAATAATAAGAAATGAATTCCTTATCTACTAAATCCTTAGCCCAATGATTACTTAACCTATCCTCCATAGTAGCAAAAGATGTAGTACTAGTTAGAATAATAATTACTAATAGTAGTGAAGATATAATTCTTTTCATATACTTACCTCCTCTGTTTGAATTGACAATTTTTAGTTATTTATATTATACCCTAATAAAGTAAGAAAGAGGTTACATTACTATTACAAATGCAATAATTCCGATTTTTGAAGCCAGGCTTCAAAAATCGGAGTTATTCATTATTCACTGCCTAAATATGCTTCCTTCACCTTAGTATTATTTAGTAGTTCTTCTCCCTTTCCTTCTAGTACTAAAGATCCTGTTTCTAATACATAGGCATAGTCTGCTATTTCTAAAGCTTTCTTTGCATTTTGTTCTACTAATAGAATTGTATTTCCCTGACTGTGTATCTCCTTTATAATGTCAAATATATCTTTAACTAGCAGTGGTGCCAAACCTAAAGATGGTTCATCTAACATCAATACCTTTGGTCTTATCATCATGGCTCTTCCCACTGCTAACATTTGTTGTTCTCCACCAGATAAGGTTCCTGATTTTTGCCACGATCTTTCCTTAAGCCTTGGGAATAAATTGTATACTTTTTGTATATCTTCATTTATACCAACTTTATCCTTCCTTGTATATGCTCCTAGAATAAGGTTTTCTTCTACAGTAAGGTTGGCAAATACCCTTCTTCCCTCTGGAGATAAGACTATGCCCTTTTTAACTATTTCCATGGTTTTCAGATTAGTTAGATCCTCACTATCATACTCTACTATACCTTGCTCCTTCTTTACTAAATTCATAATCGCTCTAAGGGTAGAAGATTTTCCTGCTCCATTGGCACCTATTAGAGTAACTATTTTATTTTCTGATATATCAATATTAATTCCCCTCAAGGCCTTAATTCCACCATAGCTGACATGAAGGTTTTTTATACTTAGCATTAATCCACCCCCAGATATGCTTCTATAACTTTAGAATCATTTTGGATTTCTTCTGGACTTCCCTCTGCAATTAGAGTTCCATGATCTAGTACATATATTTTCTCACAGATTCCCATGACGACCTCCATATGATGTTCTATTAAAAATATGGTTAAATCAAATTCCTTCTTGATCTGAGAAATAAACTCCATTAATTCTTGGGTTTCCTGAGGGTTCATTCCTGCGGCGGGTTCATCTAAAAGTAATAGCTTAGGATCTGTAGCCAAAGCTCTAGCTATTTCAAGCCGTCTTTGTTTTCCATAGGGTAGAGAAAATGCCTTTTCGTTTCTTTCCTCATATAAACCTACCTTCTCAAGAAGATAATTGGATTTTTCCAACATCTCTTTTTCTTCTTTATTATAATTTGGTAGTCTTAGGACAGAAGAAAATATACCTGATTTTAACCTTAAATGTCCTCCTATAAATACATTGTCCAAAACAGACAATTCCTTAAACAATCGTATATTTTGAAAAGTTCTACATACTCCAAGATATGCTATTTCATCTGGTCTTAAGGTGGATATTAGTTTTTCATTAAATAAAACCTGTCCCTCTGTAGGCTTATATACTCCTGTAACTACGTTAAACACTGTGGTCTTTCCAGCACCATTAGGCCCTATTAAACCTACTATCTGCCCTTTATCTATATTTGCTGCGAAATTATTTACAGCCACTACTCCACCAAATTTCATAGTTACATTATTAATTTTTAGCATATCTACCCCTCACTTTCTCTAGGGCATTTTTCATAAATCCGTCCTTTTTAAATATAACCACCAACATCAAAATTAAAGAAAACACTACCATTCTAAGACCTGGCAACGCTGGTGTTATAGTAAATCCTAAGTTCATAGGCTCATCTAAGAATCTTAGAGCCTCCATGGCTACAGTTATAACTATGGCAGATACTACATTTCCGTTTATATTACCCATGCCACCTAATACTACCATCAATAGAATATTAAAAGTTAAGGCAAATTTAAATTGAGTTGGATCTATAGTTCCCAAAGAAGTAGCCAAAAGCCCTCCACCAATTCCTGCCAAAAATGAGCCTATGGTAAAGCTAAGTACCTTATGCTTAAATAGATTAATTCCCATGGATCTTGCTGCAATTTCATCTTCACGAATTGCTTTAAATGCCTTACCATAACTGCTTTTCATAAGGAACTTCATAAATACAATAACAAGTATGGCTATTCCCCATGACCACAAAAGATTAGGCTTTTGATTTATAGTAAGCTTTGGTATACCCTTAAGTCCAAGAGAACCATTAGTTATGGTTTGAAGATTGACTATTAAAATTCTAATTATCTCTGAAAAACCTAAAGTAGCAATGGCTAAATAGTCATCTGTTAATTTAAGCACTGGTGCACCAATTAAAAAACCAAATAATGCAGCAAATAATCCACCTATTATTAAAGCCAATATAAATGGAAGATTAAGATTTAATAAAAATGGCATCATTGGTTTCATATAAAAATTCATTTCCTTAGTGGCTACAGGCATAGTGAGAATTGCCACAGTATAAGCACCTATTGCCATAAATCCTGCATGACCTAAAGAAAATAGCCCTGTAAAACCATTGATTAAGTTCATACTTAAAGCTAGGACTACATAAATTCCACAAAGGTTTATAATGGTAACTTTATAATTATCTAGAAAGATATTCATAAAGACTAATACTACAAGAATTACTGCAATTAAGATTATATTAAAAATAGTATTTTTCTTCATGGCTACACCTTCTCCGCTATTTTTTCTCCCATTAAACCTGTTGGTTTCACCAGGAGTATAATAATAAGTAATACAAAGGCAAATGCATCTCTATATCCTGTTAAACTCGGTAAAAATGCTATAAGAAGTATTTCTCCAAGACCTAAAATAAATCC
The DNA here is from genome assembly GCF_030931715.1 of Tissierella sp. MB52-C2. NCBI lineage: Bacteria > Bacillati > Bacillota > Tissierellia > Tissierellales > Tissierellaceae > Tissierella > Tissierella sp. MB52-C2. Next base: position 3,010,439 of record NZ_CP133261.1, read on the forward strand.
ACCAAGAACAGCACCTGATATACTTCCTATTCCACCTATAACTGCTGCTATAAAGCATTTCAGTCCAGGCAATACACCCATATGTGGCATAAGTTGAGGGTATTTTATTCCCCACATAATACCACCTACTGCTGCTAAAAATGAACCTATAAAGAAAGTAATAGATATAGTATTGTTAATATCTATACCCATAAGACTTGCAGCTTCATAGTCCTTAGATAAAGCTCTCATTGCCATTCCTGTCCTTGTTTTTTGGATAAAAAAGTTTAAGACAACTAAAAGAATTACTGTAACTATTGGGATTATAAAATTGACTAAGGCCACAGAAACTTCTCCAATATTTATCACCTTATTGAATACTTCAGGAGTAGGGAAAGCCTTTGGCCTTCCCCCAAATAATAATACTCCTAAGTTTTGTAATAAAAATGATGCACCTATGGCAGATATAAGAACAGTAATCCTAGGTGAACCTCTTAAAGGTTTGTAAGCAAGTCTCTCTAAAATTACTCCCAAAATTCCAGTAATTATTGAAACAAGGATAAATACTATATACCAAGGTATGGAAGTGTATGTTAGACCATAAAAAGCTAAATAGGTACCAAGCATAAAAACATCTCCATGGGCAAAGTTAATAAGCCTTAATATCCCATAAACCATAGTATATCCAATGGCAATCAGAGCATAAAGACTCCCCAAAGAAATACCATTTGCCATATGTTGTAGGAATTCTTGTACGCTCATAGTTCTTCCTCCATAGTTTTATTTTATTGGTTCTACTGTAGTTAAATAAACAAATTTACCATTTTCAACTTTATTGATAACAGCTGATTTAACAGCATCACCATTTTCATCTAAAGAAATATTTCCTGTTGCCCCTACGAAACCATCAGTAGCTGCAATTTTATCTCTTATAAGAACTGGATTAGCTTCTCCTGCTTTTTCTATAGCTTCTATAATAACCATATATGCATCATAGCCTAAAGCTGCAAATGCATTGGCATCTTTATTATACTTCTTTGTATATTCTTCTAAGAAAGACTTAGAAACATCAGTAACTGGGGATTCTGCTGTAAAGTGAGTACTATATACTGCACCTTCTACTGCTTCTCCACCTATTTCTATAAATTCTGGGGCTTCCCAAGTATCTCCACCAAGAATTGGTACAGTAATACCTAGTTCTCTTGCTTGTTTAATTAGTAATGCTGACTCTCCATAGTTTCCTGGAGCAAATATTACATCTGGATTAAGGGATTTTATATTGGTAAGTTGGGCTGAGAAATCTTGATCTCCTGTATTATAGGATGATTCCCCTACTATGGAAGATTCTGAACCAGTTAATTCTATAAATGCCTTTTTAAAATATGAGGAAAGTCCAACTGAATAGTCTTGTTGTACGTCTTGGATTATGGCAGCTTTCTTCGCACTTAAATCATTAAATGCATAGTTAGCCATAACTGTACCTTGGAATGGATCTATGAAACATACTCTAAAATAATAATCATTGTTTAAAGTTACAAGAGGGTTAGTAGGTGAACAACCTACTGCTGGAACCTTTGCAGTCTTAACTATATCTCCTGCAGCCATGGATAATGAACTGCCATAACTACCTATAATGGCAACTACCTTATCCTTGTCTACAAGACGAGAAGCTGCATTGGCTGCCTCAACCTTGTCAGATTTATTGTCTACTATAACTAAATCTACTTTTTTGCCTAAAACTGTACTTACCTTTTCATTGGCAAGTTTGATACCTTCTACAGTCATTTCTCCGCCTGCTGCGTTAGCACCTGTCATAGGCTCAAATACACCTATTTTGATTACATTACTTGAATCTGGACTAGATGTTTCCTTAGTACTGCATCCTGATAAAACCGATAATACTAAAACTGCTGACAAAACAAATAACAATACCTTTTTCTTCATAAAAATTCCTCCTTTTTTAAATTAAAACCAATTAAAATTTTGTAGGAGTCATACTGTCAAAGTTTCATGGTAATAGTATACTACTGGAACTTCTTAAAGTCAATAAATTCTATATCTTCAAATAATTCCAAATAATTAAATCTCCCTTTAATAATTGTAATAACTATTATAATTATAATTATATTTAGAATTTTACGTTTTATGTGACTTTGTGGTAAATTTGGTATATAATTGTTTTAATACAATTTTATTCAGGGAGTGAGGAATTTGATTAAAAAAAAAGAGACAAGCAAAAGCATAAGTACTGCTTTAATAGTAACTGTTAGTTCAGTAATCATTGCTATTTCTGTTGCAGTAAGCAGCACAGCTTATATGATTGGAAAGAATTCCTTAATGAAAACTACCCACGAGTTATTACTTAATAAGGCAGTAGATTCAGCAAGCATTGTAAATGAGCGAATAAGGAATTATACTATTTCCATTGAACCCTTGGGCAATCTAGAGATTTTAGGAAACCCTGAAGTATCTTGGGAAGAAAAGCTTAGTCTCCTCAGGACAGAAAAAGATCGATTAAAACTTTCTGGCATTGGTATTGCTGATACAAGGGGAAATTTAATTTTAGATGATAATGTAGAATTAGATGTACATGATGCTGAGTATTTTAAGGCCTCAAATGGGGGTAATTCTTTTTTCTCAGAACCCTTTTATAGAAATGAATCAAAAAATGTAGATATCGCCATATCTGTACCCCTTAAATATGAAAAAACAATAGTAGGTTCAATCATTGCTTTTAAAGATGCAGATGAATTCTATAAAATTGCCAGCGACATACATATAGGAGAAAGTGGTTTTGCTTATATATTAGACAGAAATATAGATGTTATATCTCATCCCACCGTAGTGTCAGGTGCCACTATAGGAAATGGGTCCAGTATAAATTTTAGCTCTCTAATAGATAGAGTATCTATAGATTCCAGACCATCAGTGGAAAAAGTAATAGAAGATATATCTAAAAATAAAGTTGGTATAAGCAGCTACAATGAAAACGGTGAAACTATACATTTAGGCTATGCCCCTATTACTTCTAAGAATTGGAGTATTGTTGTAAATACTACAGAAAAGGATATATTAGAGGGGTTAAATTCATTAAAACATACTTTGTTGTTAATAGGAGCTGTATCCTTAGGTATTGGCCTTGTTTTATCCTATTTTTCCAGTAAAAAGATAACCAGTAGAATCATGGATATAAGTCAAAAGACTAAAAATCTATCTAATCTTGATTTAAGCTTTACCATAGACGATAAATCATTGAATAGGAAAGATGAAATTGGATTAATGGCTCGGTCTATTCAAAGGGTAATAGACAGTATCAAAACCTTTGCCTTAGAAACTCAAAACTCCTCAGAATCCTTAGCTGCATCATCAGAGGAATTGGCAGCTATTACACAGGAATCATCAGCTGTATCTACCTCTATATCTGAAACAGCCAATGAAATCTCTAACAAATCTCAAGTTCAATTGGAAGAAATGCTTAATATATCAAATATGATAGATAACATACAAGAACAATTTGGACTAGCACTAGATGAAAGTAATTCTGTAGAAGACCTTAATGAAAAGGCTTTGGTTAGTATAGAAGAAGGTAAAATCGTAGTAGATGAAGTAACACACCAAATGAGTAATATTAAATCTAGTACCTATAGGGTAAAATCCTCCCTAGAAAATATAAGCAACAGTTCTAAGCAAATGGATGATATTCTTGTAGTTATACAGGGTATAGCAGAACAGACTAATTTACTTGCTCTAAATGCGGCCATAGAAGCTGCAAGAGCAGGAGAAGCAGGTAGAGGTTTTTCAGTAGTTGCAGGTGAAATAAGAAAACTTGCAGAACAGACTAAAAACTCCACATCTGAAATAGGAGAAATCATTACACATAACCATGATTTAATCATAGGTGCAAATGAAAATATGGAGTTTAGCAATAAAGAAGTAGAAAAAGGTATAGATAAAGTCAATGATACAAAAAAAACCTTTGATTATATAGCAGAAGTCATAGGAGATATGAATTTAGCAATGTCAAAGGCAATAGATGCCATTGGTAATGTTTCCAATAGTGTAGAAGAAGCTGTTAGTTCCATAGAACAATCTGAGTCCATATCGAAGGAAGTAACAGAACAAATCCATAATATATCAAAAGCTACAGAAGAACAAATGACATCTATGGAACAAATCACCTCATCAACAGAGGAATTAGCAAGTCTAGCTGATTCTCTACAGGGAATCTTAAGAAATATAAAACTTTAATAAATAAATTAAATAACTCCGATTTTTGAAGCCTGGCTTCAAAAATCGGAGTTATTTATATCTCATATACTATTTTTCCACCAAGGATAGTCATATGAACATCTACATCTTTTATCTTATCTTCATCTATATGGAAAACATCCTCTGATAGTACAACCATATCTGCAAGCTTACCTACTTCCAATGATCCCTTTATATCTTCTTCAAAGGAAGCATATGCTCCTCCCATGGTATAACCATATACAGCTTCTTCTACTGTTAGGCTTTGCTCAGGCAGCCAGCCACCCTTAGGATTCCCATCTAAATCCTTCCTTGTGACAGCTTCATATATTCCCTTCATTACATTAAATATCTCCACAGGGCTATCGGACCCACAGGCTATGGATACTCCTTTATTTACCATGGTCCTCCAATTATATGAAGTCTTTTCTCTTTCTTCTCCAACTCTATCCTTTACAATCTTCCAATCATAATCTAAGAATATAGGTTGAATATAAGCAATAGCATTTAATTCTTCAAATTTATTTAATAGATATTCATCTGTTATTTGACAGTGGACTATTCCATGGCGATGATCGTCCTTTGGACTATTATTTAATGACTTCTCTATTGATTCAAATGCCATATACATGGCTTTATCACCTATGCCATGTATGGCTACTTGTATATTATTTCTATGAGCTAAATCCACTAAATCATCTAATTCTCCTTGAGTAGCTGTAGTAATCCCCCTAGTAGTAGGATCATCTGAATAGGGTTCTACTAATGCTGCAGTTCTAGCCCCTAGGGAGCCATCTATTAATAATTTTAATGGACCTATTTTAAATAAATTATCTCTCATGGAAGTTCTATAGCCCTTTTCTATGAATGTCTCTAATTTATCCAGACTTGGCAGCAAACATTGCTCATATATCCTAACATTTAATCTATCTTCATTTTTTAATTCTCCATATGCCTTCAAAATATTTTCATAATTTCTATCAGGTAATGCCTCAAAATCATCAGTACCCACAGAGGTAATACCTACTTTATTCATATCTTTTATTGCATTTATCATCATATTTTTTATTTCTTCCACCATAGGAGTCGGTAGATTATCATAAATTAGTCCAACAGCATTCTCTCTAAATACACCTGTAGGTTCCCCATTTTCGTCTAAATCGAAGTGTCCACCTTCCACTTGTTCAGTAGACTTCCCTATATTTAATAGCTTCAAAGCCTTAGTATTTACCGCTACTACATGACCGCAGGCCCTTGTGACTACTATAGGGTTTTCAGTAGATATTTTGTCTAAGTCATATCTGGTGGGAAACCTTTTTTCTCCTATGAAATAATCTTGATTCCACCCTCTGCCTCTTATCCATTTACCTTCTTCTATTTGATTTTCTTCAATAAATTTAACTACTCTTTCATTTAATTCTTCTAAGGTAGATGCACCGATTAAATTTACTTGAGTTAAGGCATAACCATAGTTTACTAAATGCATATGACTATCGTTAAAACCTGGCAATAGAGCTTTGCCATTTAAATCATGGATTATTGTATTATCTCTTTTTAACTTTAATATTTGTTCAGTACTGCCAATAGCCTTTATTATATTATTTTTTATGGCTATGGCTTCAGCTACAGTTCTATTTTCATCCATGGTATAGATTTTTCCATTGATTAAAATTAAGTCCATTAAACCCCCTCCTTATATAATTATATTATACTATAATAAAATAAAAAATAACTCCGATTTCTGGTGCCAGGCACCAGAAATCGGAGTTATTATTCAAATATAGTTCCTTTTCTAAATGGAGCAGCTTTCTTCATATTTTTCATTAGGAAATAATACAATAATCCTGTTGGTAATAAACTTGCATACCATGATATTTGAACAAAGAATAGGGATACTATTGAACCACCAATTATTGCTATAACTCCAGCCCAGTTTATTCCTTTAAAAGCTCCATCTGCATTATAATAATCATTTAAGTTTAATTTTCTCTTTCTAATGATAAAATAATCTACTACAAGTACTGCAAATATAGGTCCTAAGAACGCTGAATATATTTGAACGAATAATGACAATCCACCCGCTGATTCTGGTCTTACTAGCAACCATGGGAATGTACATATAGATAAAATTCCAACTAAAATCGCGGATTTCTTATAAGATATATGGAATGTATCCATAAGTACATAAACAGGAGGAACTATATTGTTTAGTACATTTGTTGTAACTTGTGCAAATGCAACAAATAGAAGTGTCATAATTGTTAGAAACTGATTATCCATAGCAGTTGAAAATACAGCTACTGGATCATTATTACCTGTTGCGCCCGAAACCATAAGTCCAATTAATCCCATAAATAATGTAGCTGGAAGAATAGACAACCAATAAAGGCTACCTGTCATAAATGGTTTAGTCTCTCTTTTTAACTCTCTAGAGTAGTCAGAACCATTTAAAATCATAGTAGAATAGATACCTAGAAAAGCTGTAGTTCCACCCCAGAATGGCAATCCCCATGTACCTTCAATATTAGTTATAGTAGCCGCTACTTCTACCCCATATTTTGTATATACAGTATAAAACATATATCCAAGAGTTCCTAATATAAAGAATACAGCTATATTTTCCAGCCATTTGATTCCGTGGAATCCATTTATAGCTAGAATAACTTGTAATGCAGTGAAAAGAACAAATACTACTGGTAAATTGTCAAATCCTGTTAAAGTTTTTAAACTTACGTTTATAGCACCGGCACCTACCCAAGATTGAAATCCAAACCAAACAATTGCAGGTATTCCTCTAAGAAAACCTGGAATCTTAACACCTTTAAAACCAAAAGAGCTTCTAGCTTGAACAGTAAAAGGTATCCCATATTTATGTCCAGCAGATCCTGATAATACAAGTGCAATAGCTATAACAGAGCATCCAATTGCCATAGCAAGAATTGCTTGAGTTAAATTTAAAACTCCAATCAAACTAGCTCCCATGGAAAAAGTTCCTATGGAAACACATCCTCCTAGGAAAGTTGCTAGATAAGAAAGATTATCCATTATTCTTTCTTTCGTTGGTAATAGTTCTGGCTTAGCCCTCTCCACATATTCCTGATTCAATTCACTCATCTCATGCTCGATTGTAGGCATTGTTTTCCCTCCATATTAGTTTTCTTTTTTTACTAACTGTCCATAACCCTTTTGACCAACTACATTATTTTCTTCTGCTACAACTTCTCCTCTTAAAATAGTACAAACTGGTAATCCTTTTCCTTTTAAACCTACAAATGCTGAAATCTTGTTGACATATTGTAAAGATTCAGAGGTAATCTCCCACTCCTTCTCTGGATCTAGAATTACAAGATCTGCATCAAAGCCTACTTCAATTGCACCTTTTCTTCCATATAGTCCAAAAGCCTTAGCTGGTCCTTCACTTAATGTGCGTGCTAATATGGTTGGAGAATATCCTCTCTTAGCAACTCCTTCGCTAAATGTAACCTGCATTACATTTTGAATACCACTGATTCCACCCCATGCACCAAATATGCCATGAGTATTTTCATCTTTTTCTTCAGGAGTACAAGGAGAATGGTCTGAACTAACACAGCTTAAAGTTCCATTGTCTACATATTCCCACATCTTTTCAACAGCCTCTGCCTCTCTTAGAGGTGGCGCACATTTGAACAAGCTACCATTCTTCACAACATCATCTCTATTAAAAGCTAAATAATGACTACAAGTCTCCCCAGTCACATCTACACCTTCTTGTTGTGCTTTTTGAATAACCTTTGCAACTGCAGGATGACTTACATGACAAATATGAACCTTTACTCCTATTTCTTTTGCTAAATCAATAATATTTTTAGTAGCCATTACTTCAGCTATTAGAGGACGGGAATTTAGAAAATCCTCCCATGTTTGTTTCTCTTTTTTCTTTGCTCTTCCTTCTTCCCATTTAATAATGGAATAGTCTTCGCAGTGGAATCCTGCTCTTGCATCAACAGTCTTTAATAGTTCCAGTGCTTCTCTTACTTGACCCATGGTTAAAGAAACATAGTCTGGTGATACAGGCCCAATAAAAGATTTAAATGCAACACATCCCTTTTTGTCCAACTCAATTAATGAATTTAAATTATAGTCTACTAACCCTCCCCAAAAACAATAGTCCACATAGGCATTTGGCGAAACAACCTTATATTTATCATCAAAAATCTTTCCGTCAGTTAATGCAGGTTCATTTTGTAAAGGCATATCTATAATAGTGGTAATACCTCCAACAGCAGCAGCTGATGTTCCATGTGAATAATCCTCCCTCCATGTATAACCTGGATCATTTAGATGGGCATGAGTGTCAATCCCTCCTGGAAATATGTATTTTCCATTAACATCGATAATCTTACTGGCAATTACATCATCTTCTGATGAGATTATTGCAGCTATTCTACCATCTTTTACACAAATGCTACCCTTATAAATTCTCTCTGAAGTAACTATAAGTCCATTTTTTACAGCTAAGTCAAACATTGGCATTCTTCCCTTCCATAAGTAATAGAGTGCTATTATTTTGAACCGTAAACATTAACTAAATCCTTTCCCCTTTTTTATTTTTATAAAAACCTATATTACTTATATGCTAAATAATATAGAGTCTCTATTAATGCATTGATTCCTTCTACTAAATCCTTAGTTTTTGTAAATTCATCGGGATTATGGCTTATACCTTTGTGACTTGGAACAAATATTAATGCTGTTGGATACCTTTTTGTAAATATTTGAGCATCGTGGCCTGCACCACTATACATTAATTTGTAGTTGAGTCCTTTATTTTTACATTGTTCCTCAATGATTTGTACCAGCTCACTGTCCATAGCTGAGGGTTTACAGCTCATATACATTTCTATGCTGGTCTTTAAATCCATTTTATTAGATACTTCTCTTACAATGTTCTCTATATCTTCTGTAAATTTAACTAGCATTTCTTCACATATATGTCTTACATCTAAGGAGAATATTGTTTTGCCAGGGACTACATTTACAGTATTAGGAACTAGTTTCATACTTCCTATTGTGGCTACTAAGGGCTCTCCATACTCTATGGATCTATCTAAAATTTGTTGTATCATTTTAGTTGAGCCATGAAGAGAATCTTTTCTATATTTCATAGGAGTAGTACCTGCATGGTTTGACTCTCCTACTACTTCTATTGTGAATCTTCTTTGTCCTACTATATGCTCCACTATACCAATAGATTTTCCTTCAATCTCCAATACTCCCCCTTGCTCTACATGGAGTTCTATAAACGCCTTTATATCATTTCTTCCTTGATCTTTTGCATCCTTGAAATCAAATCCTGCATTATGCATGGTATCTACAAAGCTTATACATTTCACATCTTTTAAATCCTTTACATCTTCTCGACTTACATTACCAATAATATTTCTCGAACCCCAGAATGTATATGGAAAACGACTTCCTTCCTCCTCTGCTATGGAAACTACCTCTATATTCCTAAGAGGTTCTCCATAGATGCTTCTTAAATACTCCATTGCAATAATTCCACCAATAATACCTAATTGACCATCAAATTTTCCTCCATTTACTACTGTATCTATATGAGAGCCTGTTAAAATAGTTTCGTCCTTATATGTTGTTCCTTCTAACCTTCCAAAAGTATTCCCTACTTCATCTTGATAAGCTTCAAAGCCTTTTTCTCTCAATAATTCTAATAATGAATTTTGAGTTTCTACCCACTCCTCTGTATATAATAGTCTTGAAATTCCTCCCTTATGGTCTTTACCATATTGGCTTATCCAATCTAATAAATTGACTATTTCAGTTTCCATATAACTTGAGTCAAGTTCCTTAATGCTCACCCGCTCCCCTCCTTCTTCATATATTTTTCTATTTAAATAGATTATATTATTTTTAACAAAGTTTTCCTTATCCTTTATGGATAAAAGAAATTTATCCTTTTATCTTGTTAATATAAAAACAATTATCTACAAAAAACACCTTATGCTTTTAAAGCATAAGGTGTTTTTTATTTATCTATTATCTTAAATTGTCTAGTAAAGTACCTACGCCTTTACCAACTTCAAAATCAATTCCACATCTTATTAATGTTCTCTCTATAGCTCCCATAACTGATATTAGATAATGTTCATCTATATTTCCCATATGTCCGAACCTAAACATCTTACCTGCATAAGCTCCAAGCCCACCTGCTACAACAGCACCTTCTTCTGCAAGTATTTTTCTAAACTCTGCATCATCTATACCATCCATATATAACACATTTGATAAAGTAACAGCTCTATATTCTTTATTTGCAAGAAGAGTGAATCCTAAAGATTCAAGACCTGCCTGTGTTGCCCTTGCAAATTTAATATGTCTATTATATCTATTTTCGATGCCTTCTTTTTTAATTATGTTCACTGATTCCTTAAGAGCCCAAATAAGGTTTACCGCTGGAGTTGCAAAATATTTTGATGGATCTTCCATTATTGGTATCCATTTTTCAAAGTCAATATAATAATCTGGAATGGTACCAAAGGACTTTCTTCTAGCTAAAGCCTTTTCACCTGCCCAAAGAATTGCCAATCCTGGACATACTCCAAAGGCTTTTTGTGATCCTGTTAGAAGAATATCTATATTCATAGAATTTAATTTTTCCGGTTCAGCTGCTGTTGCACATACTCCATCTACAATATATAAAGTATCAGGGAATTTTTTCATCATCTCACCTATTTCAGCTACTGGCGCAGCTACTCCCGTTGAAGTATCTACATGAGTCACTGTTATGGCATTATAATGCTTTTCTGATAACTTTTTTTCAATATCAGAAACTGACACTATCTCTCCCCACTTTGCCTCTATTACATCTACATTAATTCCTCTTCTTTCGCAGATTTCAATAAATCTATTTCCAAAAAATCCATTCGATATAATAAGTATATTATCTCCACTTCTCATGGTATTTGCTATGGACATTTCCATAGCCATAGTACCTGTACCAGCTATTACAAATACTTGCCCTGTTGCATCCCATAGCTCCATCATATCATTCAAAAGCTCTTTATAATCCTTTACGAAATTAGGATCTCCAAAGGCAACAATTTCTCTTCCCATTTCATCTTGAATACTTTTAACTACAGGTGTTGGACCTGGTATTGCTACTAATTTTTGTACCATAACTATACCTCCTAATATTTTATAATTTAACTATATAAAATTAACATAATATATTCTAAATCCTCTTCCCCCATTGATTCAATTGAATGTGCATCACCATCTCTACATATGGCTAAGTCTCCTGGTTCAAGAACTGTCTCTTCCCCATTATCATTATATAATGCCTTACCTCTTATTATAAAATATGCCTCTTGATCCCCTTCATGAGTATGATAGCCAATAGAGTTACCTGGTTTTATAATTGATTTTCCATATAACCTTCCCTTCCCTAAAAAGTCCTCATGTTCAAAGAAGTTGATTACAGTTACATATCCTTTCCCGCCTTTGAGTCCATCTATTACCTCTATATTATAATCATTAAAACGTCTTATCACCTTCTCGCCCCCTTATTTTATTGAGTAGGTTTGTTTCTATATATTAATTGTACATCTTAGTCAAATTAAATTAAGGATAAAAAGTTGTTTTATTTTTATCAATATTTGATAAAGCCTTTTATTAGTAATAAGTTTAATATTATACTTAGTAAGTATCAATAAATGTAATAAATATCGAAAGGAGAATTGATAATGGGTTATCGTAATGATTTATTAAGTAGTAGATCAATTATAAAACACGGCAGCTATGCCTTAATTACACCAGAAGGACTTGTTAATAATGTTATTCCATATTTTGAAAAATGTACGATTAGTATAGTGGCTTCTCCCAAATTAGGTGCAAGTTTCGTTCAGTATCTAGTAAAAATGGAAGCTGACGGAAAAACTACTAAAGGCTTTGGAGGCAATGGTATTGAAACCTTTGTATATGTAGTATCAGGAAATCTAACTGTTACTGTAGATGGAGTTAAGTATGAATTAGCTGAAGGGGGATATGTATATTCCCCACCGAATCTCAGTATGATCCTTGAAAACAATTCAAATAATACTACAGAGCTTGTACTTTATAAACAAAGATATATCCCTGTTGAAGGAATAAAAGAACCTTGGGTTGTATGTAATAATGTTAACAGCTTAGAAGCAATATTTTATGATGGAATGGAAGATGTTACAATGATAGATTTACTCCCCACAGACATATCCTTTGATATGAACTTCCACATACTTACATTTAAACCAGGAGGTTCACACCCATTTATTGAGACCCATGTTCAAGAACATGGAGCATATTTATTGTCAGGAGAAGGTATATACAACTTAGACAATAATTGGGTTGGAGTTAAAAAAGGTGACTTTATATGGATGGGACCTTATGTACAACAAGCCACTTATGCCGTTGGCTATGAACCTCTATCATATGTTTATTCTAAGGATTGCAACAGAGACCCAGAAATATAGTTTAATCCATAATAAATTAAAATGGCTTCCTCAATTTAGGAAGCCATTTTAATTTATTATACGAAGTATCTTTAGTCCTATTTCCATTTCAAGCATATTTGCCCTATCATCTATATCTAATTTTGTTAATTCCCTTATCCTATTTAATCTATATAACACAGTCTTATAGTGAACGTATAATTCCTCGGCAGTTTTTACTGCATTTAAATTACAAGATAAATATTTTTCCAGAGTATTCAAAAGCTCATTATTCTTATCTTTGTCATAGTCTCTAAGTACTAATAAAGAAGGATGAACAAACCGTCTTAATGCTTCTCTATCTTCATATCCACATAAAAGCTTGTATATTCCTAATTCATCAAATACCGTAATAGAATTAGTTCCTAGTATCTTGTGCCCATAATCTACTGCATCCTTAGCCTCAGAATAAGATTTACTTATTTCAATTGGATTGTTTGCTACCCCACCTATACCTATTGATATATTTACATTGCCTATTTCATTATGAATAACCTTTTTAAGCTCTAAACTAAAATCCTTAATTGTATCATAAGTTCCCTTTAAACTTATGTCATTTACCAAAGGCCATAACATAATTATATAATCCCCTTTATTAATAGAGATATAGTCCGTAACATAATAATAAGATACCCTCTCTATCCTTTTTTTTATCTTTTCCATTAAAGAATGGAGTCCTTCTGATGGAGTTTTCCTACAAGAAATATAGTTTTCGTATTCACTTATACCTATAATATTTACTATGAATTTTCTCTTTAGATTCCAACCTAATATATTTGCCCTATTAAAAATACTATCTTCAGATTCAAATCTACCATTGATTAAATCATCCATTAAATCCCCTTTATATTTTAATTCCACTTCTTTAACTGCTACGTCTTTTAACATCTCTAGCTTTAAAGTGGTTGCTGCAGTCTCTAAGGCAATAAAATCTAAATCCTCCATTATTCTATTTTTTTCCACTACCCCTAAATATCCATTTATTCCATTTAGCAATTGAATTGGCTCTATTATTACAGGGTGTACCTCATCATTTTCATCTAAAAATTTTATCCTTAGACTATAGATTGGATATTCTTTTTCTACTAAACCCTTGATCTCATCATCAAGTATTTCTATATTCCTATATTTATCATTATTCCATGCTATAGGATTGAATTCACTATTAAAAATCATTACTGGGTTCTCTACTAAATCACCAAGGGTCTTGGCCACAGAGGATATCCCTTTCATTTCAAGGGATAGCTTAGTAAACCTCTTATGACAATCCTTATAATAATTAAGCTTATTCACTTGATCATTAAATATTTCCCCCATTACAGGGTAGGTAATATCTATATACTTCGTATCTCCTGTTATTTCAATGATTGGAAAATCTAATTCATCTGCCAATTCAATTACTTCATTAGGTATAGAAGTTAAAAATCTAGACGTTTTAATTATTAGCGCGGCAGCTCCCTTTTCCGCTAGTTTTTGTACAAGACTTTTTTGCGTTTCTATATCCTTATCAATTGAATAAAAACTAGTTAATAGAAGTTCTCCCCCTTTAATCCAATTGACTATATCCGGCCTCTCTATTATTGTAATGCCTTCCACATAGATATTTTTATTTTCAACTGTTCCTGCCACTAATCTTGCATTCTTAAAACAAGACATCTTGATTAATCCACTAAGTAGTATGCCCATGGCGCACCTCTCTTTAATCTAGTAATCTCTTAATTGTTTCTTATTTAATGCCACCAAGTATCTTTCTTATTGCCCCGCCTGTAATATTTATATTTTTACTTATTTCCTCTGTGGTATATCCATGACTTAATGCTTCACAAGCATACTCTTGCTTATATTTTACTAAATATCTTTTTCTGGAACCTTCTTTAATTAATTTGTAATCTGATATTGTTTTACAAACTGATTTTAATATATCATCAAGAGAAATTTTTTTTTGGCGCTTATTCTCTTTATTTAATGCTTCCTTAAATTCTTCATTACCTATAAATTCTACTTGTTCAAACTCTTCTTTTAGTATTTTATAATCTTCTAGAGGTTGATCCATCAATTCCTCATACTTTTTTATAGCTTGTAGCCTATCTATTGAAAGCATCTCTAATAATTCTTCAATATTTATTAGATTACCTACATTCATTCTATAAAACACATCTGAGCTCCATTTATATTTGGTCATGGAATTACAGATACTATTATATACTGGGTTATTATGTATATATCTTATTAGTCCTATAAGATATGATTCATTTTGAACTAAAATACTTCTATATCTACCTTTAAAGGGAGAGCCTGTTCTTTCTTTTTTCCTATTATAATATTTAGCATATCTAGTATTTATCCTATGCATTATACGACTTATGGAAATGTTGTGGGTTTTTATGACAAAATGGTAGTGATTATCCATTATAGCATAGGCTAATAAATAAAAATCAAACATCTCCTTTACTTCACCCATGATCTTTAATAGTTCTATTTTATCTTCGTCTCCCTCAAAAATAAAAGCCTTATTATTACCCCTATGAATGATATGATATATTGCACCGTAATATTCTATCCTCGGCCTTCTTCCCACAATACTCCCTCCTACAATAAACACTACATTATATATTCAACAAAAATTTCTAAAATCCTCTATTTTTATTAATAAAATTTAAAATAAGTAACAAAAACGGTGCCAGGCACCGTTTTTGTTTTAAAACTATATTCTTACTCATCTCCATTATTGTATATCCATACCTTAAGGCTTTCTCTGAATATTTTTAAATAACTCCGATTTCTAAAGCCAGGCTTCAAAAATCGGAGTTATTTTTATAATCTATGGAACTAATATTACCTGATTTGGGAATATTAAGTTTGGATTTTTTAAGCTATTGAATTTTGCTAATTCTTCCCAAGTTGTGTTAAACTCTTTAGCTATTCTCCAAAGAACGTCTCCAGATTTTACTGTATATTTCTTTGCTTCTGGTTTAACTTCTGGAGCTGGTATTTGTTCTGATGCTTCTTCTTTTTCTTCTTCTACAGGCTCTACTACTTCTTGAGTCTCTTCCACAGGTTCTGCTTCAGTCGTCTCTAATGGTAAGCCTATTACTCTACCTTCTACTTCAGGTGCAATTTCACCTAATTCAGTTATATATTCTGCTATAACTTCTGATAATAGTCCGTATTGAGCTAATACTGGAGCACCTTCAAACATTGTATATCCGTCTCCACCTACTGACATAAAGTCATTAGTAACTACTTTGTATTTCTTATCTAAATCTAATTTTTCACCATTTACTAATAAATCTACTATTCTATTTCCAACTTCTTTATTTGGATCTATTTTATAAGTCATTCCAGCAACATGAGGGAATTTTCCTGCTACTTCTGGATATGCATCATTACCAAATTCTAAAGCTTCTAATAATGCTTTTCCTGTTACTTCTATAACTACTGGATAGTTAGAGAATGGGAATACAGTGTGAATATTATCAAGAGTAATATCACCTGCTTCTATTGAAGCTCTAATTCCACCACCATTGGTAATTGCCACATCTGCACCACTTAAATTAAGCATTGCATCTGTTAAAAGGTTTCCTAAGTTGGATTCATTTCCTCTAACTACTGTTCTTTCACCTTCTAATTTTACTGTTGTCTTTCCTATAACAGTTTCTAATACCTTCTTATTTTCTTCTTCAACTTTTTCTATTTCTGCTTTTATTTCTTCATTTGGTGTTACTTCTTTAGTTCCTTCATAATCTAATAGTTTTGCCGTCTTATTAACAACTTTACCATCTGCTATTTCAAGTTCAGCTATACCTATTCTTTTCATATGCTCATTAGCTTGAACTATTAGTGTATCTTCTACTAATTTACCTTCTGGTAATTCAGTATGGCTATGACCATCAACTATAACATCTATTCCCTTTACTTTTTCTGCCACATCTGAAGATAAAGTAGCACCAGCCTTCTTAGATTCTTCATCTAAGCCAAGGTGAGTTAAAGCAATTATTATATCTACCTTTTCATCTTGTAATTTTTTAACCATTTTTTCTGCTACTTCTACTGGAGAGCTAAATTCAATATCTTTGAAAAATGTTGGGTTAGCTTTATATACTGTTTCCTCTGTAGATAAACCAAAAATACCAACCTTTAGTCCTTCAAATTCTTTGATTACATATTCTTCAAACTCTGCTTTACTACCATCTTTTTTAACTATATTTGCTCCTAAGAAAGGAAATTTAGCTTTTTCTTTTAATTCTACTAATCTTTCAGTATTATAATCAAACTCATGATTACCTATAACTGAAGCATCAAACTTCAAAGCATTCATTAAGTTTATCATAACGTCACCTTTACTTAATGTTACTAAGTTAGTTCCATGGATCATATCTCCACCACCCAATAAAAGAACATTTGGGTTTTCAGCCTTTAAATTATCTACTACAGTCTTTAGTTTTGCAAATCCAATGATATTCTCTCCATCATCAGTTACATTACCATGTACGTCATTTACGTGTACAATAGTCAATTTCGTTGTACTTTCAGCTGATGCTGGTACTGCTCCTACCAATATACCTATTACAAGGGCCATTGATAAGAAGAAACTTAAAATTCTTTTGTTTTTAAAGTTCATAAATAAACCCCCTAAATTTATTAATTATTCAATTTATATCCATTATAACCTAAATCTAACAAACTTCCTACTCCTTTTCCGCAATAACTCCGATTTTTGAAGCCAGGCTTCAAAAATCGGAGTTATTATAATTTATGGAACTAATATTACCTGATTTGGGAATATTAGGTTTGGATTTTTTAAGCTATTAAACTTTGCTAATTCTTGCCAAGTTGTATTAAATTCTTTAGCTATTCTCCAAAGAACGTCTCCAGATTTTACTGTATATTTCTTTGGCTCTGGTTGTTCTTGTGTTTCTGTTGTTGTCTCTGTTGTTTTCGCTTTTTCTTCTTTTAATTTTTCTGTAGGCTCTACTACTTCTTTTACTACAATATTATGTTCTTTTAATACTTCTTCTGGAATTAATCCTTTTTTTATCATTTCTTCTGCATTTATTGCCTTTGCATTATAGCTTCTTCCATCTTCTGATACTGGAAGCTCTAAACTTCCTTTATTTATTTCACCTATTAAATAATCTCTTAGAGGATGGTTTAAGTCTATTCCTACTACTTCCCAGTTATTATCAATCTCTGGTATTATTTCTTTATTTTCTCTAATATATTCTGCTATATATGTTCTTAAAGCTTTTGGATCTGATTCAAAATATGGCTCTAAATCTTCATCTATAATACCCATACTCTTTAGTCCGCCATATCTATAATTATTTACAGCAAGTTTAAATATATCTGTATCTTTAACAAGTTCGCCATTAAATCTTAAATCAACTATTCTTTCTCCCTCTGGCTTAGATATATCTACTTTATAATCTACTCCTTGGAACATATCATAATTATATCCTCTAATATCAGGATTAAAGCTAATGTTTATATCTCCAGGTGTAAATGTATTATAATATTTTGCTGACCATTCCATATAGTTTTTTAATTGTTCTCCATTTATCTCTATACCTACTAAAGTATTAGGATATTTATAAATATCAAATATACTTGCATAAGTTAAGTTTCCAGCCTTTAAGTTTGAATCGGACTTAAATAAAGCAGCACCTGCTACATCTGCCCCTGTAGCTTCTAATTGTATATTATTAATTAAATCCATTACAGCTGTATCTCTTATTTGTGCCTCTGGAATTCCTTTTATTTCTGACTCTGGATGAAAATCTTCTTTAGCAGTACCTATTACTTCCTCTAAGAATTCTAAAGTTTTTTCATGGGCTTCTTTAGAATGTTCTACTAATTCCTTTGAAGCTTCATATTCTTTTACTTCTATGATTTCAACTTTATTATCGGCTAAAACCCAATTATCATTTTCTTTTTTAAGGTTTAGGTCAAATCTAACTACTTGTCTACCTTGATCTCTCGCTGCTCCTACTACTGTATTACCAAACTTCTCGTTTACTGTAACATGACCGTGTCCTACCATTAATGCAGCAATCTCAGGGAACTTTTCTATAATTGCCTTTGCACCATCATTTCCGTACTCTGTTTCAAATCCAGCATGGGCAGATGCAATTATAACATCAACTTTTTCTACTTCCTTTAATTCTTTTATATGCTTTTCAGCAGCAGTTGCCATATCTTCGAATTTTAATTCTGTTACCTTTGGTCCATCCCATTTTGGAATATTTGGGTTCGTAAAACCAAGGATTCCTACCTTAACTCCTGATACTTCCACTACAGTATAAGGCTTTACTAAATAGCTTCCATCTTCTTTATAAGTAGCATTTGCAGCTAAAAGTGGAAACTCTGCTTCTTTTTCTATTTTTTTAATCAAATCTATTCCAAAGTTAAACTCATGATTTCCTAGAATCATAGCATCATATTTCATAAAGTTCATAGCATCTATTACAGGATTAGCTAAGTCTTCTCTAGTATTATATAAATCATCAGAAAGTATTGTACCTTGAATAGTATCTCCATTATCTATAAGGATTGTATTAGGGTTTTCTTCTCTAATTTTTTGTATAACTGAGAAAACCTTTGTCATACCAATATCTTCACTTTCTACTCCATCTTCATAAGACCAATTATAAATATTGGCATGTAAATCTGTAGTTCCTAGAACTGTAATATTTATAGTTTCTCCATCGGCAAATGCAGTTCCTGGAACTATAATTCCAAACACCATAAATAGTGCCAATAATAAACTATAGATTTTTTTGTTTCTTAACATAGATACATCCTCCTCAAATTTTTCTATATTATATCTATATTCTACAAAGAATCAAAAACTCCTTCTTTAATTTGGTAAATTTTTCTAGATAATTAAAATATAACCAACTTATGGTCACTAAAGGTGGAAATTATATTTTATTTTTATGACTAATTTCTATATCTACCTTATCGCCCAGACTAAATTCACTATTGTCCTTCCCCGATAAATGAACTTCTAATATCTGTTGATTATTTTGGATTTTATATTCTGTATGTTGCCCCATAAAGACCTTTTCTTTAATAATATATTTTCCGTTAATACTTCTTTCCATTTTTATATCTTCAGGTCTTAAAATATAGTTCTTCTCATCTTCAATAAATAAATTAGATTTACCAATAAAAGATGCCACATATTCATTTGCTGGATAAAAATATATTTCTTTGGGAGAACCTATCTGTACTATATTTCCCTTCTCCATGACTACAATTTTATCTGATAGGGAAAGAGCCTCCGATTGATCGTGGGTTACAAATATCATTGTGATATTTAACCTTTTTTGAAGCTCCTTTAATTCCTCCCTCATTTTCACTCTAAGGCTTGCATCTAAATTACTAAGAGGTTCATCTAGAAGTAAAATTTTAGGATTAGTAGCCATGGATCTGGCTAAAGCAACTCTTTGCTGTTGTCCACCACTTAAATTTCCTACTTTACTTTTTTCATATCCTTCAAGTCCAACTATATTAATATAGTCTTTAGCTATTTCCATGGCTTTTCTCTTTTTTTCTTTCCTATAGAATCTAATCCCATAAGCAATATTTTCTATTACATTCATATGAGGAAATAGAGCATAGTTTTGGAAAACTGTAGATATAGGTCTTTTTTCTGGTGGAAATTTAGTGATATTTAATTCATCTAGTAAAATTTCTCCTTTATCAGGATATAGAAAACCGCCTAATAAGTTTAATGTAGTAGTTTTACCACAGCCTGAAGGTCCTAATATAGTTACAAATTCCCCTTCTTCTACTTTAAGATTAAATTCTCTTACTCCATTATCCTTATCAAATAGTTTAGTTAAGTCCTTCATCTCTAAAAACATTTTCTCACGCCCTTTCCTTACTAAGAAGTTTTATAGCAATTAGATTTACTGAAACTGTTATAACAATAAGTATACTTGCCATCACTGCTCCTAAACCATATTGTCCATTTGAAATATCTTTAAACATTACAATACTAGATACTACATTTCTAGGAGATACTAAAAATATAATAGCTCCTACAGTGGTCATACAAGCAGTAAATGTATTTATAAAGCTAGTAAGAAAAGTTGGCTTTAATAGAGGAAATATAATAGTCATAAGTATTCTAGTTCTTGATGCTCCTAAATCTCTAGCTGCATCTTCAATTTTACTATTCATAGTTGTAAAATAGGCATTGGCAGCTTTATTCGCAACTGAAATATGTCTAAAAGTATTATTCAATATTACAATTAAAGTAGTCCCTGTCAACAATAAGGGTTCATTATTAAATGCTACAATATATCCAAGTCCAAAAAATATTCCTGGAATAATATATGGTAAAGAAGATATAAATTCAATATATTTCATAAAGGGTAATTCTCTTCTATGTGTATAATAAGATAATAATATTCCTATTATGGAAGAGATAATCCCTGAACTTATGGCGAAAACTATACTTCTATATATACTAGGTAAATATCCGAATCTAACTTCTTTAAAATGTTTTAAGGTAAATTTAAGACTTCCAGAAGAATTAATAGATATTGCAGATAAAAATATATTTCCATATTTCAATATCATTAAAAGAAAAAATAATCCTGTTATAAATGACAATATACACCTAATTCCAAAAGGAAGATTAAAATCATAATTATCTCCTCCAACAGCCTTAGTCCCACTAGATAAATTATTTAGTTTCGTCATATTTTTTCTATAGAAATAAAAAGCAATTATTGCTGGTGGAATAAGGAGAACTGACATAGCCGCAGCCTTGCCTAAATCTCCAGAAGAAAAAATCTTCATATAGGCTTCAGTTGCCAATACTTTAAACCTTCCACCTATGATTATGGGAGTACCAAAGTCTGCTAGATTTATAGTAAACTGTAAAAATAAAACAGACATAATTCCTGGAAAACTGGCAGGTAAAATTACATTGATTAAAGTACTCATGGGAGATGCTCCCAAATCTCTAGATGCTAATATCTGTCTATTGTCTATGGAGTCTAAAGTCGAAATAAGCATCATGGAAGCAAGGGATACTTGTCCTAAAGTTTGAAGCAAAACTATCCCCTTCCAACCATAGGGGTTTACACTTAAACCCAATAGATTATAAGTTATAAGTCCTCTTCTTCCAAATAATAAAATCAATGCCAAGGCTGAAACAAAAGGTGGAGATATCATAGTAATCATCAATGATTTCAGGATTATCTTCTTTAACCTTTCTCTTTGCAAAAAAGTAAATAAACTTATGATTAATGCAAAAAAAGTCCCAAGTATTGAAGATAAAGTTGAGACAAATAAACTATTTTTTATTAATTTAATATTTTCATTTTTAAGTAAGTCCTTGTAGTTATCTAAGGTAAAAACACCTTTACTATAAAAACTTGTAGATATTACCATAATAATCGGATATAGAATAAACATAAGTAAACTTATTATAACTGTAAATAGAATTAATTTGTCTATAACATAGTCAAAAGAAAGAGCTGAAAAATCAACTCTTTCTTTTAATTTACTTCTATTTATCACCAACTAAATCCTTCCATCTTTCAAGGATACTATCTCTGTCTTTACCCATTAATTCTAAATCAAAGTCTATAAGTTTACTCTTATCTAATCCGCTCATTAATTCTGGTGCTTCCACATCATCTCTAGCCATTATTCTAGCATCTGCTTCTCTTAAAATAGTCTGACCTTCTTGAGATAAATACCAATCTATAAATACTTTTGCAGCATCTAAATTTTTAGTATTTTTAAATATAGCTATAGGTGCAGGAGTCCAAGGAATTAAGTCCTCTGGATAAACAACGCTAGTAGGGTTAGTCTCACCAATATTGAAAGTACCACCAGTAATAGCCACAACACCTATGGCAAACTCACCTGCTCCTACCTTTTCAAGTGGTTCTCCGCCACCTTTAGCATAGAATTCTATATTATCATCTAATCTATTAAAGTAATCCCAAGCCTTTTCTTCTCCCCATGCCTGAATAAGTCCACTTACTATGGCATAGTTAGTACCTGAAATAGCAGGATCAGCCATCATTACTTCTCCCTTATACTTTGGATCAGCTAAATCTTCCCAAGTTTTTGGAGCCTCAAGCCCCTTTTCCTTAAGAATATCATCGTTTACAATAAATCCAGCTGGAACTAAAGCTAATCCTGAGAAATTTCCATCTTTATCATTATATTGTGGATTTATAGCTTCAGCTTCTGGTGATTTATATGCCTCAAGATATCCCAAATCCCTAGCATTTAAATAGGAATCTACTCCACCCCCAAACCAAATATCAGCAGTAGTCTTTCCATCTTCTGCTTGCAACTTAGCAAGAGCAGCACCTGTTGACATACTTAACCACTCAATTTTAATTCCTGTCTTTTCAGTGAAAGCATCAAATGAATTTTCAGCTCCACCATAAGCAACTAAAACTTCTAAAGTCGTTCCTTCAAATGGCTTTTCCACAACCTCTGTCGTATCTGCATCTTGTCCAACTTCTGGATTTATAGATGGTTGTTCTGATTGTTCTTTCTTGGTACATCCTGTAAAAGTAAAAGCCATAATAATAATTAATAATAAGGCTACAAGTCTCTTCATATCATTTCCTCCTGTACAATTTTTAACCAATTCAGTTTAACATAGTAGTTTTTTGAAAGCAAATTAATTTTATCTATAACAGATTGTTAATTTATAGATAAAATTAATACTTCAATAATTCCAATTTTATTAAAATCACCTCCTTACCTATTCTATATATTAGGCGAGGAGGTGATAAAATGGCTATAACAACTATTAAAAAGAAAATATTCTTGAGGCTTGAGCTTTATAGTGGATCGGGGTTACTGATTAGAATCTTACTTGAGAAACTATTTCCTCTAATCTATCTGATATATATTTATTTCTTTCTATTATTTTACTTATATCATTTACTGCCTCTACAATATTCATATTCTTATCTGCAATATTTGTAGTAGCTAAAGTTGATTCTTCCACTGTAATAGATACTTCCTTAATTGCTATGGAAATTTCATTTATAGTTGCTGAAAGCTCTTCTGCTGTGGCACTTAAATCTGATATTACATTGTTTAAGTGGGAACCATCTTCTCTATATTGATTTACTGCATCTACCATCAGCTCATAATCTGTATATATATCTTTTTCTATGAAATCCATTACAAGAGATATACTTTTGATTAAATTTTCCACTGACTTTGTAATACCTTCAGTTACAGTTTGTATTTCTCCTATTGTTGAATTAGAATTCTCTGCTAGCTTTCTTATTTCATCTGCAACTACTGCAAAACCTCTACCAGACTCTCCTGCTCTAGCTGCCTCAATAGCTGCATTTAATGATAGTAAGGAAGTTTGTTCTGATATTTCCAGTATTGCATTGGATAATATATTTATTTTCTCCACTTCTTTAGATGAAACTATAGCATTATCTATTTCCTTTCTTGCATCAGAATATATATTCATAGTTTTATCTTTTGCAGTAATAAATTGATGACTTAGTTTATCTGCCTTTATACTTATTTCATTAGATGTGTTTGCACCTTCTTCTACCTTCTCTGCAAAGTCCGATAATGCTCTTTCTATCTCCTGTGAGGACTCGTTTATAGATATGGTAGTAGCTGAGGTTTCCTCCATACCTGCAGATAATTCTTCAGTTGTAGCAGAAGTATCCTCTGCCTCATTTAATAAATAATGAACTTTGTTTAAAGTTTCTTCACTTACTTCATTGCTTATATCTATAGACTCTTTCATATCCACCATAAAAGCCTTTAACTTTTCTATAATAAGATTGAAAGAACCATATATTTCTCCTAATTCATCTTTTCTATTTAAATCCTTTTCACTTATGGATTTAGATAAATCTAAATTGGATATATCTTCAGCAATTTTTACAGAATCCTTAATAGGGTTTGTTATGTTATTTGCCACATATAATACAAGTATTATGGATATAAGGATTACACCTATTGTAGCAGCTAGAGTAAGGAAAATAACCCTATTTATAGTACCCATTACATTATTATTTTCCACGGATACTCCTACTGTCCAATTACTTTCCTCCACAGGACCATAGAAAAACAATCTATCTACTCCATCAAAATCTTGTATCTTTCTATCTTTAAGCTTTAATCCAACCTTTCCGACTAACTCTGATACTTTTCCTAAATCATCTATTTTCTTAAAGCTGCCATCTTTATTAGGCTTATATTCATCATTCAAATGAGTCAGTATATTACCTTTATCATCTATTAAAAATGCGTAGGATCCTTCTCCATAATCAGCTTGAGCTATGAAGTCTACTAAATAATCAATAGATATATCAGTTCCCATTACACCATCTATACCACTTAATGTTTTAAACTTTTTAGATATGGTCATTACCATTTCATTAGTGACAGCATCTATATATGGTTCTGAAATAAAGAAGTCTTCAGTTGCCATTGCTCCTATATACCAGGGTCTAGTTGTAGCCTTAAATTCTTCTACACTTATACCTTCTGAAAAATAGGTATTGTCTCCATAGGAAATATAGTAAGTGTTGTCTGGATTTTCCTCTGTTAATTTAGTTACCAATCCTTTTATATAATCTTTTTCGTGGTTATCATTGTATATAATTCCATCTAATATTCCATTTATGAACTCCTTCTCACGAATCATCCACTGATTCACTTCTCTAGCAGTGGCATATGCCTCCAATGTAGTATTTTCATTAATCTTAGATTCAAGATTTTTGATTGCTAAGGTATAGTTAATAACTGAAATAAGTAAAATTGAAAAAATACAAATAAATGCAGTAAATACAAGTAACTTTGCCTTTAGTTTCAATTTTTCTCCCCCCCTTTTTTCTCTATATATACCCATATATAGACAAATAACTCCAATTTCTGAACCAAGGCTTCAAAAATTGGAGTTATTTAAATTTATTAGAATCACCCTAGTAACTTTATCTTACCTATTCTATATATTAGGCAAGGAGGTGATAAAATGGCTATAACAACTATTAAGGAAAAAACATCCTTGAGACTTGAGCTTGACGGTGGAATAGTTGACGGTAAACAAAAAATCCACCCAAAATCCTTTACACAAATTAAAACCACAGCAGAAGACCAAGACTTATACAATGCAGCCGCAGCTATTGCTGGCCTACAGGATAAGAATTTGTTAAAGGTACAAAGAGTGGAAACTACTACTCTTATTGAGTAATTAGGTTTCTCTAATAGAAAGGTGGTGATACAATGGAAAAAACTAAATTAGAAATGGAATTTATTGATGAAGCAAATAAAAAATTTGTCCTATCAATAGATGAGCCAAAGGCAGAGCTAGATTCTGAGGAGGTAAGATCTGCAATGGATACAATTCTTGCATCCAATATATTTATGTCCTCTACTGGAGAACTTGCAGATGTTTCAGAAGCTAGAATAGTATATACATCAGTAAGTAAATTTGATATTTAATAAAAGGGGACATTAAGTCCCCTTTAACCACATAAAAGGATGGTGATATAATGGAAGAAATATATTCTGGTATAGCTAATCTAGGATTTCCCATAGTTCTTTCCATATATTTATTAGTAAGAATAGAAGGCAAATTAAATCAGCTATCAGAAAGTATTATTGAGTTATCTAAAACCATAGGTAATCTATAATAACTCCGATTTTTGGTCACCAAAAATCGGAATTATTCTTTTTCAAACTTTAATATAGCTCCTGTTATGGCGTGGATTTCTATCTCATATTCATAATCATCGTTATACATTTCTATTTCATATTTTGGTGGATTATCATCTTTATCTAACTCCATCTCTTCCAAATCTGCATCTCTGCCTATTTTATCAAGGGCAATTTTTATGGCCTTATCTCTACTGATAAGATTTGTTTTTACCACTTCTTTTTCTTCTTTTTTGTGTTTTTTATCTGAATTTTTATTTCCCTCATGTTTATTTACTTTGTCTTTATTTACTTTATCTTTATCTTTATCTTTATCTTTATTATTTATAATTTTCTCCACATCTAAATCTTCTATTTTTCCAGTAACACCGTCAACTTTAATAGTAAATATCTTTGTAAGGTTTTTATTTAATACACTGGTTATTTCAACATTATAATGAGGATCCTCATAGCCAAGTAATGTTTCAACCTTAGTGACTTCTGATTTGTTTTTAGGTGCTTTTTTCATAGCTATGGCTTTCGCTTCTTCTTGAGAAATATATTCAACAGATTTCTTATTTGTTACTACACTTGAACTAACTCTAGGAATACTATATCTTATTCCATTAGCAGCCTCTGCTAATGTAGTAGGATTCACAGCAGATACTACCATAGTAACTGCTAAAGTTCCTATTAACATAGGTACTACTTTTTTAATCATTTTCTTTGTCATTAAAACCAACTCCTTTTGTTTTTCTTGATTTTATTTTATATGGTTTTATGACAATTAGAAAGTTTGAATACCATTAAAAACAAGTTTTTCAACATATCAAACATGTAGAATACTCTATGTTTGTTTTTTACATATCCAGTGTTTCCAATGGTTTAGTCCACTTCATCTTTCTCAAAATCAATCACTGCTCCAGTTATGGCATGGATTTCTATTTCATATTCATATTTACCTAAAATAATTTCTAATTCATATTTAGGTGGATTATCATCAAGATCAGATTGAATTTTTATTAATTCTGCTCCTTCTCCTACTTTACTAATTCCAATTTTTATTGCCTCATCTGAAGATATATAATTAGATTTGACAATTGATTTTTCTTCCTGTTTTTTGTTGTTCTTATTATTTTTGTTATTCTTGTTATCTTTATTATTTTTATTGTTTGTATTATTTTTATCTTTTTTATCTTTTTTATCTTTTTTGTCCTTATAATCCTTATTCTTTTCAGGATTTTTTTCTTGATTGTTTTTGCCCTTTACTTCTTCTATTTCAGGTTCCTCTACTTCTTCCTCTATGGGTTTTTCTATTGGTTCTTCTATTGGATTTTCCACAGGCTTTTCTATCACATTTTCTATGGGCTTTTCTACAATAGGTGTTTCCTTCTGGTTTTCTACAATATTTCCTGAATTGTTTTGCACTAGGTTGGAAGTAGTATTAAGTTTAATTACAGTAGTAATTAGTCCAACAGATAAAACTACTATAATCAATATAAGTATCTTTACTAACTTATTGCTTTTCATAATACTCCTCCCTTCCCTGTTTTCTAAATTCTTCTGTAGTCATACCAACTTTTTTCTTAAATATAGTATAAAAATATCTATTATCATAATAACCTACAGCTTCTGAAATATCTTTGGCAGTATCTTCAGTATTTATAAGAAGCTCCTTTGCCCTTTGAATTCTGCAATTAATTATATAATCATTAAGAGTAATACCCTTTTCTTCTCTAAATATCTGTCTAATATATCCTAAAGATAAGCCTATATCCTTAGATATTTCATCTGCTGCGAAACCTTGTCTAGTAAAGTTATTATTAATATATTCCTCTACCTTGTCTGCTATGGAATCCTTATTGGCACTGGCAGCCGCTTTAGTATCTTCTATTTCATTATATAAGATTATTTGATTTTCACCTATGGATAAGGCATATTGAGCAGCTAATAGAGAATATCTATGACTTAATCTAATACTTTCCATAGTATTTACTACAGTTCCAATTCCTATGGAAACTGTCACATCTAATTTATCCGCTATAATGTCTTGAATATTTATTAAATCCTCCATTATCTTTTCCATCATATTATCCTGGAAATTATCTTCATTTATAATTCCGCCCATAGAATTAGAAGAAGTTATGGCCCATACCCATTCAGTATTATCTTCAAAGATATTGATAAGCTCCTCCAGTAAATTTGAAGAAGAATTTTCATCATTCATAATCCCTAAGGTTAAAAACTTCTCCTTAGAAAATCCTAAAGCTTCCCTAGATAAGTCATTATAATTTCCATTGAATATCCTAGCAGTATAGGACCTTCTATTTTTTATAATAAGACTCTTATAGACATCACCTAAGAAAGTATATTCATCTACCTCCATGGAGTTTCCAAGGGAAGGTTCTTCCTTTATATCCTTTATTAAATCATTTAAGGGTCCATAAATTCTTTTAATTGAAATTATACTAACTATTAAACTAATAAACATCGCAATAATAAAAAGCAAAGCTATAACTCTATTAATTCCAGCAGTCTCTTCTCCTATGACCCAATAGGGAATTATACTAATAAATGCAAAACCAATATTCCCAGCCTTTTTAAATGTAATAAAGGATTTCTCTCCTAAATAATCTCCTATAAAACTATCCTCTTCCTTAGGATTATTAGCTATACCATTGTAGAGTTCTCCCCTAGGTAAGCCCTTGCCGAAACTTCCTCCCTTAGAATCCGATATAATTTCTCCACCACTATTAACAATAATCATGGTTCCTTCTTTATTTTCTATATTAACTAATTTTGATAGTTTGTTCTGATCAATATTAACTATTATTCCAGATTCGATATTGCCAAATTTATCATTGGAAGCATATACAATGGATATATAGTCCTTCTTATAATCAGTACCATTAGTATTGTAGTGAACCTTTCTAGGAAAGAATACTTCATTTTTATATGAGTCATAATTCTTCTCGAAATCCTTAAATAATTTTATGGCTGATCTATCATAAAAATTCTCAATAGTCTCCGGTGGATAAATATTAGATAAAACTAAATCTGTCTTTTCATTTATTATATATACAGAATCCACTAGATCATCTCTAAAGGCAGCACTATCTATAATATCTGAAGCAGTTTTAATATCCTCACTTGTTATCTTTCCTTCTCCTAGCACCTTTTCTATATCCTTATTCCTAGACCATAAAGCATAAAAGTCTCCATATATATTGGTTAAAGCATAATAAACAGTATTATAGGACTGTTTCATTATATCCTGCTCAGATTCAGTAATCCTTTCCTTAGTCCTAGAGGATACAAAATAGGATACTAGACCCATTAATATACTAGTGAGCAATATGGAAGTTATTAAATATAAAATTACCAATCTAACTAATAGCTTATTATTTGTAAAAATCTTTCTCAAATTCATCTAATCATCCCTAAAATTCTTCATTTATTTTAGTATAACATCTATTTATTTGTTTTAAAATAAGCTTTTGTTGTTTTCCCGGAAGATATGTAGAAAAAAATCGCTGTAACACTGTTGTTTTACAGGTTTTTCGACCATGACTTTGAGAAAGTCCCTGTAATTTCCTTTTCTATTGATTTGAAACTTACGTTCTGATATTATGGTCTTAATATGGAACGCCCGTTTGACTTATGAAGGAGGTAGAAAACTTATGGAGAGATTATTTAGAGAGGAACTCATGGCAGTATTACCAGAATATATAAGGTCAAAAGGAAACTGCACTGTGGTATATTTAGAAAAGATGGAACCATTCGTAATTGAAAGATCTATTAAAACAGTGATTAAAGCATTGGAGAAACACTACAAAGTAACCCCTAGGGAAGTTAAGAGAAAATATCAACACCTTATATCATCATCTAATCTAATACCTATGCCCCTTAGTGAAGAGAATATCTTTGTTCCCATTAAAACTAGAACCCCTATCTGTAAGAATGATGGAGCTTTTAGCTATATAAATATAAAACATATTTATATAGTGACAGATAAAAAAGATCATAGAGAAGTCTGTCTTAGTGATGGAAAAATAATTAAATCAATATCAACCTTGCCTACATTACAAAATCATATAAGAAATGGCTACATAATAAAGAGTTTCCATAAGGATTATTCTATAAATGTAGCGGAAAATGAGGGAGATTATGTGGGATAAATTAGTTAGTAAAGCCAAAGAAGGAAATAAGTTCTCTATGGAAGAAATCATCGAAAGACTAAGACCCCTATTGATTAGTTCCATTAGGAGATACTATAACAAACCCAATGAATATGATGACTTAATTCAAGATGGAGTTATTTGCATATTAGAGTCCATAAAGGACTTCGACGAATCTAAGGAAGTCCATTTCTTAGGATATATACAATCAAAACTTAAATACCTATATCTAAACAAACATAAAGTAAAATTTCACCTATCCCTTAATGAGCCCATCGGAGATAATGACGGAGAGATTATGGATTTTTTAGTATCAGATAGTAAAGACACCATTGAATTGATTATAGAAGATGAAACCAATAACTTAATTAAAGAATCCCTAGATAAATTAACAGAAAGACAAAGAGAGATTATACTTCTCTTTTATATGGAAAATATGAGTATGTATGAAATAGCAGATAAATTAGGCATAAGCTATAGGACTGTAGTTAATCTAAAAACTACGGCAGTGAACAATCTAAAAAAATGGATTAGGTGAATTTAAATCCTATAATTAGATGAAGCAAATGAAAATAAGCCCAGGGGGCTAACTCCTTGAGCTTATTTTTTTATTTATTTTGATGATTTTGAGAACGTTTTTTATATTCTCTTTTTCAATCCATTAAAACTAAGGTATTAATATTTCTTGTCCTGGATAAATTCTATGTGGATTTTTAATCTTATTATATTCTGCTAGTTTTTGCCATGTTGTTTCAAATTCTAAAGCTATTCTATATAAAACATCTCCAGATTTTACAGTATATATTGTTTGTTCCTCTGGAGCAGGTTTTTCTTCAGGCTTTTCTACCAATTCTTCCACTGGTTCCTCTACTAGCTCTTCTGTTGGTTCTTCTATTATCTCTTCTACGATTTCTTTTCTGGAAGCATTAAGTTTTTCATAGAACTCTCCCTTATTTTCTATTCCTTTAAATAGACTTGGGTCAAGACCTACTTTTTCTGATAAAGTATTTATTTCTTCCTCTGTTACTGGTTCTTGAATATTTATAGATGCAATATTTGTATATTTACCGTCTTCAGTTTTTGGCACTTCTAAGATTCCTTCATTTATTAGTTCTACTATATCTTTTCTCACTGGAGCATCTGTATCTACTCCAACTATCTTCCAAGTATTATTTAACTTTCCTTCATATACTCCATTCTTAACATCTTGAATATATCTAGCCGCTAAATTACGAATTCTTCCTTCAATTTCACCATAGGCAGCTTCGTCTTGAGTTGAATATATTTGTTCAAATTCTCTATCTTCTAAAGGACCACCTTTACCTATAAGTGCCTTCATCCTATAAGCATTTAGACCTAGTTTAATTTCGTCTTCTGGGTTTATAGCTGTATCGTCCAAATGTCTTAGATTTACGATTCTATTTCCATAGTCCTTGCTTAAATCTATCTCATATTTTACTCCACCAAATATATCATTAGTGCTATACTTTGAAGCACGACGTTCTTTATTAAAGCTAACTGTTACATCACCTGGTTTTGATGTATTAAAATAGTCTACTGACCATTCCATATAATCCTTAAGATCTTTACCAGTTACTTTATATACAGTTACTTCTCCACCAGCATATTGGTAATTATATGAAATATCTTTTTTCTTTATAGGTCCAACATTTAGACCTGCTTTGTCGTTATCAATTTGATGGGCAACTACATCTGCACCATTACTATAGTGAAGCATAACCTCGCTAAAGAAATTTGTAAGAGGTGTTTCTTGAATCTGTACAGTGGGAATTCCTTTTATTTCATCTTCTGCTACAAAATCCATTGTTTGTAACTCTCCAATTATAGTGTTAGCATCATCTCTAGCAATTTCATGGAAAGGGTTAAGAACTTTTTCTAACTCTGGATCTACATCATATTCCCCTACTTTTATAGCAGAACCTTTTTTATCCTTTAGTATAAATTTATCATTTTCTTTTACAAATGTTAAATCTACTCTAGATATATCTGTAGCATATTTATTTGGTTCAACTATTAATACTCCATTTACCATGTCTTCTTCGTGTAGTTTGTGCATATGCCCTGCAAAAATAGCAGCAATTTCTGGACAGGCATTAGCAAGGTCTGCAACTCCTGTATCTGGGTTATTGTTTTCATTGTCCATTCCCATATGCATAAGTCCAACTATAACATCTACTTTTCCTTCTAATTCTTTTATTACTTCTTTAGTTTCTTCCACTGCATTTCTAACTTCTTTTCCTTCAAAAGTATCCGTATCTTCTTTAAATTCTACTACCATTGGAGTAGTCATTCCTATTATACCTACTTTAATTCCTTCTCTTTCAACAATGGTGTAGGCATCAAAATAACGTGCTCCATTATCTTTATAAACATTTCCTCCTAGAACAGCACCATTGAATTGTTTAGTAATATTATCAAGTATATCAAATCCATAATCAAATTCATGATTTCCCATGGTCCATGCATCATATCCCATAGTATTCATAGCTAACATAGCAGGATGCTTGTCCATTTCCTTAAATAATTCGGCAGAATTGTCCTGAATAGTATCTCCTGCATCTAATAAAATTGTATTTGGATTTTCCTTGCGAACTTCCTTAACTGCTGTGCTAATTTGAGCAAAGCTTCCACTAGGATTAGAACCATCTATTGCATAATCCCAAGGCATATACCTTCCATGTACATCTGAAGTTGATAATAATGTAATTGTAATTTCTTCATTTGCTTCTGCATATGCAGGAACAAAGTTTGATACTAGCATGGTTAATACCATTGCTACAACTAAAACTATACTAAAATGTCTCTTACTTTGATACCTTTTCATTTAATTTCCCCTTTCTTTAAATCCATATAGATACGCACATTTTGTCGAATTGTCGAATCCGGCAACTAAAATATACCATTTATGGACATTCTTTGCAATAGCACTACATAGTATATTAGCAAAATCAAGGCAAGCTCAGAGAAAAGCTATCTATATTAGTTCCTTCTTCATGAATATGGAAAATCTTATAAATCTTTAATTATGTTTGATATATTCATAGTGAATAATTAGAAGAGATAGTTAAGGTAATGCTATGGATAGTAATGATTTAAATCATTGAAAATAGCATGTATATAATATATAATATTAATGTCGAAAATAAAGAGAAATTAGGTGAAATCATGCTTTTTAATTCTTTACAATACTTAATATTTTTCCCCTTAGTAGTAGGTGGATATTTTTTGATTCCATATAGGTTTAGATGGGTTCTACTACTTATGGCTAGTTATTATTTCTATATGGCATGGAAACCAGTTTATATTGTCCTTATTGTAATCTCTACATTAATTAATTATTTTGCAGGATTAGTGATGGGAAAAACAGAAGATCAGAAAAAACGAAAGAAATACCTTATACTCTCTCTAGTATCTAACCTGTCTTTGTTGTTCCTATTTAAGTATTTTAATTTCTTTAATGCTTCAGCTAAAACTGTATTGGAATATTTAAATATTCCTTTCTATCTTCCACAATTTAAGCTATTGCTACCTATGGGTATATCATTTTATACATTCCAAACAATGAGTTATTCCATTGATGTGTACAGGGGTGTCATAGAACCAGAAAAACATCTTGGAATATTTGCATTATATGTGACATTCTTTCCACAATTAGTAGCAGGACCTATTGAAAGATCAGAAAACTTGTTGCCTCAGTTTAGAGAAAAGCATGACTTTGATTATGATTTAGTTACCAATGGTCTAAAGCTTATAGCTTGGGGATTATTTAAAAAAGTAGTTATAGCTGATAGAACAGCTATATTAGTCAATACAGTATATAATAATGTCCATGACTACACAGGATTTCCACTTATATTTGCTACCCTATTATTTGCGTTTCAAATATACTGTGACTTCTCAGGATATTCAGATATAGCCATTGGTTCAGCACAAGCCATGGGATATAGATTGATGGAAAACTTTAGAAGACCTTACTTTTCAAAGTCCATATCGGAATTTTGGAGAAGATGGCATATATCACTATCTACTTGGTTTAAGGATTATATCTATATACCACTAGGTGGAAATAGAGTATCTAAATGGAGATGGCAGCTAAATTTACTTGTTGTATTTTTAGTATCAGGACTATGGCATGGAGCTAGCTGGACCTTTGTTGCCTGGGGAGCAATCCATGGATTTTATCAGATGTTTTCCATATGGACATCTAATATAAGAAAGAGAATAGTAAAATTAACTGGATTAAATAAGATTCCTTTAATACACAAGATTTTACAAATAATTATAACATTTATATTAATATGTTTCGGATGGATATTCTTTAGAGCAAATAGTATGTCAGATGCAATCTATGTTATAAAAAATATGTTTACAGATA
Organism: Tissierella sp. MB52-C2; assembly: GCF_030931715.1. Classification (NCBI taxonomy): domain Bacteria; kingdom Bacillati; phylum Bacillota; class Tissierellia; order Tissierellales; family Tissierellaceae; genus Tissierella; species Tissierella sp. MB52-C2. The sequence goes on from NZ_CP133261.1 coordinate 3,045,427, forward strand.
TAGGTAATTCAGTACCAATAGATCAATTAGGATTAGATAGTTTCCAACTTAATGTAGCCTTTTTATCCATAGGACTAATGGAATTAGTTCATTTAATACAAGAAAAGAAAAGTGTTAGAGAAATCATATCTACTAAGCCAATTTGGATAAGATGGACCTTATACTATGTCTTAGTATTATGGATAATCCTTCTAGGCAGCTTTGGTTCTCAGGAATTTATCTATTTCCAATTTTAGAGGTGATTAGATGCTTCGATTTATAAAGAAAAGTATAGTATTTTTACTAGTCCTTTCTATAATGGTGGGATATGTAAATGCTAGATATAAACAAACAAATATATATAAGTCTATAAATGGAACAGACAAGTTTTATTATGTTCCACAAAATATAGACATAGGTAACCTTGGTACATCTCATGCCCAGTATGCCTTTGTATATGAGGACTTAGACCTAGTAGGCTTTAACTTTGCCCTACCTGCCCAGAGAGTTTACTATGATGAAAAGATTTTTGAAAAATATATAGAAAACTTTAAAGAAGGTTCTACAGTTATTATTCCCATATCCTATATATCCTTTTATTTAGGATATGATAATGAAAACTTTGAAGATTTTAATAAAATGTATTATCCATTTTTAAGTATTAAAGATATTAAGAAACCAAAGCTTAACGAATACTTAAAATATAAGGCATTACCTATAATTACAGCAGAATCAAATATTAAATATGCCTTTATAAAGGAAGAAAAGGCATATGAACCAAAACCAACCTATAGAGTCTCTACAATGCCTATAGATAAGATGAAAGAAGAAAGCAATGACACTGCTGGAAGGCATTTAGAGTTTATAGAAGAAGGTAGAAAAGACAAAGATAAATTTGTAGCCATTGTAGATGATATATTAGCTACAGCCATAAAAAATAATATAAAACCAGTAATTACAACTACACCCTTTACTATATACTATAATGAACATTTTTCAGAGGATTTCTATAAGGAATTTGAAGAAACAATAGATAAATTACTAGAGAAATATCCAGATGTAAAATACCTAGACTATTCCCATGACCCTAGGTTTGAAAATAGTCCAGAATATTTCTTTGACTCAAGCCATTTAAATTTAGAGGGTGGTAAGTTGTTTACAAAGATTATCCTTGAGGATATTAGATAATTTATGTAATTAATACAAACCGAAGGCTTAGGAACAGATAGGTTCCTAAGCCTTTTATATTGCAAGATTTATATATTTTTTTAAATATTACTTAATCTGGTCTATATATGGTTAGTACAAATTCTTCTCCTATTTCTTTTAACTCTGGTTCCCTTGCGCCAAGATTCTTCATGTTCTTTATAATCATTGGTATACCTCTACCTAATTGGTCAATATATCTTAGATTTTCCATATATTTTACTAAGAATGGATTTCTAGAATAGGATACTCCTATTTTCATCTTATCAATTGTAACAGTATTAGGTAATTTACCTGGACTATGAAACTCTATTCTATCTGAAAACATCAATACTCTTATTTTAGAACCAATTATACTGTAATTTCTGTGCACAACTGCATTAACTAAAGCTTCTCTAAGTACTAGAATTGGATATATTTCTTTTTCTTCTCTTACTGCACCTACAATAGTCGAAGGCGTTTTTATATTATTTTTTATTATTACTAAAGCTTGTTCTACTATATCTGGTAAATTTCCTACTATTTGTTTTTTATCTATTAGTTCTTCTGCTATGTCATTTCCTCTAAAATGTGCAAAACTAATACCACTTTGTGGTAGCTTATCTTCTACTCTTCTACCGAATATAAGTAATCCACCAACTGTGCATTCTTTAGTATTTATTCCTTCTTTTAATATATCTGCATTTACAAGAATTCTATCTACAGCTTCCTCAGTTTCTTCATATAAGTCAAACATATTATATTTTAAAAAATAATCTCTTATTAAATCCATGCTAATATCTTTTTTGGTAGTACCTTCAACCGGTGATATATCAAAATGTACTGCTCCACTAGCTTGAAATAGTCGCATTAATTCTTCTCTTGAAGCGATTCTCTTAGTTGTACCTACTCTAATATAATATTTGTTATCAACAGTATAATATGGTTTATTGATTCCCTTTGGAATTGTAAGAGCAACAACTTTCAATCCATTTATACTTATTTCTTTATATATTGGAATTATATTTGGTATACAGTTATTTCTACAAATATTCATTATTTTTTCTTCTATATCTTCAGTCAAAACACCTTTTATTATTCCATCATCTGATACACCAATTATTATTGTGCCACCTTCCATATTTGCAAATGAAACAATTTCTCCAGCGAGATCATTAGATTTTATTTTCTCCTCTTTGAATTCTATATAGGGATTTTCGCCTTTACTTATTATATCTATTAAATCTTGTTGGCTTAACATTTCATCGCCCCTTCTCAACTTTTTATTTATATATATTATATCACTAAATTAAATTTTTTAGTAATTCTTTCAAGTATAATCTCCTCTATACTTGAAAGTTCAAACTAATATAATTAGGTAATTTATGTAATTTTCCTTCCTTTTATTGAATATAAAGTTAAAAAATGATATTATTATAGTAAGACACTATATTAAATTAGGAGGGAGATTAATGTTTAGAAACAAAAAAACACAAAAGATCGTTTTAAGTACTTTGTTAGTATTTACGTTATTGAGTACAGTGGCTTTTGCAGCTAGTGGAGTATTTGATAAAAAGATTACTGCTACTCATGGTCGAATCAAATTAAGTTACCAAGGTGAAGATATTACTAAAGCAGTTGAAGAAAAGTATGGTACTCCAGCTTTTACTGTAAAAGAATATGATGGCAGAGCTTATGTGCCTGTTAGAGCTTTAGCTGATATTATGGGAGTAAGTGTTACATATGATAACTCAACTCATACAGCAAACTTTGTAGACTCTGAAAAGCTGGTAATGCAAAAACAACTTGAGTTAAAAGATCAAGAAATAGCAGCATTACAAGCAGAAAACAACAAGTTAAAAAATCAATCTAAAGAAGAAGAAAAAAAGGAAACTAAAACTGATATTAAAGAATTAGAAAAGAAACTAAATAAAGATTACGGAGTAGTAGATGATGTTAATTTTGATATATCTTTAAAAGAAACTAGCAGTAGAATTACAGCTACTATAACTATAGATACTAGAGATTACTATGAAAGCAATGCTTGGAGAAAAATGAGAGTAGCTGACAAAAAATCCTTAATGGAAGATATAGCTGAAGACATTAGCAAAGTATTTAAGAACCATAAGGTAGAAGGTAGTATCTACGATAATTATCAAAGATATACATTATATACCTTTACTACGAATAACAATGGTAAAGTTTCAGTTAGTGATAGGGATTATGGCTATGACTCTGACTATGGTTATGGGGACTATAGAGATGTAGAACGATATTTACAAGAGGACTTAGATTATGCAGGTTTCCGTAATGCAACCGTAAGAGCTAGTAACGAAAGTAGTTCAACTGTATATGTTAGAATCACTCTTGGTTATAGTCCTAGTAGTGAGGATAGACGTGATATAAGTGATATAATATCTAGAATTGAAAGAGAACTAAATATCCGTATTGATGCTGATATATCTTATTAAAAAGTCGGTCTGACAGGAAATATATAGATAATTTATAAAAGTGAATAAAATAAATTTCAGCGACCATTTTGGTCGCTGTTTTTATATGGATGATAGGAATCATCAACTATATTTCAGACTTAGCCAATTTCTTATCATCATTATGATTTTCTTCATTATTCTCCCTATAGTTAGGCACTATTGTTTTAACATAATTTTTTATATCTTCATCTGTGCCTATCTTTATAATTCTATTAGCTGATTCCAATAGCCTTAAGAGCAATTTGTAGTCGGTAAAGGTTGGTTTCCCTATAAATATCTTATCGTGCTTAGTGGCAGATAGTCCTTCCTCATCGAGCAGTAACTCTTCAAATAATTTCTCTCCAGGTCTAAGGCCTGTGATCACAATAGGTATATCTACATCTGGCTCAAATCCAGATAGCCTAATAAGGTCTTTAGCTAAATCTATTATCCTTACAGGCTCTCCCATATCCAGTATAAAAATCTCACCACCATTGGCCATAGCCCCAGCCTGAATAACTAATTGTACTGCCTCTGGAATAGTCATAAAATATCTAATTACATCTTTATGAGTAACAGTAACAGGTCCACCTTCAGCAATTTGCTTTTTAAATAAAGGAATTACACTGCCATTGCTACCTAATACATTACCAAATCTTACAGCTACAAAATCTGTCTTGCTAACACTATTCATAGATTGAATAATCATTTCGCACATTCTTTTACTAGCACCCATAATATTTGTAGGATTTACAGCCTTATCTGTTGATATCATAACAAACTTGTCCACACCAGCTTTATCGGCAGCTTGGGCTAAATTTAATGTACCAAATACATTGTTTTTGATTGCTTCCTTTGGGCTATCTTCCATCAAAGGTACATGCTTGTGGGCCGCAGCATGAAATACAACCTGTGGCTTCTCATTGTTCATCAATTCAACTATCCTATCCTTGTCTCTTATGGAAGCAATAACTGTCCTTAAATTTAAATCTTTATGCTTTCTTAGGAGTTCATTTTGTATATCATAAGCATTGTTTTCATATATATCTAGGATAACTAATTTCTTTGGACTAAAGTTTGCAATCTGCCTACAGAGTTCAGACCCAATAGAACCTCCTCCACCTGTTACTAATACAGTCTTGTTAGTTATGTAAGAGCTAATTTCCTTTAAATCAGTTTTTATTTCTTCCCTACCTAAAAGATCTTCAATATCTACTTCTCTAATATTCTTGATACTAACCTTACCATCTATTAATTCAAACATACCAGGTACAATTTTTAGCTTAGCCTTTGTAGTCTTTGAAATTTCAACTATATCTCTTATTTCTTTCTTAGATGCAGAAGGCATAGCAATTATAATTTCATCAATTTTAAGCTTTTCAGCCACTGTTGGAATATCTATTCTTTTCCCAACTACTTGGACTCCATTTATCATCTGCCCCTGTTTCTTTTCACTATCATCAATAATGGCAACTGGTTTACTGTTTAGCTGAGTATGATTCTTGTATTCCCTAATAACCATAGCTCCAGCATCTCCCCCACCAATTATCATTATTTTCTTTTGATTATCTCTATTAAGTATTCCACCACCAATGCTATTTACTGCTCTGGAACTAAATCTAATTCCTCCTATGAGAACCATATCAAGTAAAGTTGCTAATATGTAAATACTTCTAGGCAAATTAGATTGCATAATAAACATATAGCTAAGTATGGCAGCATTAGATACTATGCTAGCTACTACAATATTTATCAATTCCTCAATACTAGCATATTTCCATACAGATTTATATAATTTGAAATATAGAAATATAACTAGTTTAATTACTGTAATATAAATAAAATGCTCCTTATATTTTGTAAAATATTCTAGGAACTGAGTCCCTACTATATCTCCTTCAAATCTAATATATAAAGATAAGATATATGATATGTTTATAAGTATAGTGTCTAGAATAAATAATATGAAAGATCTTTTTTTTCCCATAACGTTTCCCCTTTTTTGCAAAATATATATTGCTTCTTTTACTTTATTATAACAAAACTGGGATAATATTGCCATAACAAACTCCTATGTCTTTTCAACTATCCAGTAATGGAAAAGCATCGAACTTTCTAGCACCAATGCTTTCATATAGCTAGATCATTTGTTAAACCCCAACACTCTTTTACAGTTCCGCAGATAACAAGAATTGCCTCACCTATTTATTATTTGAAGTGAAAATTACTAAGATAAAAAACTGTAGTTATAGGAATCCTTTTTTCCTAACCACAGCTCTTTTATAGTAAACGTATTTATTCATAAACCTAGTTTTACTTTTTTTCTTGCATAGTATTTTGGGCTGATTCTTTATTCTTATTTATCATCTTATATGCAATAATTCCGGTGATAGATCCAGCACTATCAATAAATACATCCTTAACTTGCCCACCTCTTCCAGGAACAAATAGTTGATGTACCTCATCACTTATAGCATATAATACACATACAAGTATTCCTAATCCTATACTCTTAAGCCCAGTTATACCACTACTTTTTAATCCATTTATCACCAATATTCCTAAGATCAGATATGCAAAAAAATGAGCATTCTTTCTTATAATATGATTAACTCGTCCTAAATTAAAATCCTTATCAGAATCTATCCTTTCTACTACTTCTATTAATTTTTCTGTTATTCCTGTACTTAATTTATTTGATTTCGCAACTGGTTGATGTGATAAATAAAATATCAAAGTCATCCACAATATTACCAGTAGCCAAGAAATCTTTTTTCTCGCATTTATCATCTGTCCACCCACCAATCACATTATCTAGAATAGTCTAAACCTTTCTCTAATCCTATCCACCATATCCCTTACCTCATCAATCCTAAATAAATAACACAATACTCCATAGACTATCACTGCAAGCCCTACTGCAACTAATAATGACACTAAATTATATAATTTAGATGCTCCTAAAATACCATATAATACATAATATACTATATATGCCACTAATCCCATTATTACAGAGGCTAGTCCAGTTTTGAGGAATGTTATCATATATTCCTTAGTACCTAATGAACCTATTTTCTTTTTTAAGCCATATAATAGCATAATAGTAGCTATTGTTATAGCTATACTTGTAGCCAATGCTAATCCTGCGTGAGCCATATATTTAACTAATATAAGGTTTAAAACTATATTAAATCCTACAGAAATAGCACCATTAATCATTGGAGTTTTTGTATCTTGTAAGGAATAGTATACCCTAGTTACAAGTAACCTCAATGCTGAAGCCACAAGTCCTATGGAATAAAATATAAGGGCCTGTGAAGTCATTAAAGTAGCTGTAGCATCAAATTCTCCTCTTTGAAAAGCAATTTCAACTATTGGTTTAGCTAATACAATCATTCCTACTGTGGCAGGTACGGTAATTAATAATATAAGATTAATCCCATAACCCATGGTACTTTTAACCCCATCTATATTCTCATTATTGGCCTCCTTGGACAGTACTGGAAATATTACAGTAGTTATAGCTGATATAAATACACCTAGCACAAGTCCGTTTAGCTTATTGGCATAGTTTAGGGCTGATATACTGCCTAAAACTAGACTAGATGCTAATGTTCTATCAACTATAGCATTTAAGTCATTGATGGCTACACCTATTAATATTGGTAAACTAAGATATAGGGCTTTCCTTATATATTTATCTTTTATATCAAATATAAATTTATACCTAAATCCAGATGCTCTAGCCTCTGGAATCTGCACTAACAGTTGCGAAAACACAGCAACTACTCGAGTAACCATTAATCCCTTTATTCCAAATATGGAAGATAAGAATAAAAGAAAAAATATATTTACAAAGTTGTATGGAAACCCTATAATAGCAGTAGCATTAAATTTTTGCTCTGATTGAAGATATCCTGTCATTACACCTATAACTCCACTAAATAAAATCATGGGTAAACCTATTCTAGTTAATTTAACAGCTAAATCAAACTGTTCATCTTCAAAGCCAGAAGCTAATAATTTCACTAACATCGGAGTGCCTAATAAAGCTACTACTGTTAAGATTAAAGATACAAAAAATATAATATTAATCATATTATTTGTATGCTCTATCTTACCTTTTTTCCCCTCTTTAGATTCAACTTCTGAAATAACAGGAATGAATGTTGTATTTATAGCATTTTGTAAAAATCCCCCTATAAGTGCAGAAGCGGATAAAGCAATAAAAAAGGTATCTGTTTCCATACCAGAACCAAACTTTGCTGCTATAAGAACTTCTCGAATAAACCCTAGGAATTTACTTCCTAGGGAAAATATTATTATTATTAATGCAGATTTTGCTGTTTTATTTGATTTATTCATACTTATACTCCTACTTATTTATACTATGGTCTTTTTTATAAATTGTACCCTAACTCTTCCTTAATTTTTGTAGTAGATATTTCAGGAGTTCTAGATAAATATATTACTTCACAATGATCTTTTAAAAAATCAAATTTTCCTTCCCAATCATCACCTATAACGAAAGTATCTACTTTAAATTCTACGATATCGTCTACTTTTTGGTCCCATGAGTTTTCTGGTATAACCAAATCAACATATCTTATTGACTCAACAAGTTTTTTTCTTTCTTCGTATGAAAAATAACACTTCTTACCTTTTATTTCATTAAATTCATTTGTAGATATAGCTACCATTAAGTAATCTCCTAATTCTTTTGCTCGTTTTAATAAGTTTATATGCCCATAATGTAATAAATCAAAAGTTCCATAAGTAATTATTTTCTTCATTGCCTCCACCTCTATTCAGATTAAAATTTCCAATTAAATTACATTCCTAAGAACTCAATAATTCTTTTAGTACTATTACCATCTTTATATTTATTAGCTAAATCATTTATAGCCTTTCTTTCAGTATAGAACTTGTCTCTGTTTTCTTTTATGCCAGTTATAAATATAATTAGTTCTTCTAAGTTAGTAATTTTGTCTCCTGGCATAATCTCTAAAGGACTGTCTACGACAAACCCACGCTTGTCTCTATAACAATCAAAATCATCTATTGTGAATCCTATAGGTTTCATAGTTAATAAAAAATCAAAATATACAGATGAATAATCAGTTAATAATGCATCCACTTCAGTAAATAATTGATAAAACTCTATTTTATTTTGCTGTAAATCATGATTCTTAATAATTTTAATATTACTATGTATACCATGAAATATTTCTAAATCTAATTGAAATGGATGTGGCTTAATAATCAGCAAAATATTAGCATTCAAAAGGTAATCATTTAATAATCCAATATTGTCTAAATCTAATATTGGGAATTCCTTGTTAGATTCATTATTTTTTTCACCATTTATACTCTCTCTCCAAGTAGGTACCCATAAAATAATCTTAGAATATTCCCCTTTCATTATATTAATACTATCTAAAGTATTTTCTTCTTTAAATATAATATCATTTCTTGGATAACCTAGCACTATACATTGTTCTTCATTTGCTCCAAAAGATTTCTTAACAATTTCTTTAAAAAAATCTGAAACACACAGAATAAAATCAAAAGAATCTTCATATTTCCATAACTTATTAAATCTAGATTTGCTAGCTAAATATCCAATATTCTTTAGTGGAGAACCATGCATTGTATCCACAATAATCTGGTCTCTGGCAGACTTGAAAATCTTAATCCCATCACCCCTATAAGAATAGAATATATATTTAGACCTCATTTGTTTCCACAGTGCAAATATTGGGTTTTTTATAAAAATAATATTGCTATAAGATTCATTAACTGTGTCAGTATAATAATAAATGTTGTATCTTTTACCATTATCATTATGGGCTAAATAATCTGAAATAGCCCATACATTATCTTTTTTAAATTTTTTATCAAATATAAAAATATATTCTTTGTTTTTGGGAATTACATAATTGAAAAATGTTAATATGTAATATTGAAATCTCATAAAAATAAACCTACAAATTTTAGAAATCATTTTCAATACTCCTTCTTTTAAAGTTAATCCTATCTCTATTATTAAGATATCTAATAATTGGTTATAATTATTTTTACAACTTTATATATACATTTATTTCAATTATTTTTATAAAATTTAGCTTTATATTGATAACTCAAATAAAAGTATTCTTAGATTATCTTTCCTAGAAGACAAATTCAAAATAAATTAATTATATTTTTAAACAATTCATATTATTAAATCCAAATTTAAAGATATTATAGACCTCCTATCTATTCTCTCCTATAATAATTCTACTAATATAGGTTTCTATCCCTATAATATTATTGGAGAATAAATATAAGTTTAAAAATATTTGAAGATATTAATTTATATTTAAATGCTTTTATAAAATAAAGTATAAGGTATATATGCTTTTTGTCCAATATTTATAGTATAAAAAAACATAAAAATACATAACAAATAAAATAAAAATTTAAGTATAATTCTAATCTGTTTATATTTAAATAAATTTATAATATCTGGTAAAAGAATTAATGAATATATTGTTCCATATAAAGATAATCTATGTCCCATAGTACCTTGTTTATAAAAAGTTAGGTAAACACATAAACCAATAAAATAACTATTAAAATACATATTACTTGCATTTGATTTACTAGTAATTTGGTTTTTAAATATAATTGAAACTATCCCTATAAACACCAAGAGTATTATAGCTTTGGTACCTGCCTGTGAACTTGCTAAATCTGTATAAACTGCATATTTGGGAACAAACTTGAGAATTAATTGATTTAATATATTGCTAAATAATGGTGCTAACATTAAAATCAAGAAATAAGCACTTTTTTTAAAATTTATATTTTTAAAAAAATAAAATGGTAGTGCAATAATAGCAGATTTATGAAATAAACTTGCTATTATAACCATCAAAATATATCTTATGAGTTTCTTATTTTCTATATATTTAAAACCATAAAATGTTATTGCAATAGCAGTATAATTTCTAATTACACTTAATGAATTTAAAAAGAATAAAGGAAAAGTAACAAATAAAAAAAAGCTAATCCAGTAATCTTTACTGTATCTTTTTATGGTTGACATTATTAAACATATAGATATTATTGAATTAATTATAAAATAAATTTGTGGGATGTTAAAATTTCTTGCTAGATTTATTAAAAATATCGTCAAATATTCTTGATTTAACATTATATTTGTAATTCTTCCAAATGCTATAGTTTCATAATATGCCATGTAATCCCAACCAACGTCATATCTTAGAGAAGATAAAAGGATTAATAATAATATAGCAAAATTTAAAGAAATACTAAACTTTCGCCGAATAAGGCTAATGTTATTATCTGGTTTATTTATAATTATACTGTTTACTCTTAGTTGATTAATTTCATATGTACTCATAAGTAAAATCAATATAATTATAAATATAATATATACTGTCATAAAAATCATCCTAGTTCTAATATTTTTTCTTCCAGCTTTTTGTTTATATATTTTAATAATAAATGCAATACATATTGTAATAGCATATTACAATTTATTCCAATTAGTTGATGAGAAAATCTGTGAATTTTTCAATAAATGTCATATTTTCTTTCAAAACCTTATTTAAAAATATTATTCTGCCTTTATTATATTCATCAATGTTAATTCTCGATAAATAATTCAACAATTTTTGCTCCATGCTATCATACGAGTTAATTACTAGTCCTAAGTTATACATATTTATTACTTCAGATATATGTGTTCCTGATATTGCCACCATAGGTCTACCATATAATGCTGAATTGTAAAGTCTGTTAGATAAACAAGTTTTATCATTAATATTTTTATTATATAAAATCATATTTATTAAATCAGCTTGAATATAAAGTTCTGATTCCTCTGATTTCTCATATCTATCATAAATCTCCACATTGCCAATATTGTATTCCTTAATATATTCTTCTAACTTATTGTTGATAGTCCCTTGACCATGAAATTTTAATAAAAATTTACTCGACCCTTTTAAAGAATTAATAAAATCCCTATTTTCTTGGAAATTTGCTAATGCTCCTATGTATGATATGCTAATCTCTTTCTTGTTATAAATTTTCGGTTCAATTAATCTATCTATACTTCTTATATTTGTATTATGATTTACTATGTATTTGTCTGATATTGGCAGCCATTCTTTATATGCAGGAGATGATATTGTAACAAATGATGATGTTTCGATAGTTTTTATAGGATTGAATATCTTTAAAATCTTATTATAGTCTCTAATATCTATAATATAATTCCCTATAAATTTTTTTTGTAATATCTCCTTTAAAAAAAAAGATAGTTGAATACCGAAGACAATTATTTTGTCATATTTTACAGAATTTAAATGCTTAATAATAAATTTTTTATACTTATAGTAGTCGAAGAAATTTCTTTGATGTCCAACCTTATTATCTCTATAGCTAAATTCTGATATTTCTTCAATTCCAAATCGGTCCCAATTAATAATATTATAATCTATATCTCTTTCCTTTAAAAGGGGTTCATAATTCTTTACATAGGGCATATATAACATATTAGATGGACAGATTAAAACTATCTTCATCTTACTCACCCCAAATCACTCTATTCACATAATCAGTATAAGATAGAATTATTCTTAGCACCTTATCCGATACATTTGGCATACTATAATCTCCAACTAATCTTAAAATATCTTTTTCTTGAGTTTCTAAAACTTCAAGTCCTTGAAGTATTCTTTCTTTTTTAAGTCCTACCATCATTACAGATGCTTCTTCCATTGCTTCTGGTCTCTCGTGAGCTTGTCTAATATTTAATGCTCTAAATCGAAGGATTGATGATTCTTCACTGATTGTTCCACTATCACTAAGTACTGCTTTTGCTTTTGTCTGAAGTTTTACATAATCATTAAATCCTAATGGCTTTAGAGTTTGTATTAATGGATTAAATTCTATTCCTTTAGCTTCTATCATCTTTCTTGTTCTTGGATGTGTACTTACTATAATTGGTAGCTGATATTTTTCTGCTACAGCGTTCAGACTATCTACTAAGTCTAAAAAATTCTCTTCTGAATTTATATTCTCCTCTCTATGGGCTGACACAACAAAGTATTTTCCTTCTTCTAAATTTAATCTTTCTAGTACACCTGATTTCTCAATATCATCTCTTCTTGAATCAAGAACTTCAAACATAGGGCTTCCTGTTTTAATGATTCTATCTGCTGATAGCCCTTCTTTTAATAAATATTCTCTTGCAATATCACTATAAGTTAAATTAATATCTGCTATATGATCTACTATTTTTCTATTAGTTTCTTCTGGTACTCTTTGATCAAAGCATCTATTTCCAGCTTCCATATGGAATATTGGTATATGTTTTCTCTTAGCTGCTATGGTACAAAGGCAGCTATTGGTATCTCCAAGTACTAAAAACGCATCTGGCTTTACTTCATCTAATATTGGATCTATTTTTACTAGGATATTCCCTATGGTTTCTACTGCTGTTCCTACAGCTGCATTAAGAAAGTAATCAGGTTTCTTTAATTTAAAGTCATTGAAGAATACTTCATTTAGTTCATAATCATAGTTTTGACCTGTATGTACTAATACATGGTCTATTGCTTCTGATTCTTCTAATTTATTTATTACAGCTGACAGTCTTATAATCTCTGGTCTAGTGCCTACTACCGTCATCACTTTTAGTCTTTTCATTATTAATTAAACCTCCAAGTAATAAGTATCTGATTTTTCAGGATTATAGCACTCGTTAGCCCACATTATTGTTACCATATCTGTATCTCCTATATTAACTATTGAATGGGTATATCCTGTTGGTATATCTACTACTTCCAATTTTTTTCCACTAACTCTATACTCAATTATTTCTTTTGAATCTATTTTTCTAAATCTAATTAATCCTTCTCCACTAACCACTAAAAATTTCTCATTCTTTGTATGGTGCCAGTGATTGCCTTTTGTGATTCCAGGTTTAGATACATTTACTGATACTTGCCCTCTTTCAGTTGTTCTTATAAATTCTGTAAAAGACCCCCTATTATCCATATTCATTTTTAATGGATAGGAAAACTTATCTTCTGGTAAATAGCTTAGATATGTACTATATAGTTTTTTAGTAAAGGGTTCTTCCATACTAGGGATGCTCAAATCCTTTCTACTTTCCTTAAAGCTTTGAATTAATTCTGCTAATTTACCAAGTTTTACTTCATGTACAGTAGGCACTGTACAAAATTCTCTATCTATTGTAGGATTTTGTACTAAGACGCTTATGAATTCATCTAATACATCATCTATATAACAAAGATTAAGTTCCACCTCTGGATCGTTTACTTGAATCTCTAAGTCTCTGGCGATATTATGACAAAAAGTAGATACTACAGAATTATAGTTTGGCTTGCTCCATTTTCCAAATAAATTTGGTAAACGATAGATATAAACTTTAGTTCCAGTTTCTTTACCATATTTAAATAATAATTCTTCTCCTGCTTTTTTACTTATTCCATAAGAATTCTCTATTTCAGCTTGAATAGAGGAAGTAATTAAAATAGATGACTTATTATTATTCTTTTTTAGTGATTCTAGCAGTTCGTAAGTAAATCTAAAATTACCTTCCATAAATTCTTTTTCATCTTTAGGTCTATTAACTCCTGCTAGATGAAATATGAAATCACATTCTTTAGTATATTCATCTAATTGAGCTTTAGTAGTTTCTCTAGTACACATGAATATTTCACTATATCCTCTATTTTTAAGTTCAGCTATTAAATTTTTACCTACGAATCCATTAGCACCTGTTACCAATATCTTCATTACTTACTCCAACCTTTCAGCTCTTCTTTTATGTATTCTAGGCTTAAAAGTTTTTCTTTTATTTGTTCTATATTTAAAATTTCTGTATTATTTGAGTTATATTCTTCCTGTAGCACTAGTTCTTTTTTACCTTCTGTAAAGTATTTATCATAGTTAAGATCTCTTTTATCAGATGGCACTCTATAAAACCCACCCATATCTTCTGCTACCATAGATTCCTCTTTTGTAAGTAGAGTTTCATATTGTTTTTCTCCGTGACGAGTTCCTATTATGTTGATTTCATTATCTACACTAAATAGTTCTTTTATTGCCTGAGCTAAATCTCCCACAGTAGATGCTGGAGATTTCTGCACCATAACATCTCCTGACTTTGCATTTTCAAAAGCAAATACAACTAATTCTACTGCTTCTTCTAAACTCATTAAAAATCTTGTCATACTGGGCTCTGTTATTGTTAATGGTTGTCCATTTTTTATTTGTTCTACAAATAGCGGTATTACTGAACCCCTAGATGCCATTACATTTCCATACCTAGTTCCACAAATCACTGTCCTATCAGAAGATACAGTTTTAGATTTTGCAACAAATACTTTCTCCATCATAGCTTTTGATATTCCCATAGCATTGATTGGATAAGCTGCTTTATCTGTAGAAAGGCAAATAACTTTTTTTACTCCACAGCTAATTGCCGCAGTAAGTACATTTTCCGTACCTAGTATATTGGTTTTAACTGCTTCAATAGGAAAAAATTCACATGACGGCACTTGTTTTAAAGCTGCTGCATGAAATACATAATCCACATCATACATTGCATTTTTAATACTTTGTATATTTCGTACATCACCAATATAAAACTTAACCTTATCATTTTTATATTGTTTTCTCATGTCATCTTGTTTCTTTTCATCACGAGAAAATATACGAATTTCTTTTATATCTGTATCTAGAAATCTATTTAGTACAGCATTTCCAAAGGAGCCTGTCCCTCCAGTTATTAGTAGTATTTTATTCTTAAACATTTTGAGCATCTCCTTCTAATAAATGATTCAGTAATATATCAACCGTTTTTCTTATATCATAATTATCTTCTAGATACTTTCTACCACTTAGCCCCATATTTTCTCTAAGTTCTTTTTCACTAGATAGCTTCTGGGCATGTTTAATAAATTTATTTTCATCTGTACTTTCACACCAAAGACCACTTTTTGATTCTAGCAATACATCCTTTATATCTGTATTTTTATCTGTAGCAGCTAATATAGGCAATGAATTTTCCATATAAGAAGTAAGCCTCGAAGGAAAGTTTGGTATTGTAAATCTATAATCTAAAAAAATCAGTCCAACATCTGCACAACCTATTAATTTATCGTATTCTTCTTTTGGCAGTCTTTCAAAAATACTTACTCCCAAAGGTTTGCTATTTTCTATATGTGTGTTTATCTTATTAAACTCGGTTCCACTACCTACTATTAGTAAATGTCCGTTTTCAACTTTATAAAATTCATCAACTATCTTAATCACAAAATCAATACCTTGTGGTTTACCTAAATTTCCACCATATACAAATAAAGTTGTATCTTCTGGAATCTTATATTTGTCTAGAATTTGTTTGTCTTTACTTGTTTTTTGTTTTTTTTCTATTGGTTCTATAGCGTTTGGAAATATCTCCAACTTATTTTTAGTTACATAGTTATTGTGTTGTAAAATATAATCTAAATTTCCATAAGACATACACCCTATAAAATCCGAATTGTTATATAAACTTATTTCCTTCTTTCTAAACATGTTGTATAGAATTCCATCCTTTTTCATTAAGCCTATATCCACTGCATTTTGTGGAAATATATCTTTAAGAATTAGATATGTCTTACTATTATGATGTTTCTTATAATATTTTATAATTTTATTAAATGTTATAGGTGGGGTTGAATACATTATCATGTCAAATTTAATATCTTTAAAATTGTCTTTTATAGCTTTGAGGTACTGATATTCAATCATAAGAGTTGAAATACCTTTCTCTATAAATGATTTTGTTGCTGTTATATTTCCTGTTTTAACTTTCAATACCTTTATATTGCCTTCTTTAGATAGTTCTGTTGGAAGGTTTTCTCTTTTTTGTCTTGGAGATACTATATATACATTAACCCCTCTTGAACTTAGTTCTCTTACTAAATCTGTATATATACCTCTTTGCCTTATATCTTCCATTTTTGATAATGTTAGAAATAATATATTCATATCTTCATCTACTTTCTTAAATGTCAATCACTGGTTTTTCCAAAATAATTCTAATATAAACAACCATAATACCTGAAAGTTTTTAATCGAAAATATATTTTCCAATATAGATTTCTTAGAAAACAAATTATTACTAAGTATACAATTCTAACCTCTATAAATAGGGAAAAATTGTCCATCTTCGTCAAAACCTTCTTCATTCTTCCGCATCTCAACTAATTTTTTATACTTTTCAACATCAAAAATCTTTCTTCCAATATCAAAATCATTTTCTAAATCTTTATTAAAAGCCTTTTTAAACTTATATAAACTATCTTCTTTACTCCCAAGACCCCCACCTAAATGTAAAGTATCATATCCATTATTTGCACCCCAACAAGCAGCTTCGTATAATAATAGATTGGTAGGTGCATAGGTTAAATACTCTCTAATAGAAGCTGATAAATGATAATGCATTTGATTATTGGAGAATAAAATCATTGACATAGCAATAATCTTTTTTTCATGCACAGCATAAAACATAAGAAAATTATATTTCAAATCATTTAAAATGCTATTATAGAAGTCTTCTTTAAAATAATAATATTCATCAGCATTGTCCTTGTACATGGTGGCATTATACATATCAATAAATTCATCTATTAATTCCCGGTTGCGTCCCCAATATATTTCAATTCCAGATTTTTTAGCTTTTCTAATTACATTTCTATTTTTACTAGTTAAATTATCCCAAATATATTCCTTCGATTTCAGCTTTATTGATACTGTCTTTCCTAATGCTTTTATATCATATGTGAACTCCATCCCTTTACTATTGTTTAAGATAGGATGAAATCGAACAAATTCACTAATTATACCATTATTTTTACAATATGAATTATATTCAAGAAAGATATTTTTAAGGCTATCTTCCTGTACCTTCCCTTCTATCAAAAATCCTCCATAACCATAAGGCGTAGTTAAATCAAAATGAGTATTTAAGGGTATCTTGCCTTCAAATTTTGGATTATTACCAATATCTCTTTTCATTACAACATTTATAGCTCTTACATATTCATCTTCATAGTAAAAAAGTGTTGGTTCACCATCTCCATGAATCTTAAATGCCCGTGTATAGTTAGAAAGATAGTATACATCATATTCTTTGAAACTTCTAACTATTTCATCCCATTTGTTTGATTCATCTATTGAAACAACCGATAACATTTATCCACTTCCTTAATATTCATTAATTTCTTCCTCGTATTGTAAGTTTTCCAATACTGATAGGATTCTTTTCATATCATCATCTTCATATCTCTGATCACATGGTATTGATAGAATCTTATTATATATACCTAGGCTCTTATTATTTATTTGTCTTGGTATAGGCCAGTGTATAGGACAATAAATTTTATTTTTAATAAGCTCTTGTCGCACATGCTCCCTATTAGCATTAACGTATATTGGATAATACATTGGACATATATCTTCTACTAATTCATGAAAAAGTGGTTCTACATAGTTTATATTCTTAATTCCATCAGACAATATTTGAAAATTACTTCTCCTTTTATAAATTAATTTACCTGCATCTATAGTATTTATAAGGCCTCTAGATAAATCATCTATACAATATGGTGATAAATCTTTATCTAAAATCTCCTCTGCTTCAGCAAATAGATTAAGAAAGAAGTGCTTTAAACCCTGTTCATTAGTTTTTATATATTCATTTTTCTTAAGTAATGCTTCTAATCTTAATTTCGAAAATTCCTCACAAATTAAATTAGTACCTTCCACTTTCACTTTAGATGAGGCTAAGAGACCACCACTTGGCAATCCAAACCATTTTCTTATGCTACCTATATAAAAGTCATTTTCTAAATTTCTTTGATAGCTAGAAAACATTGTATGTGTTATATCTTCAACTATTACTGTTGAATTTAATTTGAGTTGTTTTACCAAATCTACTAAGTTAGAGTTTGTTGCAAAACCATAATATCCAATATGAACAAATACTCCAATATCTTTATATAGCTTTATACTTTCAATTTCTACTGATAAATCATCGTTAATATTATAAAAGTAACAATCATATCCTTGTTCAATAAATGGTAATGTTACTGATTCACAAATATATGATGGCAAAAGAACTGTTTTAAATCTTGGATTAATTTGCTTTAATAGCAAAGTAATAGCTCCTCTACCCGATGAAGTTAACGCTATATCTCCAAATTTCGACAGCCATTCATTTCTTTTGTTTACATTTTCTAGGAGGATGTCTTCAATCCAAAATTCACTTCCTATATCAGTAATCATATTAATTACTCCAATAATTATTTAATTTAATTAACTCTTCATATTCTTCTTTTAAAATACCAACTATTAATTCATCATGATAATCATTTTGTTTGAAAACAGATTTTCTTTTTATCCCTTCTACTTTCCAACTACATTTATCACAATATAATTTTCTTGAAGGTTCATTGTATTTGATAATTGTTCCATCTAAACGATTCAGCTGTAATTCCTCAAAGGCATATCTCATAACTGCCATTACTGTATCAGTTCCTATTCCCCTCGATCTAAACTTTTTATTTGCAATCTTTATACCATGAAATGCAGATCTATTTTTCCAATCGATGTTCACAATATTAGCAAATCCTACTGCTCCATCTTCTTCAGTTTCGATTATTAATCGTATATTATTTTGATTATTGACATTATTATTAAACCAATTGTTTTGTTGAGATTTGGAAATGGGAAAAGAATACCCACCTACCATTTTTTCTATATCAGGATCATTCACCATTTCTCTTAACAATTCTTGATCTTCTTCTTCCATTGCTCTCAATGTAACAAATTTTCCTCTAATATTCATTTGAATATCCCTCAATTCATTATATATTCTGCCTATATTTATCAAAATCTTGTGGAGAGTCTAATCCACGTTCACCTATGTTTTCCCTTTTAATAGTTTTATTAATAGTCTTAAAAATAATTTCTAAATCTCCTAAAAAAGAAATATTATTTACATATTCTATGTCATAACGAAATCTCTGTTCCCATGTTGCTAAATTCCTTCCATTTATTTGGGCAAGTCCAGACAATCCAGGTCTTACAGAGTGTCTAATTCTTTCGATTTTGGTATAATAAGGTAAGTACTGAACCGCTAGAGGTCTAGGCCCAACAATACTCATATCACCTTTCAGTATATTAAATAATTCTGGTAATTCATCTAAAGATGTACTTCTCAAAATTCTACCAAATTTAGTCAATCTAACACTGTCAGGCATCAACTCACCATTTTTATCCTCCTCATCTGTCATTGTCCTAAACTTATACATAGTGAATATTTTTTCATTTAAACCTGGTCTTTCTTGTTTAAAGATTACAGGACTACCAAGCTTAATTCTCACAAGTATAGCTACTATAAGAATCACAGGTGATAATACAATAAGTGCAATTAATGATAATACAATATCCATTAGTCTTTTAAAGTATTTTTTATACATTTCTACTTACTCCCACAATCCTTTTATTATATTTACTACATTACTCAAATCCTCATCGCTCATCTTAGTATCACTAGGCAAACAAACTCCATTCTCAAACAAACTTTCTGCCATATCCTCACCAACAAAATCATATTTTTCAAAGAAAGGCTGCATATGCATAGGCTTCCATATAGGTCTGCTCTCAATATTTTCCTTCTCTAAAGCTTCCATTACATCTAATGGTCTAACTTTCCCACTCAATATTATACAAGATAACCAACAATTAGGATTATTCCATTCATTTATAGGCATAAACTCTATTCCTTCAAGGTCACCTAATTCTATTTTATAATACTCAAAGATATATCTTTTCTTGGCTACTCTTTGATTTAATACTTTAAGCTGTCCTCTACCAATCCCGGCTACAATGTTACTCATTCTATAGTTATATCCTAGTTCACTATGCTGATAGTGTCTTGCCTGGTCTCTAGCTTGAGTTGACCAGAATCTGACTTTGGCAATTTTGTCTTCATCATTAGAAACTAACATTCCACCACCTGATGTGGTGATTATCTTGTTTCCGTTGAAACTAAATATTCCATAATCTCCAAAAGTTCCAGTATGTTTACCTTTATATGTAGTACCCAGACTTTCAGCTGCATCCTCTATTAAAGTTACATCATATTTCTCACAAAGCTCTACTATCTTATCCATATCAGCAGATAGTCCGTATAGATGAACTACTATTACTGCCTTTACATTGGGATATTTTTTAAATGCTTCTTCTAGTGCCTTTGGACTCATATTCCATGTTTCATAGTCACTATCTATAAATACTGGTATAGCTTTTTCGTAGATAATTGGATTTGCTGTTGCTGAAAAGGTTAAGGATTGACAAAACACTAAGTCTCCTTCTCCAACTCCTGCTGCTTTTAGAGCCATATGTATTGCAGATGTTCCAGATACTAAAGCTGCAGCATATCCACTACCTACCTTGATAGCTAGTTCTTTTTCAAATTCATTTACATTTGTACCAAGTGGTGCTATCCAATTAGTATCAAATGCTTCTTGTATATATTCCATTTCGTATCCTTCATCACTCATATGCGGTGAAGCCAAAAATATACGCTTATCCATTATTATCAACCTCCATATATCAAGAGTTATATTATCTACTACCCTTGAAAAAACTTAACAACTTTACCATGATCATATCCTACTTCTTCAAGTCTCTTTCTTATGCTGTCTTCATATGTATAGCTAGTTATAACTATGGCATCATGATTATATTCTTCTACCTCTTTTAACGAAATAATTTTATATCCCATTAGCATCTTATCTTGTAGAAATAAATCGTCATCTATTAGTCCTACTATACTTATACTTAGTGTCTCTTTATCTCTTATTACGCTAAGTATAGTCTCAGCTACTTCTCCTGCTCCATATAGCAATATGTTTTTATATCCGTTCTCTTCCAAGTTGCAAAGAAATCTTTCAATATTTTCCTTAGCTAATTTATATAATTTCATCAATTCATGTAGGTAAGTAATTAATAAAAAATTTTTTCTCCTAACTCCATCTGATGTTATTTTATACTTCACTATCTTTAAAGATATATATTCTCGTACAATATATCCTTTTTCTTCATAATCATTGATATATACATTTATCATAGAAGGTGCTGCGTTAACAATTTCAGCCAATTCCTTTTGTGTAGTATCTTCATTTTCTTCCAAATGCTGAAGTATAATAAGTTCTTTTAGTTCTATTGTTGGTGTAAGAAATTTTGTATCTTTTAATAAGTTAATTGTTTTCACCTTCTTTTATATATTCGTTCGTTGATTGAATAATGTTATTGTATCATAGATAAATATTTTAAACAACAAAAAATGGTATAATAATAAAAACTTTTATTATTATACCATTGATTTTACCTAACTAATTCCTTGTCATTAGATTTTAAATTATAGTTAATTGCTATTCCTGTTCCAAGCAAAATCCAAAACACCGGTGCTACTGCAACAGTACTATCATTAAAAATACCTGCTACTAAATAACTAAGTACTGCTATAAATATTCCAAGTCCTACTATTTCTATTTCATCTTCTAAGTTATTTTTAAAATACATTCTAATACTTTGAATCAAATACATAATAACTGTTGCTAAGAACCCTATTAAAGATATGGCACCTGTATTTATTCCTATTTGTAGATACAGATTATGAGGTTTATCTACTAATGCTCCATATGGGACTGATTTAGTATTGAATCTACCTATAAAGTCTTCTTGTGGAAAATATATTGCATATGTATCTGGTCCATTTCCAAGAATTATATTTTCCTTTAATATGGGTAAAGATCTTGACCAAATATATCCTCTACCTGACCCTAAAGTTTCTTTTCCTTTAAATCCATAGGATTTTGGTTCTTTTATTTCCTTTGTTAAACCATTTCCTTGATAGTACTTGAATAAATTATCCTCTACTGTAAATCTAGTCTTATATCCACCTATATATAGTTCTAAGTAATTTACTATACCATCAGATATTAGTTTCAGAACATAGTGATTATATCTTTCATCTAATATTTTGATTACACCGTCTTCACTATTAAATTCTATGTCCAAATGATTATCTCCATCATAAAATAGATAATAGTCATCTTCAACTACTACTTTTAAACTTTCAGCTGTTGTAACTATATTTAGCACATTATCTTCAGCAAATATTTGCTTTATTTTATATTCATTTGGATCTTCCGCTGCTTCTTCCTTAGAAACTAGTTTTACTATATCAGCTTTCAGCCTGGTTATCTGTAGTGAAAGTCTTCCTTCACTTATTTTATCTATATATTTTCCGCCTAATAGCAATATGATTAAGCCTATGATTATTATCTTATAATGCTTTAATATTTCTTTTCGAATCATAACCATAAGTACCAATATTCCCATTGCTGTACCTAACATTCCACCACGAGAGTTACTTCCAACCAGGTTTAAAAACATCAATAATGTAATAGGTGCTAGAATAAGTTTTTTCCTTCTATCTTTTATGAGTATCAACATAGTAAGTGCAATTGAAAATATCATTGCCATATAGCTTCCTACATAGTTTGTATTATAGAGTGTAGAGTATATGGCATTCTTACCAAAGTTAAACTTTAGCTGCTCTGCCATACTTTTATATTTACTTGGCAATATTAGTGACTTTCCAAAGCTAGTTTGAAAAAGGTCATATCCTAAATATTGAAATGCTCCTATAGCTCCTAGAACTATTGCCGATATTAATAGGGGGTATAGTATAAACTTTATTGACTTTTTATCTTTTATTAGATTTATGGTTATAAACATTATGATTATGTATGAAAGAAGTGAAAACATACCTTCATATTTATCTACAAATCCCCAAAGAGCTACTTTTTTATATTCTGCTGTTAAAGTAGATAATATTATAAAAAGTGCATATATACCCATTGGTATATAAAAATATGTTTTTTTAATTTTAGTATTTTCTTTTTTAAGATACAAATATGTAGCAATCATACCCAGCACGGTAAATACAATTAATATCGCCATTTTATAATATGCGAAAAAATCAGCATTTACCTTGTCACCTTTCCAATATGCAATCTCTATAGGTGTTAGCTCCTTAACTTTTAATAATACTATAAGTGGCACTAAAAATATTATTATGGCTATTGGAAAAAAATAAACCCAATTTTTTGTTTTCTGTTTGTTAACTAATTTATTCAAATTCTTTCCGTTATTGAAAACTTATAAAAATCAACATTTATGCTCTACTCCTTATTCATTATGTTAAATAATTAAATGTTTCATTGTTGATTTTCCGTTTTATAAAATACTATTTGTTTTCTTATAACGGTTTCCCTCCTTTCCTTTATACACTTATTCGATACTTTTTCTAAATCTTTTTATTTCTTAATTGTATTATACTATACTTATTATTTATAGTAAAATACAATTGACAATAGATTATATCTTTATGAATATTTCTTAAAGAATTTTGAAATTAAAATACTTCTACTATTGATTTTAATACCATATTAGTATAGAATTACCTATGGGATCAATTATATAAATCGGAGGAATAATAAATGGAGGAAATAAGCCTTAGAGAGCTGATAGAGATACTTATTAAAAGAAAAAATATCATAATTTACATAACATTGTTTGCAATGCTAGCTTCTGGAGTTGTTAGTTTCTTTATTTTAGACCCTGTGTATGAAGCAAGTGTATTACTTATGGCATCAAGTGATAACCAGCAAGTATCAGCACCAGTAGGTAATGGAAATGTGGAAAAAATGTTAGACAACATATCTCAGTACCCAGATATGGATATTGAAACATATCGCCAACAAATTAAAAGACCTGGAGTTATGAATAAGACAATAGAAGACTTAAATCTACAAGATGAATATACTATAGAAACATTAGCAGATAAGATAATTTTAGAGACATCTAAAGATACAAAACTTATTACAATAAAAATGAAGTCTAAAGATCCAGAAGAAGCTGCAAATATAGTAAATAAAGTTGGAGAAAACTTTATTTCTGTAGCTACATCTAAGGAAAAGGAAAGAATTACAAAAACTTCAGAGTATGTAAAATCACAGTTGCAAATAGAAAGGGACAAATATGATGAATATCTATTAGAACAAAAGAAGATACTATCAGAACCAAGAGGAGCAGCCGAAGTGGAGTTAGAGCTAGAGGCTAAATTGGAACAGATAACTAGCTTTAAAACTCAATTAAATGAGTTAGAAGTAAAAAAGAAATCTTTAGAAGAAGCAATATCCATGCTGTCTACTATCGGTAGTACAAACACCACTAGGGTTAAAGCTAATTCTACTAACTCTAGTAATGATAACGAAACTTCCTCATATTTAAACTCTATGAATATAGTTTCAGGAGATTCAGGTAAGCTATTAAAGGTGGAGTTAGCAGAAGTTGAAGGAATGGCAAATAGTATCAGAGATAAAGTAAAGGAAATGCAAACTAATATAGAAGAATTACAGATAGAACTTCAAGAAAAAGGCTATAAGGAATCTATTGTAAATCAAAAAGTAGATATAGCAAAACAAACTTATGAAGCTTTTGTTAAAAAATATGAAGAACTAAGAGTTACAGAATCATCTAAAATAGGAGAAGCAAGTATTACAATAATTTCTAAGGCTCATCCTTCCTCAAGACCTATAGGTCCAAGAAAAGCATTAAATGTAGCCATATCTTTAGTATTAGGTGGAATGATAGGAGTATTCCTTGCGTTCTTTATAGAATACTGGGAAACTTCTGAGAAGGAAAAGTTTAAAAATGCAGTATTAGATGAATAAATATAATTTTCTATAATATTTGGTGCTGGTGATTAAAACCAGCACCTCTTTTTATAATCCTAAATCTTAAACGCCATAACTAACGCTGCTAAAGAAGAAGCCAGCAGATAAAGTAATAATTAGTAAAAATTAACAAGTCTAAGAGCAATAGCTCTTAGACTTGTTTTTATGATTCTATGTTTGTATTATGCAGCAGTTTCTTCAGTTATTTCATCTAAGTTTAATGCTTCTATAGCACTATTAATATTTTGAACAGCTTCCTTTACTTCTTCTAATGCAGCATTAGGTTTTTCATTTAATTCTTTTGCCTCTTCTATAGCTTTCTCTAATGCTTGTACAAGTTCTTCTGGTTTATCAGTTGTATCTATTTTTTCAGCTTCCTCTATAGCTTCAACTAAAATTAAATATTCAAGTTTTATATTAGGATTTCCATCAAAAGCTTTACTTCCAATAGTTTCAATATTTACAATGTCTACAGGCATAGTTACTACACTAAGGTTATTATTTTGAAATGCACTTGTACCTATGTCATTTATTTTAGATGGAATATTAATTGTTTCAAGTTGGTTATCCATAAAAGCTTGTCTAGCTATGCTTGTAACACTTTCAGGAATTTCTATGGATGTTAATTGATTATCTCTAAAGGAAGCAGTAGATATTACTGTCAGACCATCGTTTATCTTTACAGATGTTAATTTGTTTTGAAAGAATGCCATATTTCCCGTTTCAGTCAATTCTTTAGGAAGCCCTACTTCTGTAAGTTCATTTTGTGCAAATGCAGCCGTCCCTATAGTCTTTACACCATTAGGTATTTGTACAGATGTTAGACCCTTACCTTTAAATGCGTTATCTCCAATAGCAACTACCGTTTGTCCATTAATTGTTTCCGGAATTATTATATCTGTTTCGGTTCCAGTATATCCAGTAATTTTACCATCAGAAAACTCGAACTCAGACTTTTCCGCTAATGTCTCTCTCACTCTAACCTTAGCTGTAATTTCTGGTTTTTCTCCTGTCATTCCTTCTGGTAAATCATATGAACCTATGAAAGTGTATTCTCCAGCCTTTTTGGCATCATAGTCATTACTTACCCATTCTACATTTACTTCTTTTGTATCTCCATTGTTTAATTTTAATGTTATCTCTTTAGGTAAGTCTATATTCTCTCTTATAGTTCCAGAGTCAACTTCTATTGTTTGTATTTCTTTTATAGATTCTATAGATAACATAGTTATTCTATGATAGCTTGAGTTTTGAAATAGACCGTTATTTTCTGGGTCTACTTTAGCTAAAAATATATGAACTTTATTATTATCATTTTCATATCCTTCGTTAGATTTGAAAGCTTCTTCGTGAATCTTATTTACTTCCATTAGTATAGTTATAGATGTTAGTTTATTATTATAAAATGACAGACTATCTAAACATAGTTTTTCATTGCCTTCAGGAAATATAAGGGATATTAACTCATTATGAGCAAATCCTTGGTTGCCTACTTTTTGTAAGGTTCCTGGGAAATCTACATATCTTAAGTTGTTTTTGTAAAATGCGAAAGTTAATATTTCTCTTACACCTTCAGGAATTATTACTTTATTTAATTGGTTTTCTTTAAATGCACTTGCTTCTATTACTAGACCATTTAAGCCCTCTGAAATTATAAGACTAGTTAATCCCTTATTTGCAAATGCTCCCTCTCCAATATGAGTTATGTTTTCTCCTTGTGGATTTGTCTTAGGTAAGATTAAATCTTTATTAGTTTCTAATTTTTCCATTCCACTTTCAGAAAATCCTGTTATAGTTGTTTCTTCATAAGTAAAATCTTCCACTGTCCAAACACCATCTTGTGTATCTTCAGAATTTTCTTTTACTATTATGTTTGTTGTTACTTCAAGCTTTATTTCAGGATTTGATTGAACCATTCCCTGTGGTAATTCAAATGTACCTACTGCTGTATAATTACCTGCTATTTCCCCATTATAATTGTCAAGTACCCAATTTAGTACTGCTTCATGTTCCTTGTTATTAGAATCAATTATAAAGGTTTTCTTAGCCAATCTATCCATCGCCACATCTTTAGATGTTCCAAAGTTTACTGCAATTGAACCTACTTTTCCTATAGATTTAATAGTAACTTCTTCTACCATATCTTTCTCCTTACATTGAATAGTTAATATATTCTCTTTATGATCTAAATCTATAGATATTGGATTTGTATCACTTGGCTCATATTGATTATCGCTATATTGAGGAATTATTTCTATATTTTTATCTCCAATGTGTAAATATTCACCTGTTGATGGATTCTTAAATGTAGGTTCCTCTTTCAAAATATTATCCTCAAATACGTATTTTATAATCAATTTTGCAGGATTAATTACATGGTATTTAGATTCTTGTAACTCATTGGTATTCTCATAATTTGGTGCGAATAAGTGAACTAAACCATTATATCCTAAGTTTTTGAAAAAACTATTACCATTTAGTTCTTTTAAACTACTTGGAATTTCTACATCTTTTAATTGATTATTTGCAAAAGCAGAGTCATCTATTTTTTCAACACCCTCTTCAATAATTACTGAATTTAGAAGTTGATCATGCCATGTATTATTAAATGCTCTTTTCCCTATGATTTTAACATTTCCTGGTATGGTTACTGATGTTAACTTGTTACTAGCAAATGCATGAGAGCCTAATTCCTCTACACTTTCAGGAATTGTTATACTTCTAAATTCATTGTTATTAAATCCAGATAAATATTTTAATGTACTAGGTAATTTAACTTCAACTAATTCGTTGTCACTAAAAGCCTTATCATCTATTCTAGTTACTCCCTCTGGTATTTCTATATATTTTAACTTGTTAAAAGCAAAAGCTGGTGATATAACTGTAAGTCCACTAGAAAGCTTTAACTCCGATATTTCATTAAGAGTAAATGCCCCACCTTCTAATTCTGTTACACTGTCTGGTAAAACTAAGAATTGAAGTCTATTTCCATTAAAAGCTGACATTTTAATAGATGTTACACTGTCTGGAATATCTATAGATGTTAAAGCATTGTAGTGAAATGCTTGTTTTCCTATGATTTTAATAGTACTTGGTAACTTTACAGAGTTTATACCTACTTTGGGATCTGCTTTATTGCTATAATCTGCTATTGAAAATGCACCATCTCCGATTGATGTTATTACTTCTCCTAATTCGTTTAATGAAGGTAATATTAGATTTTTATTAGTCTTAAATTTTTCTTTTCCAACTTCAGAAAAACCAGTTATAGATGTTCCTGAATAGGTAAAATCTTTTATTTCCCATGCAGAATCTTCTTCACCATTCCTTACCTATCCTAAAGGATTTCGGTAGGTCTACACCGTACGTGCAACTTTCATTGCATACGGCGTTCCATCGATAATATATGTTTAGTCGTCCCCCAACAACTAGGTTTCCCACAATATACAATAACATAATTATGCTTTTCTGTTAAATTAAATTAATCTATCTATAGGAACGGTGATATTTGTTAATTTTATAATAATAAATTTAAACACAGAAATCACCATGTCTGGGGGGACATGGTGATTACAATTTATCTATTTATTCAATTATTCACATATATCACCGACTAGGCTCCTTCGCTCCCATATGTTTTATCCTCTTCATATGTTACCATATAGAATACAAACGGCATATGATCCACACTACTACGAACCTGCTGACTTCCTATATAGATCAATGGAGTTACTCCCCCTACTTATATAGGACCTCAAACGTTCCATACATACCATCCCTATTTTTGATGACCTTAGGTCTCCACTAGCCAATTATGAAAATCAGATTTAATAGCCAATTGTATCTGATTCTAATATATCATTTCAAATATATAGGTCTATAATAAGCTGAAGGTACTTTGATATTATATACTAACATAATCCACATCATCATGGATTCATCGACTTAACCATAGTCATCTTTTAAGGAACCCCGCATAGGACTTCTACCTATTACGACTTCACCTGGCTTCATATTGTCAAGAGAGTAACCTCGATAATATGCAGGAGGATTAGGCTCTATGTTTATAAAGCTATTACATAGATTAGGAATTTCACCTAATGATTGGTAATGTATAGTTAGGAAAATGCCCTATACCTTAACGGCACAGGGCATCATTCCCACTCTTTTCATTTATATTTCTATAAGTTTATAGAGTAACGTTTCGCACTTTTATTATTCAGCGTCTTCTTGAGCAGCTTTATTAATTATTACCTTAATATTTTCTTTTATTAACTCTTTTGATTCTGTGCCTTTAGCTTCTTTTACTACAAATACTGCTGATACTACGTTTCTATCGCTAATAGTTAAATCTCCAACTACTTTGAAGTTATTAGCTGTTACTTTGTAGTCTTCGCCAGCTTTTTCAGTAAGATATGCTTCTAATGCTGCTTTTACATCTGCTTCTTTAATGTCTTTATCTTCAGTAACTTTTAATTCAATAGCTACACCAGTAGTAACTGCTTTTTCTACATTAGTTACCGCAGCTTCTAAGTTTGCTTTTGCATCTACTTTAGTTACTTTTTTTCCATCTGCGTCTACTACTACTAATACATCTTTATTAAGTTTTGACTCTTCACCATTAATTTTCACTGTAACATCTTTGTTTGGAGTGATTTTCATGTCTGCTGTAATTCCTTTTACACTTACTAGTTTATCTGTTGATAAAACTAAGTGTTTTACTCTACCCTTAATAGTTAGTGTCTCACCTTTTATAGCTTCTATAACTACTTCTTCGATAGTATCTAGTACTTCTACGTCGGCATTTGGAGCATTTATAGTTAATTTATCAAGGTTACCTTTTACTACAAATGTTTCTCTTGCATCTGTTTTTAATGTTATTTCTTTTACATCATCTTTTTTAGCTTCTATTAAAAAAGTTCCGTCAGCTTGTTTAGTTATAGTATAGTTTGCATTGTTGCTAATAGTTCCAGCTACAAAATTATATACTGTTTCTGTGTTTAATCTGTTTCCGTCTATATCTTTTAATACATCTAAGATTCTTAATTCTTTGTAGTCTGCTACTTTGAAGTCTGGTATTATTAAAGTAACTTCATAACCATTTTTCTCAGTTACTATTCTACCTTTTAAGTCTTTAACATCTTTTCTAGCATTTTTTGTATTTGTGAAGATATAGTTTGTTTCATCTTCTGCTATATTTCTATCTACTTTTTTCGTGAATTCCATAGTTACATGAGTTTCATTTCTTCTTTCATCTACAGTTACTTCTTTAACGCTGAATCCTGTTGATTGTCTAAATTTAAACTCATAGTAATCTCTGTACATTTCATTTCTTCCTGATGCGAATCTTTCTACTTCTAATACATAATCCATTTCATTTTCATAGTAGTTGTCACGATCAGTATTTCTAGCTTTCCATTCTTTTAGGGAATGAAGTTCAATAATTATAGTATCTTTTACAAGTTTACCATTTTTATCAACGTCATATTTAACTGCATCTACATGGTCTTTTGATACATCATTTCTTCTTAGTACATCTCTTTCATATAGACCAATGTGTTTTGTGTAGTCAAACTTAACATCATCATTTTTATCCATAAAACCTGTAACATCTTTATCAAATCTTAATGTTATCTTAGCTTCGCCTTTAGCAAAGTTTGTTACTTCTATTTTCTTTTCAATTATTTCTGGCTCTACATTGTCTAGAATTTCTCTAGCTACCATATTAGTTTTTTCCATTGCAACTTTTGAATGGTTTGTAACGTCTACTATAGTAAAATCTGTTCTTGTTCTTAAGAATTCTTCATTGAATTCATAACGAACTCTGTTTGTATCTATTTTTGTAGCTTTATCTGCAAAAATTGTATGTCTTCCAGATAAATAAGAGATATTTCCTACATTACTTCTATTATCATATGCTTCTACTGAATCAATATAAATGTCTTTATCAAATACTACTTCTACTACTTTGTCGTTTCTTAATATAACGTCTTCTACTTTTGGAGCAACATCATCTTTAACTACTTCAAGATCAAAGTCTTCTTTTCCTGTTTTGAATCCTGCAAAGTCAGTTAAACCTGTAATAGTTAATGTTTTAGCATCTTTGAAAGTTTCTTTAGAATATGGTGTTAAGATTGTTTCTCTACCATATGATTCAACATTCATAGCTACGTTTTTACCATCTACTACGAAGTTTCTACCTCTATCTGTACCTTCATATATGTCTATTGGTTCATTTGTTATAACTTTGATACCATATTCACCTAGAACTACTACGTCTTCTACTTTTGGTAAAGTATTATCTCTAGCTATGAACTTGTATTCTTTGTTTACAGCTTTATCTATACTTCTTACTCTTAATTTGTATTCTCTACCATCTAATAAAGCTTTTTCTAATAAGATGATAACATTGTCACCTTCTACTGTAGCTTTTACAACATTGTTATCTACTACTTTGTAGTTGTTAGTATTTACTAATTTGTCTTCATCTACTAATTTAGCGTTTGATAATTCTAATACTACTTCTTTTAAGTTTTCTGTATCATTTACTTCTGCTGTTAATTCTTTAGCTGCTGGTGCTTCTGGCATTTCAATTCCTAATTTTTCAGCTAAAGTTTCTTTTGAATCTTTCATTGTAAGTCCTAGAGCGTTAAATGTCATTAATGCCATTTGTCCTCTAGTGATTTCTGTAGTTTGTGCTAATTCTAAACCTTTTAAGATTCCTTCTTCGTTAGCTTTATCAAATACTACTGAGTATTTGATGTCTGATGCGTCTGTAGTATCTACTTTGTATCCTAAAGCTTCGAAAAGAACTCTTGAATATTGTTGAGCTGTTAAGTTCTCACCAAATCCAAATACTTTTTCACTGTGTCCTACGAAAAGACCATTGTCTTGTGCCCATGCTAATGGTGCATTGTAGAACTTGATTTTAACGTCTTCATAAGTTGGTAATTTTGAGAAGTTTTTAGCTGCCTCAATTTCACCTCTTAATTGTGCTACTAATATTACTGCGTCTTGTCTTGACAGTTTGTTGCCAAGGTTTAAGTTTCCGTTTTCGTCACCTACTAATACTTTAACAGAATTTAGGAATGCTCCTGCTTCTGCTTCAGTTGTTACAGTATCAGCTGCGAAAACTGTACCGAATGTTCCTAGTACCATAACCATTGCAAGTACTAAGGATAAAATTCTTTTACTCATAGTCTATTGACCTCCTTTAAAATTATAAATATTCTGCAAAATTGTTTAATTTTGCATTCTATTCTAGATTATAGCATTTATGGATTGTAAAATCAATCTCAAAATGCTAATGTAACAAATTTGTAATATTACTATCAAATCCGTTACTTAAATTACTTATGGTATTAGTATATACTAATATCCGCTGTAATACAATTACAGTTATATTACAGTTGTGTTACAAAGGGGGACCCCTTCAAATTTATATATTAGAATTCTATTATATTGTCTCTATAGTCCTTTTGTAGATCCTTTTCTAAGAATTCTAGGAATCTTACTATTAGGCTTGATGCTTCGGCTCTTGTCAGTGTGCTGTTTGGGCTTATTCTATTTCCCTTGTCTCCATCAAGTAAGTTCAGTTCCTTTGCCATGTATATACTATCCTTTGCCCAGTTAGGTATATCTCTATCATCGGAGAAGGATGTTATATATCCTGGGTTTGGTGCTCTGTTTTCAAATCCTAAGGCACGTACTAGTATTGTAATGGCTTCTGACCTTTTCAGAGATTTATTTGGTCCAAATAGATCCTTTGATATTCCAGAAACTATATTTTTCTCTACTGCTGATTTTACATATTTGTAGTCTTCGTTTGAAATAGGTATATCTTTAAAGTATGGCACTTCTTCTGGTTGATTTCTTTTTCTACGGGTTTTCTTTGTTTCTTCCATTGACGTCCTTATATCTGACGCTTTCATAATTGCCTTTGTAAAGTCTAGTCTTGTCATTGGTGCATCTGGAGCAAAGGTGCTACTATTGCCTTCAAATACATCTAGGGAATATAGTTTTTTTATATTTTCTTCTGCCCAATGACCGTTTACGTCTCTAAACTTTGGTACTATTAATCTTTCTAGCTTTGGTACCATATCTTGACTTAAGGATATAGTTCCATGTTTCTTTGATAGTCTATAATCATATTTAGATACTACGTTGTTCTCTGTAATTCTAATATGTCCTCCATGAAAGCTTGAGTAGTTTGGATCATTTTCAGAATATCTCAAACTCTTTGTCATACTATCTGATACTTGGTGAGTGTATGAGCCTTGGAATGAATCTTTTCCCAAATCAGCTGTAATTATATGATCTATGATTTGAGTTTCTGTGCTACCCCAAAAGTTTTCATAGCCTACATTTCCACCTGTTATATCTATGGTTATGTTACCTTGACCTCTGTTGTAATCATAATACTTTCTTCCCTTTATATTGCCTGAATAAAAATCAGAAGCTGCCCGCTCATCTATTATATCTGATTTTGAAAATTGATAATCTGTAAGGTCATAGGT
This sequence comes from Tissierella sp. MB52-C2, assembly GCF_030931715.1. Classification (NCBI taxonomy): domain Bacteria; kingdom Bacillati; phylum Bacillota; class Tissierellia; order Tissierellales; family Tissierellaceae; genus Tissierella; species Tissierella sp. MB52-C2. The sequence goes on from NZ_CP133261.1 coordinate 3,079,489, forward strand.
GTCATTTCCAACTCTTATGGTTTCCTTATATTTAGATACCGTAGTCTGTCCTATGGTTTGTCCTACGCCTGTATGTTTTGACAAACTAGTTGTATATGTTACTGTTCTATCTAGCTTTCCTAGAACTTTAGGGTCTTCTGATTGCAATTTAAATTTATAGGTTACGGATTCTTCCTCATTTTTTATCTTCCCTGATACACTATAGCTTCCTATAAATTTTATAGGTTGTCCTGTAATAAATACTATTTCCTCATACTGATGCTCGTTCTGTACTCCACCTACAAATTCTAGAGGTGTTGCCATGGATGTATATGGTGTTAATAAACAGATGATCAGTAGTATTAAAGTTGTTTTTATTTTCATATTCCACCTCATTTTATGATAATTACCTTTGCCATATTGTCATCTCTTACCATGTAAAGTCTGTCTCCTGCCTTTACATCATTTACAGTAATTCTTTGTCCATTCTTTATAATCATGGCTTCCCTTAGATATATATTAAGAGTTGAATTTTTTTCCATCCACTGGTCATTGATTGTACTCCAATCCTTCCCATCTCTTAACTTTAGGAACCATCCCATATTATTATCTTCCACTGGATTAGATTCCACTATGCCTATGGTAGTTCTTTGCTTTAAAAGGGAGTCCATGGACCTTTTTATAAAGGCTGCTGAAATTCTATCTCCATCCGTATATAAATATCCATACCAATCTCTAGTTCTATTTCTCCTATTGTTTTCATCTGCGGAGTAGTTCCATGAGAAGAATTCTTTAGGTGAGACTTCTTTATTTTTTTCCATATCATATATAAATGTATCGTCATCATAGAAGAACTCTTTTTCATCATTAAAAGATTCCCAGTCGTTCTTATCTAATAGGAAGAAGTCTTTTAGGTATACTATATCTTCTAGTATTGTGTTTAATCTTCCTGCATATAGTTGATCTTGTCCTATATTGGAGTTATTTATATTTTCATTATATATATATACTAAGTCTGCCGTTAAATCTTTTCCTCTTCCATCTGCTATAATAAGCCCATCAGATCCTGAGTTTAAATTATATACATCTACTAATCTATTGTTTTTAACTACTATGGTTCCATCGTGGAAGTTAATATTTCTATTGTTTCCTAATTCCAGCTGACTGCTAAACCAATTGATTTCTTTTATTTTTTCAGAGAAATTATTTTCATATTGTGCCTTTACTACCATTCTTTCTGCTTTTTCTTTTCCAAAGTAGTCCTTCATTGCCATGTAAACTGTCTTACCTTTATAGTGTTTTAGATTTTTTGTATCTATCTTTTGACCCCCTATATATATAGGAAGGTTTCCGTCATAGGGTACTTTTATATTTTTCCCTAAGGACATCCATCTACCATTTCTAAATACTTCTGCTTTCTCTAAGGCTATTATATCTTGCAATGAATCTGATACTGTTAACTGTCCTTTATATATATCTTTAATAAGAATGGAATCTCCTTGAATACTTATTCTACTTATATAAGATGTATCTATTTCATCAAAGAAAAGCTTTACTCTATCTCCTACGTATAGCTGGCTTAAGTTCGTGTTTTCCTTATTCCTCAAGACTACAGTAGCAGGGGAAGTAAAATATACTTCCCTTTTCCCTGTAGGTAGTTGGATTTCTAGTTGGTCTCTATCTATTTTTAGAACAGTACCTACTCTTACTTTTTCTCCTGGCTGAATATAGGCTGGATTATCTACTGAATAGGCATCCATATATTTTATGCTTCTGCCTTGTAGCTCTATATATACTTCCATTCCCCTTTTGAAGTCTGATGTCTTTACAGGTCTTCCATCTATTTGTAATACTACATTTTTAATCATGGGAATGGTATATATTGTACCACCGTATTCTTCTACTTTTATTTTATTATCTATGGCTTCTATGAAGTATCCTTCTAGAATCCCTTCTTTGTAAATATTGGTTCCTTGTACATTAGCTAAAGAAGCATTTGTAAATAGTAATACTATTAATAATATAATGCTTATTTTTTTCATATTATCGCCTACTTCCTATTACAGTGTATATTCCTAACCTACTGATTCCTTGAACCCTTATCCATAACTTCCCACTATAGTCGTATCTTACTAATTGAATATTATTCAATCTACGGCTTTGTACTTTTAGAATATCATGGTCTAGCGAAAACATAATGTTTCCATTTAGATGCTCTATATTTGAGCTATTTTTTCCTATATATATGCTTCCTTCTAATAAATAGGTAGTTCCTAAAATTGTGCTTCCTGCTTTAGCATCTATACTTCCCTTGTAAGTTAAAATCTTAAATACTACACCTGCATTTGAATTATCCTTATTATTTATTATGTCGGAGTTTTTAAATACACTTGGATTAAAGTTCATGTTATAGTCTTTACCAAGAACCGTTATTTTTCCAGTGGAGCTTGCTATAATACTGGCTGGAATCCTAATGGATATATCCTTCACTCCTTGCAAACTTCCTCTAGTTAAGTCTATGGTCATTCCCTTAGATGTGAAATCTTTAGATCCTATGACTATACTAGCTTCGCTTCCATTTCTATTTATTACAGTATTTTCTCCTAGTTTACCATCATTGTCTATTGGACCTACATCTCTTCCTGTAGTGATTATATTACTTTGTGATTCTTTTATTGGCTTAGATGTACCATATTTTCCTATGGCTCTTACTAAAACCTGATACCTAGTATTTGGCTTTATTTTCTGAACTGCGTAGGATGTTAATTCTGTTGAACCTATGAATTCAAATTTTCCACCATCTTCACTTATATATATCTCATATTCAAAGGCTTCTTTAACTCCTGTCCAAAATACTCTAATAAATTGATCAAATACTACTTCTATCCTTACATCTAAAGGAGCCCCTGTTTCTGGTATACCATAGATTATATTGTATATATTAGTAGCACTTTTATCTGGATTTATAACTATAACTCCTTTATCTCCTAGTTTTCCTGGAGGAGTTGTGACTAATATAGTTTGTCCATCTACTACTTCTACTTCTGCACCATCAGCTCCACCTTCTATTACATATCTGTCTGCTCCTATGGTAATATAGTCTGTTGCCTCTTCTTTATCTGTTAGTTGTCTCAAATTCGGTACAAATACTACTCTTGCACCTTCCATGAAGTCACTTCCTAAGATTTTTATTCTTTCTCCACCTTCTATGGATATGGTTTCTATAATCCTTCTATCATCTTCAGGACTAACTACGGAGCTTATCTTTGGATTACTTACATAGGTAAAGGCATCCTTTAACTCTGCCATTCCCCCATCTGGGTTTTCCACTTTTATTCCCACTTTTCCTGCTTCATAGGCTGGAGTTCTTAGAACTATTTTATCTATACTTATGGAAATTATATCTTCTTTTGGTACTCTTATTTGTTTATTTCCCTTAGTTATATATACTTTTAGTTCTCCTCTGTTATCTATCTTTTCCCTAAAGTCTTTACCTTCTATGGTGATTACTGTTCCACCTGAAGTTGGTCCAAAGCTTGGAGTTACTTTTGTTATTTGTAGTCCTGTAACTTCTGGCATGATAAATCTAATTTCTATATTTCCTGAATCACAAGTTCCACCATCTTCATTTATTACTTTTAGTTTATGATAGGTATTTATATACCTACTATCTACTGCTGGCATAGTAAATCTTAAGGTATTTGATATGGCTTCATCTGGTTCGTATTCTATAGGTACATTTATTTTTATATCTCCTATTTCTATTTTTACAGGCTTCCTAAAATCTCTACCTTGGATTTCTATAATATTTCCACCGAGATAGTTTACTTCTATTATGGTTCTTCCATCTTCTACTTGATAGCCTGGTTCTTCATCCTTTAGTATATTTGTGATTTCAGGGTTACTATCTGGGTTCTTATATTCAAATTCTCCCCTGGCTTCTCCTCCATCTGGATTTATAACTGTTATTGGAACTTTGCCTACAGTATAGTAATTTGGAGTGATTACATTTATATGTCCTTGATTTCTTAATGTAGCATTTGGAGAAAATCCTCTATCTATTCTAAGTCTAGAAGTGGTACTTGCTCCTGGTAGTCTTTCTACTTTTATACGAACTAGTTCGTTTCCATTATAGGAATTTCCATCTGAGTCTTTTAGTAGATTTATTGGAAGGAATATTTCTTCTCGGTCATAATCAAAGGTGTTTTTATATTCTACCTTTGCATCTCCTACTCCTTCTGTAATGATAACCATTAGCTTTCCATTTTCATATTTTATAGTAAGATTTCCTATTTCAATATCTTTTGTTCTGTTTTCTGAAAAATTTCCTGTGTTTTTATCATCTGTGCTAGTTATACTTTTATTGGATACAGATTTATTGTTATTGTCTCCAAATTGTACTAGCTGTATAGTTTTTCTTCCAGTAGGTATATTAGTTGAATTATATACTCTGATATTACTTATAGTAAATCCTTCTCCTAAGATTTCTACCTTATCCCCACCTTGTTTTCTGCCTATACTCGGGCTTACATTTGTTATTTTGGGTGAAGAAGCTTTATAGGTGTATATTACCTTATTTGATATACCTTGGTCATTATTTACTAGATATACATCTACCGCCCCTGCTTGTCCCTTTGGAGTTTTTACTTCTATCATTGTAGATGTAAAACTTACAATAGTAGCAAGTTCTCCGCCGAAGTAAATTTTAGGAAGGATCTTTTTATCTCCTTCAGATAACTCTTCCATTTTCTTACCTCTTAAATCTGTCCACTTCCCATCTCCATTTAGTTCTGTATAAGGTTCCCCATTATCATATTCCAGATTGTTGTTCAAGTCCTTATATGGCTCATAGAATCTAAACTCTGAACCTTCTACATATACTGTTATATCTCCTGCTGCACTTCCTTCTTTTTCTATTACATTATTTATTTTAGGGTAACTTATGGGAAGTATATAGGTAAATCCATCTTCTTTTTTCCCACTACCTCCATCTGGGTTTACTACTACTACCGGAACTGTTTTCCTATCCATTTCAGTTTCTGTAGATAAATCCCCTGGATATTTTGGCACTTTCACTATTATACTTTTACGGTCTATGGATATTTCCACATCTTTTGAATCTACTTTTACCCCACCTATGAATACAAATGTTTTATTGTCTCCTCCATTATCTATAAATTTTTTGCTTTCACTTCCAGTGATTGTTATATAATATCCTCCATCAACTGACCCTTCGTTTGGTTTTATACTTACAATATCCAAATTATATTCTGGCTGAAAAGCATAATAAAACCCATTATTTCCAGTTTTAGAGTCTCTAGTTGTATCTGGATTGACAATAGTTACATCATAATATCCTTCTCTACCCATTGGTGGTACTGTAAATTGTAATTCACTGTTATTTATTACCTTTACTTTATTTCCTGTGATTTTACCACCTGTTACAGCATAAGGAGTCATTATTTTTAAGATTTTTCCATCGATTTCAATGGAGTCATTATTTACTGTTAAATCATATTCTTTTCCATCTCTAAATCCTACTATTCCACTACCTCTTCCTCTTAATATATATATTCCTCTATCTCCATCTGTTAGTTTCACTTGTCCTGTTTTAGTATCGAAATAGATTGTATAGTATATAGGATCCGTAGTACCTTGTTTTAGGATTACACTGTAATAGTAATCCGATAGTACTATATTTCCGCTTTCATTTTTGATTATATCTTCTGTTGTTTTATACTCCTGTAATTCTATTTGTCCTGTTTGCGAGTTTCTATTGTATTCATTTATATCTTTTCCACCTAAGAAAACTTTGGTTCCTATAAGTTTATCTACTCCATTTCCACTTAAATCTTTAACCAATGGATTTGGAAGAACTAAATTCTCACCTTTTATAGTTACTAAAGTATCTACTGTACCTTTTTTAGGGTTAAAGTCTATGAATCTAGGTCTTGTATATGTCTTTACATAGGAAAATGGATAGTGTACAGCTGCTCCACCTTCTTCATTTTGTACTATTATCTGTACAAATCCCTCTGGTTTTGCTGGTGCATCAAAGGTTATTTCTGTACCTAATTCATTTCTCTTGGCATTTTTGATTTCTTCTCCATCCATATATACTTTTACTCCGGGGAAGAATTTTTGTCCTGTTATAACTACTCCTTTTTGTCCTTCTATGGTAACTACATTTGGTGTAACGGAAGTTATAGTTGGAATTTTATCTTCTTCTTGATAAGTAAATTGTATCTGCCCAGGGTTACTTGTATATCCAAGTTCTGTCGAGTTATCATTTCTATTAGGGTTTACCACCCATACATCAGTATTTGATCCTAAAAATCCTCCATCTAGTCCACTATTTGGAAGGTCTTTAGGTATAGTTATAAGAATTTTAACTCCTAGATCATTTCCGAGAGAACCATCAACCTCATTACCATTACTATCAAATACCTTTATCTCTACATTATTGTCTATATTTTTATTTAGCTTTATTTGGTTACCTATATTTATTTCTGGATACTTTTGTCTAACTATACCATTTTCTACATATCTATAAACTGAAAAATTCTTTCCATATATGGCTATCTTCATACCCTCTATAGATGTCTTATAGCTGTTATCTCCCACTTTATCTACTGGTATCTTGTTAGGTGTTATGGTTGTTATTTCTGGTCTATAGCTTAATTGCTCAAAGGTAAATGCTCTTTTCTTCTCTACATCTTCATTTAAGGTTATTTCTTCTGTTATTTCAGCCCCATTTTCATCTTTATATCTATATCTTATTTTAGTTTCCATTTCTAGAGTTACATCTTTTATTGGATCTGTTTCTTCATCTGTGACCTGTGGCACTCTAACTTCTATACTATCAGTACCCTTTGGATTAAGTGCGGAACCTCTCCTAAAACTCAAATTATTACCTACTACTCCTGTGACTTTCCTTTCCAAGAAGAGTACCTCTACAGGCTCATTGTTCTTTCCTTTTCTTATGGCGTTGTACCTACCAATTACTTGTGTTCCATCTCCATAAGTAATTGTAAGAGCATCCTTAATTGTCTTATCATTTTCATCTATCGTTTCTTCAGGATTAAGAACAGGCACTACACCTTCGTTTAAGGTAAATATATTAGGACTTATACTTCCTAGAAATCTTCCTTTAATAGTCGCATCTGTTCCTGTAGCCGGCCCTTTATTTGGAAGTATCTCTGTGATTGAAGGCTTATTTGCATCTGATATTATTATAAATATATTGCCGGCAAAGGTCTTAGAGCTGCTTACCACCTTATTAGGGTCTTCATTTTTATTTACCTTATTGGTCAAGACCACCTCATAGGAACCTTGAGGCAAATTAGGGACTTTAAATATATATTTATCTTTTGTACCTTCTGCATCTTTTTTATATGAAACAAATTCTCCCATACTCTTAATTTCATATAAATCATCAATATTCTTCTTGAAAAACACACTCATTTCTTCAATAAGTTCATCTGCCAGTATGGATACTAATGTTTCTGGTGCTCCTTGATTTGGAGTCATGGTTATTTCATCAGATATATTTAAATCTCCATATACTGAAAATACATCTAAATAATAATGTTCTCTTTTTACTTTTACTCCTGCAACTAATTCATTATGCTCAAATACTACATCATACTTTCCAACTTCAGTTCCCATCTCTTTAACTATTTTTTTATCCTTAATATCACCTGCAACTATACTTATAGGAGTACCTGCTGGTTTAAAGTAGGCTGTGATACTACCCTTTCCTATTTCATCAAGTCTATCTCCTGTTATAGTTATTGTTTCACCAGTTTTTACTATTCCATTGGCTGGAGAGGTATCCTTTACAGTTGGCATTGTAAGGTCACCTATATCATATCTCTTTGTGCCATTTATATCATCTGATACTATGATTTCTTTACCTATTCCACCTAGTTTATCTATTTCTTCACCTGTTAGTACATACTGCCTAAAGGTTTCTGTACTGTTATTATCTGCCACTAAAATCTTACTCATATTTCCCCCTAAGTCTATATGAACAGTGGCTTTTCCTAAATTTCTTCCTATTAATTTTACTATGATTTTATCTATTCTTTTATCTTTACGAAAGTTTTTTATAATATCTACTTCTGTAACTTCCGACTTCTCATCCTCTGCCCATACTACTAAATCATTTATAGGAATTGCCCCTAATATTATTGCAAAGGCTAAAATAAAACTTAATACTCTTTTCAAACTTCTCCCTCCTATTCTACTACTACAAAGATGCCAGGTTTATTTGTTATTCCCTTTACTTTTCCATCTATAAATTCCGTTATAGCTATTGTTTCTTCAAATTTCCTTAATTCCTCATCATATCTTAGGATTTTCAACCCTCTACCATCTGATTCAAAGTATGGTATTTCTATGGTTAAACTGGTGAAATCAAAATTACTTCCTGATACTTCTATGAAATTAGATTTGATATTTTCGCCTATTAACTTTCTCATCAAAATTTCTGCTATGCTTTTTTCTACTCTACCTACTCGTAATTCTATGTTTTTTTCATCTGCATCTCCATGAAGCTTCAAACTTCTTATGGATACATTGGTCCATTTAGATTTCAATACTAGTTCACCTAAGTTATCACTCCATGATACAGGGTATTCTATGCTTCTCACCCATGTATCACTACCCATTAATTCGTCTAAATCTATCTCTAAATAGTATTTATCTATATGTCTAGATCGTAGCTCCAATATGGTCTTACTTGAGTTTAAGTCTTCCTTTACTATACCAAGATTAGTATATTCATTTACTCTATATTCTTCATTTGGTATATGATCTCCTTCTTCTACCACCGAAAACACTCCATATACCATAGATGTGTCATAGCCCCTGCCGTTGCTTATTATTATATCGTATAGCCCTACTGGTAATCCCCTTCGTGGTAGATATATATGTAGTTCACCATCGTATACATTTACTCTATCTGGACTATAGATTCTGCCTGTATTAGCTTTAAATTCTACATAGGTGTTCTCATGAAACATGGAACCTTCTATAACTATTGGATAACGCCAGTCATAGGATTCTACTATGGATCCTTCATAAAGCCTTTCTGCCTTTGGAAAGTAATTTGTAGTAAAAGACCATCTATATTCTGTGTTTCCAGTTTTTTCTATATCACCAGTGATATTTCCAATTATCTTTTCTGGAATATATCCATTGTATGTTTGATTGTCTTTTAGTTTTTCTCTTAAAGGTATATTTAGTGTCAGCTGTTTTTTATCTTTATCTTCTTTTATTTTCATTTCTTTGGTGCTGTCCACTATATTCTCACTTTCGCCTTTTATATTTAAAGTAATTCCTTGTGGGTAATTACTTAGAGGTTTTATCCCATTTTCTATATTATCAAATACCACTGTGAGATAATATCCTTCTATATATTCTCCAGCTGTCTCTGTGGGAAATCTTTGAAATAAATGTTCTGGATTAAGATACTTTTCTTTATCCCTTGGTACAGTATTTATAACTTTGGGTCTAGACCTTTCTGTGTTCTGTGTACTTGCTCTTACATCCAATGGAAAAGTTCCTATGGCTAAAACAATTGCTAAAATTATACTAAATATTTTTCTCATCTTGATTCCCCCTAACAATCATAATTCCTCATATATATCTATCGACAAAATATGGTAAACCTTAAGGCAAAACAAAAATAAGGCAAGGAAAAATTCCTTGCCTATTTTAAAATCTCTATTGCCTTATTTAACTGTAAATCTTTGTCTGTATTCTCTACTTTTATATCTGGATCTATTCCCTTCTGGTGAATAGATGTTTTATTTGGTGTTAGATATTCTGCTGTAGTCATTTTTATTATACTTCCATCATCTACAGGCATTAGAGTTTGTACTATTCCTTTACCAAAGGTTTTTGTACCTATTAATGTTCCTGCTTTTCTATCCTTTATGGCTCCTGCTACGATTTCTGATGCTGAGGCTGAGTTCTCGTTTATTAATACTGCCAGCTTATATTTAGATTTTTCTAAGGTGGATATATGGGTTAATAAAGGCTTATTTCTTTCTTTTATATGGACTACATCTCCCTTTGGTACAAACAAGTTAGATATAGTTACTGCTTCACCAAGCTGTCCACCTGGATTATCTCTAAGATCTAGTATTACTTTTTTGATACCTTTGTTATCAAATTCATTTAAGACTTTTTTTGTTTCTGTAGTGGTGTGAGAATTAAATTCTTCTATTTTTATATATCCTATTTTATTTTCTAGAATTTCTGATTTTACTGGATTTACCAGTATAGTATCCCTCTCTACATTAAAAGTTAAAACTTCTGTATTTCTCTTAATTCCAAGTTTTACTGTTGTTCCTTTTTGTCCTTGAATCATAGTAGATGCTTTTTCTAACCCTATGTCCTTTGTATCTATATCGTCTATAGATACAATAATATCATTCTCCTTTATTCCTGCCTTTTCTGCCGGTTGATCTTTTAATGTATTTTTTATATTTATATATCCTTCTTTTTCCTCTATGGTTATACCTATACCACCAAAGGTACCGTATAGATTTTTATATATAGTTGTGGCTTCTTCCGGAGTATAGTAGTCGCTATAGGGATCTATAGATTGAAGCACTCCCTTTAGGGCACCTTCCATTAATCTGTTTTGGTCAATGTCAAAGGGGTAATTTTCCTCTATATAATCTAATACTTGTACAAAGAAAAGTAAGTTAGCTTCTTTTTCATCATATACATCTTGTGCTTCTGCTAATGTAATACTTGGTACCATCAGCGTTAAAATAAGTATAAATATTATGGTTTTTTTCATATATACCCTCCTCAAATTAATAATCTATTTTATAAAGCCCCCAAATATTCCCTTTCTTTGTATTTTTTTAAGTTCCCTTTCATTTGTTATATTGTCTAAATAAGAATTGACTCCCAGTTCACTAATCTTTTTCACCAAATCCGATTGTAATTGGAATTCAGCTATTGTCACACCAAAGTGAGGGTATCTATTTAAGAAGTCTATGATTTCATTTTCATTATAATTTTCACTTCTTATATCCAATATTACATTCTTAAAGCCCATATATGATACAGGTATATAGTGATAAAAATATTTTATTTCTGGTATAAATCTGTATCTAAATTCTTCATATTCTTCTTTTAATTTTACAAATATATCTTCATCTTCTTCCATAGTTCTTAGTACTATATATACATCTTCTTTTTCCCTAGCCCATTTTGCTAAATCAGCTATTGTCATTTTAGATATATTGTTTTTTATTATTATCTTCTGTTCATCTTCCCATTCTAAGGTAACAGCTAAAAGCCTATATCCCTTATTATAATCTTCCTCTAGATCCTCAATAGATCCATAATCACCTGTTTTTATAAACTCCTTATTTTCTATCTGAACATCTTCCAGTTGACTTAGATTTATCTGCCCCTGATTTTCCATATAGATTCCTAGTACATCTTTCTTTAAAATAAATTCCGATTTATTTATTTCTTCTGTTGCTCTTTCATATTGCTCTCTAAACTGTTCAACTTCTAATTCTTCTCCAGTTTTAATATTTATAGCTCTGCTATGTTCAAATATACCGTCTCTAGATACGACAAATAATGTGTCTTTATCTATGAAAGACCCTTTTAACATATATGTCTGTGGAGCTACAAAATTATTCCCTGTATAATTTGTCAAATCCCTGCCGAATATCAATCCCTTTTCATTTTTATATCCCATAATGTTCATAATAGTAGGGTAAAAATCTAAGGGGCTGCCTACTGTGGATATGGTCTCTTTAATTGTTTCTCCTGGTATATTGATAATCAATGGTACATTCATCATACTATCAAAATCATAGGGCTGTCCTAGAAATTGTGACATCATATCTTGTACTTCTTTTTGAGTACTGGATATGGCAAAATGGTCACCATACAATGCTATTACGCTTTCTTCATATATTCCCATTTCTTTCAAATTCTCGATAAATTCTCCTATATATTTATCTGTATAATGTATGGCTTGTAGATAGTTACCTAATAAAGTATCACTATGTTCCTCATTTAAATTTAATCCATGATACTCTTCAGACATTTTATATGGGGCATGGGAGGTTAAAGTTATTAAAAAGGCATAAAAAGGATTCTCATCTATACTATCTAGTTCTTTTATATATTCTGTTGATTGTTTTAAAAAGTCTTCATCTCTTAGTCCAAAACCAATTGTATCTTCAAATTGGTAATCTTCTTCAGATACGAATCTTTGAAACCCCTGTGCAACATATGCCTTTTCTCTATTCCAAAATTCCTTCTTATATCCATGCATAGCCCACGTAGTATATCCATTGTCTCGAAGCATCCAAGGCAAGCCATGGAATTTATTGTTCTCATATTGTACATAGCTTGGCTCTTCCATGGAAGGATATATGGAGTTATGTGATACGAACTCTGCATCAGATGTATTTCCTCTTCCTATTAATTGATAATATTTGTCATAATAGACGGAGGAACTATCGTTTATAAGTTTGTTTAAGTTTGGTGTGACTTCTTGTCCTTCATATTCCATATTAATTACAAAGTTTTGTAAAGATTCCACTTGTAGTACTATTAAGTTTCTGTCTTTTCCTAGGCTAGATAATTTTCCTTCTTGTATTTCTGTTCTATTTTTCAACTCATTAATGTCTTCTTCAGTTAATCTGGTATTTACCTCTTTTGAAAAGACTTTATTAATGTTATTCGCCACATCTATAGCATGAAAAGAATAAAACTCTTGTGCCTTTACAGATTGATTTTGATCTGTGACATTTACATATATTACAGTCAATGCTAAAATTCCTAATATTATATAGCTTCTTACCTTTTTTGATATAGAGAATTTTATCTTATCTGCCTTATATAAAAGTATAAGTATCAATATAGGTATATCTAGTATTAATAATAAGTTTTTTATATCTACTAAGTACTTTATACTGTCTCCTACTGCGGTCAATTGCTTGGTTTGACTTAGCATGGCCACTGATGGCAAAGATGCAAACTGCATATAATATATTACATCAACAAACATTATAAAAGATACTAAACTATAAAATACTATTATAATTCCATTTTTATACTTAAATCTAGATTGGTCTATTAAAGATATAATTAGTAAGGTAATCATGCATGTAATCAAAAATATTGCTAATTGATTGAATTCCACCTTAGTAATGTTCATATATAAAATTGTTTTTAATATAAATAAAATTGATAATATCATTTTTACCTCCTGATAAACAAGATGTTAAAAGGGAAATCCCTTTTAACATCCTATTTCTTAAAATCCTGACTATGGTAATACTCTTTATTTTTAAAGTCTTCCCAAAGATCCTTATTTTCCTCTGATAATTCTTTTTTATATTCTCCATTTTCTTTAAAGAAAAGTTGATGAACTACATCTATGTTTTCTTTTAGATTTACTAGTTCCTGCATATATTCATTTCCTTCCCATCCTAGATACTGGAATAGTTCTGCCATTAGGAAGTTTGGACTTATATCGTTTCCTCTACCTTGAAAGTCTTTTTGTAAAACTTCCTTTGCACTATTATTTCCCCATATTAGGTAAGGGGTCTCGTAATAGTTTTTAAACCCTTCTACAGTGGATAAATCTAAGTTTATATCCATCATAGTATATCCTGAGTTTTCTTTCCCAAGCCAAGGGTTATGGTCTCCAAATAAAATGATTATAGTTGGTTCTTCTTCTTTTCTAAAGTAATCAACTAAGTCTTTCAAAGCCTCGTCTGTTTTATTTATTCCTACAAAATAATTGTTTATTATATTATATAGTTTTTCGTCATATTTATCTTTTCTCTTTAAATATTCCTTATCTGTATTTGGCTCTTCTGGATAAGGTCCATGGTTTTGATATGTTACTGAAAAGTTGAAATAAGGTGATTTTCCCTTATTTTTCTCATAACCTTCTATTATATATTTAAAGAAATCTTCATCCCTTAAATAATCTGGTGATATATCTTTATATCTATTATCCATATGTTCAAAATAATCAAATCCTAGATACTCATTTGCATTTTGTCGATTATAGAATTGTCCTGTAATTGGATGCATGGCTTCTGTTCTATAGCCTTGTTCCTTTAGATACCATACAAAGGAATTGGTTTGTTTATAGTATTTAGGTTGGTTGTGAAACCCGGTTAAAAATCCTCTCTCAGTTTTTATGGTATCTCCTGCAAATATATTCGTTACTAAATTCCCATGAATAGATTCCTTTTGGATATCATGAAGATTTTTATATATATCTATATTTAATTCTGCACCTGGAAATTTAGAGAAATCATTATATGATTCTAGCATAATGGCTATTATATTTACTTTTTCTTCTTCTCTTATATCTGTAGGGTCCATGGAATTAAAAGCAGCTACTGCCTCTGCCTTATTATATCCTTCAGGTTTTTTCTCTACTGCATCAAGAGAACTGTAAAGAAACGGATATACAAATCCTCTTACTTGAAACTGTTGGGTCTTTATCCATATATTTATATTGGACTTGTCTCCTACTCGTTCATATATTTCAGGACTAAAGTAAAATTCCTTAGATATTATTGTAGTTCCAATTATGAATATAGTTAAAAGTACTACCCTGATTTTAGAAGAATCAATCTTATAATTAAAAAGAAATTTAAGAGCAATGGAAATACCTATAAATAAAAGTATCATCATTATTATTTCTTTACTTAAACCAACTTCATATTTTTTAGCCATAGTTAAGGATTCTCCAAAGAGTTTTAAGTCTATAAATGTAAATGGATCATCTCTATAACTTAGTTTTAATTTATTTATTATGGATAAAGTAATAAATAATAAACTAGTAAGTGAAAAACTTGCCCAAAGCCTATTAAATATTAAATAGGCAAATACCATAAATAAAAATATAGGTATGAAATTCATTAAAATCAATAACTTATCTTTAAAATAGGTATTTAGTAAATTAACATCTGCCACAGCCCTTGAGAATAATAGAGTTACTGTCATTATGGATAAACTCAATATAATCATAAGAAATATGGCGATTATAGTTTGTAGTGTTTTATTTTTCATTTTGTCATCTCCCATATATATTATTTTATAATATTCAGGGTCTTAGGTCAACTAAAGCAATAACTCCGATTTTTGAAGCCAGGCTTCAAAAATCGGAGTTATTGGAAATTATTGGATTTATTTTATACTGCTGATTTCATTGCTTTCATGGCTGCTATATCTTGAGCATTTTTATATGTCACTTGTTCTATCATACGGAAATCTTGTTTAAGTTCTTTTAATTCATCATATACTGATTGAATTTCTGTCTTTAGTTCTTCTGACACAAGTTCTAATTCTTCTTTTGTTACCATGGTGTCTTTTATTTGTTGTACATCTAATTTTAATTCCTTTACTTCTAATTTTAATCCATGCACTTCCGTCCTTACTTCTTGGATCTCTGTCTTTAACTCTACTTTCATTTCTTGTACTTCAAGATACAACTTTTCCAATAGATCATAAACTTTATCATCCATGGTACCACGCTCCTATTATATATTAAATAGATTATACCATTTAATGATTAACTTATACAACCTACATCTTATACTAATCCTCTATTTACCATTTCTGTAACTACAAAGGTAGCCACGTCTTCGGCATAGCTTCCTGTACCAAATCCTGCATCATATCCTAGTTCCTTTGCTAGTTCATGGCTTATTCTTGGTCCTCCACAGCATAGGACTATTTTATCTCTCATACCTTCTGCTTCAAGAAGTTCTACTAATTCTGTTAGATTCGGTATGTGTACATCCTTTTGAGTAACTACTTGTGATACTAAAATTCCATCTGCATTTACTTCTATTGCCTTTGCTACCAATTCTTCATTTGGAACTTGAGAGCCTAGGTTATATGCATCTACTCCTTCATATCTCTCTAATCCAAAATGCCCTGCGTAGCCTTTCATATTCATTATGGCATCTATACCTACTGTATGGGCATCTGTACCTGTACAAGCCCCTACTATAACTACATTTCTTTTTATGTTTTCCTTTATATACTTTTCTACTTCTTCTTTAGATAGTACATCTACATCTACTTTTGGCACTTCTATTTTTGTAAAATCTACTGTATGAGTAGATTTGCCATATACTACAAAATAAGTATATCCTACACCTAAGTCTTTTGAATATACCACAGATGGTTCATCAAAACCCATTTTTCTTGCTAATTGTCTTGCAGCCTCTGATGCTTCGTCTCCTTGAGGTACTGGAAGGGTGAATCCCATTTGTACCATTCCATCATTTAATGTATCTCCATAGGGTTTTATTTTTGTTAGATCTACTTTTTGAACTTCAGCCATTACGCTCTACCTCCTAGCATTAGTTCTATAAATGGATTAAAGTACCCGGAGTCTTTTTTAGCTACTCCATCTAGTCCTTTTCCACCTGTAGGAGTTCTCTTTACTCCACCAAACTTTCCTTCTTCGATAGTTTTAAATAGTCCATCTTTTTCTATTTGAGTTAAAAGTTTCTCTGCATTTTTTAAGACTTCCTGTGCTCTTTTTTGAATTATACCATCTTTTTTAAATTCTATTTCCTCTCCAAGACTTCTTGCATTATTAAATATATATTTTGCATTCTCTATGGATAAATATCTATCCTGCAAATGTGGTGTGTGTATTGCTTCTGTTAGCATACCTAGTAATTGAATACCTTGATTGGTCATAATAGACACCATATTAAACATTGCATTCTGTACATGGCCTTTAAATATATTTCCTGTCATAAACTTTGTAGGCGGCATATATTTCAGTGGTGCATTGGGAAATATCTCCCTTGCCATTTGTGCCTGTGCCAATTCTAACAAGAATCCATTTTCCACATCAGGATCCATTTCAAAAGCATGACCTAATCCCATTTGTTCTTCTGGTATTCCTGCTTTAAGTGCAAATTGTTCGTTTATAAATTGTGATGCCAATACTGTATGGGCTGCCTCCACAGCATCATCTGTAGTTAAGTAATTGTCTTCACCTGTATTTATAATAATGCCTGCAAAACCATTTATCATTCTGGAGAAATATTGATCTACTAATGTTCTTTGCATATTTATATCTCTAAATAAAATACCGTACAATGCATCATTTAGCATCATATCTAGTCTTTCAGTAGCTCCCATGGCTGCAATTTCTGGCATACAAAGTCCTGAACAGTAGTTACACAACCTTATATATCTTCCTACCTCTTCTCCTACTTCATCTAATGCCTCTCTCATTAGTCTAAAATTTTCTTGAGTTGCATAAGTTCCACCAAAGCCTTCTGTAGTTGGTCCATAGGGTACATAGTCAAGCAGTGATTGACCTGTAGTCCTAATAACTGCAACAACATCTGCTCCCTGTCGAGCAGCAGCCTTAGCTTGGACTATATCTTCATATATATTTCCTGTGGCTACTATTACATATAGGTATGGCTTCTTTCCTTCTCCTATGGTGTTTAAGTAATTTTCTCTTTTATTTCTATTTTCTTTAATTCTAGATACAGTTTCTTCTGCTATTTTATATATAACTTCTTTTATCTTTTCTTCATCCTGTGCTGGCAATCTTGTTATATCTATTTCTCCCATGGCTACTTTTTCTGCCACTTCTTGAGGTGTAAGTCCTGTTTGTACTATTGCATTTCCTATCCAATAAGCCGCTCCTCTTTCCAGTCCTCCACCTTCTTTTATATTATCTACTAAAACATTTGGTAATGGCTTTTGAATTTCATCTACTCCATCTATTCCAAGTAGTCTAGTAATAGTCCTTTCTGTTGCCGTTGTAGTATGTTCATCTATGAATTTCTGTACTTCATTTGCTATATTCTTAGCTGCATTTCGAGAGCTCTCTATTAAGTTTTTATCAAGATTAAGTTTGCCCATAAAATCACTCCTTAGAAGTTTTAATTGATAATTATCAATTAAAACTTAATATTTATTTGATTATAATTCAATTTCCCTTACTTATTTCAAGGCAATATCCATTTTTAGAAAGTATTTATATAGTCCTGCCATATCAATTGTCTATTAAGTAGCCTTCTGCTAATTTAAGTATTTCCTCATCAATTCCCATTATCTTTGCAATATTTAAGGCATCCCTTGGAACTAAGGTGTTTTTTTCTACTATTTTTAATCTATAATCCATATATTTGTTTATAATGTCCATCTTATCTTCCTTAGACATTTCCAGTAATAAACTATCAAAGTTTATCTTAGACAGTCCTATTACCTGAAGATGAACTACATTATCTAGATTTGCTATATTATCATAATGTGTAGTTAATAAATTTATGGAGGTTTTGTCTTTTAAGTAGCTAACTATTGCCTTTGATATGGCGTAGCCTTCTTCTGGATTTGTTCCTCTTGCTAATTCATCTATTAAGATTATTCCTCTTTCATCTGCTGACTTTATCGCTTCACTGACTATTTTTATTTCTCCACCAAAGGTAGATAGTCCTGAATCTGTAGATTGCATATCTCCTATTGACGTTTTTATAAATTTATTTAATCCATATTTCATCCTTTTTGCAGGCACAAATAATCCGTACTGTGCCATGGCAGACAATAGTCCAACAAGTTTTAAGCTAATGGTTTTGCCGCCCATATTAGCTCCTGTAATACAGGTTACCCCTTCTTTTAATCCTATAGATACGGGAGTAAATTTTAAGTCCTTTTCCCTTAGAAAGTCTGATACTTTAGGGTGAATTCCTTCTTCTATTTCTATTTTGTGTTCTTTTATTATTTCTGGTTTTACTCCATTTATATCTAAGGCAAATTTAGCCTTTCCTAGGATTAAATCTAGTCTGCCTATATTTGCCATATTTTTAAATATTTCTTTTCTTCTTTTCTTTATTTCCTTAGATAGATATTCTCTTATTCTTAATTCTTCTTTTTCTTCCTTCCCTTTTAAAATAAGGACTTCTTGTTCTAGTTTATTTATATCATCTGTTGGTTTTATAGTAAATTTTATATTTATATATGTTTCTGATGTATAAATAAGGTATGGATAGTTCTGAATTTTTTCTATTAATTCCTTATTACTCTTTGGTATAGATAGTGACAAATCCGGTTGAAGTCGTAATTTAAAATCTTCCTCTATTTTTTCTTTAATATGTTTTTTCTCTAATTTGATTTCCTTATCTAGGCTTCTTTTTCTCTCTCTAATGGACTTTAATTCCTCAGAATAATTGTCATAAATATAGAAAGTAGAAACTCCTGTATTTTCAGGATCTAGGGTTTGTTCTAAAGATTTTATTGGTATGATTTCTGTATCTTTATATACTTTAATCTTATATTTTTTTATTATCTTATCTAAATCTCTAATTAAAAAAAGAAATATCTTTATTTCAAATAATTCTACTTCTGTGAGAATGAAGCCATCCATAGTACGTTTGATCGAAGTCCTTAAATCTTTTATATGGGAAAAAACATTGTTTATTTCCCTTCTTATATCATTGTTTTGTATAAATAATAAGTAATTCTCTATTTTATCTAATTCATCTATTAATTCCCTTTCTTCTCCTACTTCAAAGGCTTTTAATCTATTTTTATATATTTTTCCATAGGGAGTAAGGGTAGCTATATTATTAAAAATGTATCTAAAATCTAAGGCTTCTATGGTGTTTTCGTTCATAAATTCCATTTATTCACCACCTAATACTAAATCCATCACTGGTATTTTAGTTATGTAAGATTTCATTTTTAATAGAAATTCACTTGGTTCAAAATAATATCCTGCCGGAGCATAGGGGTTTAGTGTAATACCTATTAAATTTATGGGTTCTAGCACCTTCACTTTTATACCTTGATTAAGAAACTGTAACCAATCTCTAGAATTTATAAATATTTTAGTTCCATCACGAATCACTATATCTATATTTTTATATTTTCTTGTAGTTCTAGTTAAATCTTCTATGGTCTTTTTCACTAAAGATCCTGGAATCACTAAATATCTTGAGTCATCTCTCAAATAATCTCCTATAATATGTCCTCCGTTTAAAGCAGTTTTTAAAGGAATATTTGTTACTTTATTATTTTCATCTATTGTTGCAATTTCATTATTGTCTATTAATTCTCTTATGATATTTCTAACTTCCTCATCTTCTACCATGGGAAGACTTAGGGTATTTACTACATGGATTGTTTCTTCTATTACTTTATTTATATCACGAGATAATACTGCTCCTGTAGATAATATGGTGGCTTCTGATATAGACGGTGCTGCCTGAGATAGTCTATCTAATGCTCCATCTATAATAACAAAGTTTGCCCCAAGACTTATCATCATATCTGCTACATTTTTTATTTCAGATAAAAGCTGAGGGCCTGCTATTTCAACATAGCCCTCATCTTTTACTCTACATATAACTATTTCACCTAGAGGTGTTCTATATTCCGTTACCTTGATTATTTCCATATTGGCATCTCCCAAGGGCAACATTCCTGTAGCTGTGGCAATCAACGTTCCTTCTTCCACATAGATACGTGGCTTTTCTGTTTCTGTAACTATATCTAAGGATTCACCATCACGTCCGATAGATGTAATGCCTATGATTACTCCCTCCTCCATGGCTTCTCCTATTAAATGGTTCAAAGCCACAGTCTTGCCGCTATTTTTAGCCATTCCTACTATGGATATTGTTTTATATCTACCCTGTATAAGCTCTAACATAAAAAACCTCCGAGTTAATTCAATTGACAATTAGACTTTCTATTGATCAGTTGCTAGACTATGTCTATTATGTCTTTCCAAATCGCTTGGTTCCATGGATTTTACTTCTGCTCCTTGTAATAGTGATGCTACTCCTGTGATTTTCCCTTCTCTTTCACCTTTACACACTGAACAATTGCATGGTTCTTCTATCATCTGTGGTTCTGTGTATGTTGTAATAATTCCTTCATAGTTTCTTAGAACTACTTTAGTTGGTGATTGAGAGATTACATATTGAGGCATTACTGGAGTTTTTCCTCCGCCACCAGGTGCATCTACTACAAATGTAGGCACTGCATAGCCTGATGTATGACCTCTTAAAGCTTCTATTATTTCTATACCCTTAGATACTTTCGTTCTGAAATGTTCAATTCCCATGGAAAGATCACATTGATAGATATAATAAGGTCTTACTCTCATTTTAACTAATCCATGTACTAAATCCTTCATTATATGTGGACAATCATTGATACCCCTAAGTAGTACAGATTGATTTCCTAAAGGAATACCTGCATTTGCCAGTCTTTCACAAGCATCCTTTGATTCAGAAGTTATTTCCTTCGGATGGTTGAAGTGAGTGTTTAACCACACTGGATGGTATTTCTTTAACATATTTACTAAATCATCAGTAATTCTCTGTGGCAGTACTACTGGCGTACGACTTCCCAGTCTTACTATTTCCACATGAGGAATTTCTCTCAGTCTTGAGATAATATATTCTAAAACATCATCAGATACTAATAAACAATCTCCGCCTGATAATAATACATCTCTCACTTGAGGGGTATTTCTTATATATTCTATACAGGCATCTATTCTATCTCTAGGTACTCCCATGTCATTTTGTCCTGCAAATCTTCTTCTAGTACAATGTCTGCAATACATTGAACACTGGTCTGTAATTAAAAATAAGACTCTGTCTGGATACCTGTGAGTTAATCCTGGTACTGGTGAATCTTCGTCTTCATGTAGTGGGTCTTCTAGGTCTGAGTCGCTAATGTGTGTTTCCATTATTGTTGGCACTGCTTGCATTCTTACTGGACAATGAGGATCATCTGGATCCATCAATGAAGCATAATATGGTGTAATCCCTACCCTAAATCTTTCGAGTACTGCACCTATATTTCTTTCCTCTTCTTCTGTCATATTGATTACTCTTTTTAAGGTATTTACATCAGAAATTCTATTTCTAACTTGCCAATGCCAGTCATTCCATTCTTCCTCAGTAACATCTTTCCAAAGCTCAATTTCATTATACTTTCTCAAGATAAGTCCCCCTTATTTTTAGTTAATAACTAATAGATAGTGAATAGTTTTAAAGACTTTGTTTACTGGTTTTAATTATCCACTCTTCACTGACTCTACGCATACAGATCTGTAAATATTTTTCTTAATTCCTTTGATTCTCTCATTATATCTAAAGTTATTTCTGCATGTCCTTTTGTATATCCATTTCCCATTACCATTGTTACGTCTTTTCCTACTCCTTCTGCCCCTAAGGCTGCTTTTGTAAAACTTGTTGCCATACTAAAGAAATAAACTGTTCCTTCATCTTTTGTAATTAGTATAGATGACATTTCTGTATTTGGAACGTTTACAATATTGATTACTATATCAGCCATTTTACCATCTGTGGCCTCTCCAATTTTTTGCATCATTTCTACTGCATCTTGAGCATTTGCTTTAATTGTTATATCTGCTAAATTAGCATCTTTTACTCTCTTTAATGCTTCATCATTAATATCTACAGCAATAACTTTACCTGTTACTCCTGCTCTTTTCTTTGCTTCATATAGACAAAGCATACCTGCTTTACCAGTTCCGCCTATCATTACTACTGTATCACTAGGTTTAACTAACTTAGCTGTTTGAGCCGGTGCTCCAGCTACGTCTAGTATTGATAATACTAAGTTTTCTGGCATATCTGATGGAAGAACTGCATAGATTCCTGATTCAAATAATATTGCCTTACCTACTATATCAACTTGGTCTTTTTCCACTCTTACTTCTTTAATTTCGTCTATATGTAGTGGTGTTAAAGATAATGATACTAGTGTAGCAATTTTATCTCCTACTTTAAGGTCTGTTTTTCCTTCTAATGCTGGTCCTATTTTTTCTACTGTACCTATTAACATTCCACCTGATCCTGTAACTGGATTTTGATGTTTTCCTCTATGGGCTACTATGCCTTTCATTATCTTCTTGATTTCTTCTATGTCACCATTGGCCTGTTCTTTTATCTGTGTAAAGCTTGCTGAGTCCACGTTCAATGTTTGAACGTCTATAAGTATTTCGTTGTCATAAATCTCCATGTCGTTGTCAATTTTTAATGCTGGTTGTGGTAAAACTCCCTTTGGTTCAATAACTCTATGAGTGCCGTATGGACATCCTTTCTTCATTTTACATTCCTCCCAGTATATTGTTAAAAATTTGCTTATGATTATATAATGCAATATGTATGCCAAGGAATTCAGAAATGTATTTTTTGCTTATGAATTTTGAATTATGGGTTAATTTCAGGGATATAGATAGATTTATTGACTTAATTTGTATTATTCCTAGGAGTTTTTTAGTAGATTAATGGAATCGATGCCGAAAATTCGGCATGAATTCCATTATAAATTGGAGATTATTGAGATTAGAGTTTTAGATTTAATTTCTGTAATCGATATTGTAAGGTCTGTCTTGGAATTCCAAGTATCTCTGCTGCTTTAGTTATATTGTTGTCTACTTTCATTAAGGCTTCTTTTATTATTTCTTTTTCTGTGGTTTCTAGGATTTCTGTAAGTGATAGGTCATTTATTGTTTCTTTTTTATATTTCTTGAATTTATATGGTAGGTCTTCTACTTTTATGGTCTTTATATCAGATATGCTAATTATGCCTTCTATTAAATGTTCTAGTTCTCGTACATTTCCATCCCAGCCATAATTATTAAATATATTTAAAACTTCTTCAGATATATTTTCTACTTTTTTTCCAAACCTTTCATTAAACTTATTTATAAAATGGTTTACTAAAATTGGGATATCTCCCTTTCTCTCCTTTAATGGCGGAATTTCAAGGGATAACACATTTAATCTATAATATAGGTCTTTCCTTATTTGTCTTTTCTCTACAGCCTCTTCCGGTGGAATATTAGTTGCTGCTATTATTCTAACATCAACTTTTGTAGTATTTGTAGCTCCAACCCGTCTTATATTTCCATCTTGTAATACTCTTAATAGCTTTGATTGAAGCTCTAGGGGCATGGAATTAATCTCATCTAGGAAAAGTGTTCCCCCATGGGCTAATTCAAATAATCCCGGTCTATCTTCTGCACCTGTAAATCCACCTTTTATAGTTCCAAATAAGATTCCCTCTAGAAGGTTTTCAGGTAATGCTGCACAGTTTTGTGTAATAAAAGGCTTAGTTTTCCTATGGCTTACATTGTGTATGGAATGAACAAATAATTCTTTTCCTGTTCCTGTGTCTCCCGATACTAATACTGATATATCCGATTCTCCAGCCTTTAGTACAAGAGATTTTAACCTTAAAATTTCTTTATCTTCCCCTATAATATCTAATAATGTATATTCTGCTGATTCATTTGTTTTCTTTGTGGAAGATTTCTGTTTCTTATTATATAGCTTATCTTGAAGTTCTACTATTTTTTCTGACATCTGTCTAACTGTGGTTATATCCTTAGATATTTCTAAGGCGCCTATTATTTTATTCTTGGATTTAATTGGTATAGACGTATTTATAGTAGTGATTTTCTCTCCTTTGTAATTGATAAAAGTTTGCTCCTTTTTGTACATAGATTCTCCAGTACGAATCACCGTAAGTAAAGTACTGGTTTCATTAGTTAGAGACGGATATACTTCAAGTAAATGTCTTCCTATGACTTTTTCTCTTTCTATACCATCTATTCCTTGAGCAAATTTATTATAATATACTATTATCCCGTTTTTATCTATAATATGTAATCCTTCCTCTAAGTAGTCTAATATCTCCAATACATTTTCTCTAAAAAATAGATCCTTCATAGAACCTCTCCTCCAATGCTTAATTTTCGGCACCAATCGCCAATTTTTAGGCACTAACGTGCCTTAAATTGGTGATGAATAACTATTCATTAACTTTAACTGCCTCAATATCCACTTTTTCTACTAAGTCTATTTCCCTATTAATAATATTTCCACCTATTCTCTGGAATTTAATTGGAGCATCACTTACATAATATTCATAAGTCCCACCATCTATTTTATCGTTTAGTAATCCTTCTTCTTTCAATACATTTTTAGTTAGCTTCGCTGTTTCATAGGCTGGATTTACCAAAGTCACTTTTTCTCCTAATATTTTTCCTATTGTATATCTTAGGGCAGGATAGTGAGTACATCCTAGCACTAAAGTGTCTATATTATGTTCCTGTAAATCCAATAAGTACTTTCTTGCTGCTAATTCAGCCACATCTGAATTTTCCCATCCTTCTTCTACTATAGGCACAAATAACGGACAAGCTACTCCTATAATCTCTGCTCCAGGCAATATCTTTCTTATCCTTCTTTGATAAGCACTAGAATTTATAGTTCCTTCTGTACCTATTATACCTATGGTATTATTTTTACTACAGGATGCAGCTGCCTTAGCTCCTGGCTCGATTACTCCTATAATCGGTATATCAAATTCCTTCTGTGCTGCTTCCATTGCTAAAGCCGAAGCTGTATTACAAGCTATGACGATTGCCTTTATATCTTTAGTCATTAAAAAATCAAATGATTCAATTACATATTTTATTACTGTTTCCTTTGATCTAGATCCATAGGGAATCCTTGCTGTATCCCCAAAATATACTATATCTTCACCGGGTAACTGTTCCATTATTTCCTTAAGTACAGTAAGTCCACCAATTCCAGAGTCAAATACTCCGATTGGTCTATTATCCATAAAAACACTCCCTTACCTATCTTCTATCTCTATTATACTTATTTTTCAACAAAAAGAGAACATATTAAATATGTTCTCTAGTTTTTTTATGGTAATTGTGGTTGTAATGATTGTGGTTGTAATGATTGGATTTGATTCATTTGATTTCCCATTAATTCCATAAAGTTAATGGAGTTATCTTTATTTAAAGTTGGCATTTCTATTTTAATATCTTGGTTTATATTATAGCTCTTTGAGTTATAATTGATTCCTAAGTTTATTATACCTTTTACTTCTTCTTCGCCTATAGCTTTAGATATATTCTCTAGGTCAATTCTTAAATCGATATTTCCTTTTTCATGAACTATATATCCTTTGTTGTCGATTCCATATTCAATCTTTATTCCATTTTGTCCTAGTATCTTAATATCTTTGTAGTCTTCCATAAACTTATTAAACTGTGTTTTGAATTCTGGTAATTTCTTTTCTAGCTCTTCCATTACTGACTTTATTTCTTTTTCTCCATCTGCTCTTTCATTTTCTGGCATATTTGCTAATGCTACTTTTGTTACTTGATTCATATACTCTTTTATAAAGTTCACAGCTACTTCTGAATCTAGACTATAGTTTACTACATATTTTACTAATTCTTTTAGAGTATCATCATTTAATTTTAATTCATATATATCTAGTTTCTTTCCATCAATTTCTCTTTTTCCTTTTTCTTTAACTAGCTCTATACTAGGCTTGAAATCTTTTTCCATTGACTTCATAAATTCAGTTAATTTAGGTTGAAATTCTTTTATAAAGTTTACTAACTCAGTAAAGTTTAAAGTATCTTCTTGATTTAGAATATCTCCTATATCATATACTACATATTCCTTTGGTGTACCATCTGTAGCCATAGATGCCATTAACATTTGAGGCATTTTTATTATTTCTACAACTTTAGGTTCATCCTTGGACATATCTACATCAACCCAAACCTTAGTGTTCATACCCATTCCGCCAAAGTTCATATCTGTATTCATTTCTGCTTTGGCAACTGTCTTGTCTTTATTTTGAGTTGATTTTTGATGAATCTTAACGCTTGAATCATTGAACATAGCAGACATTTGGTCAAATACTACTTGTTCTTCCTCTGAAAAACCTTCACCTTTGAAAGTGAAATTCATTTCTGTTTCAGTCTCTATTGACGTTATATCCTGCATCTTGTTAAACCCATTATAGACCTTCAATTCTCCGCCTGCACAAGCTGTCAATGATATTGTAAGTGCAAGTAACAATGATAATAATGATAATTTTTTCATACCTATCCCTCCTAAATTTATATATATCTATATATATGTATATATATTTAAACCATATCCTAATTATATGATTTTCAAACAAAAATTGCAAGAAAATATAAAACACAAGGCTTCGGAGAACTCTCCAAAGCCCAGTTTTTCACTAAAATGTTAGTGTACCATTTTCATTTTTTATTATTTGTAGAATTTGTTCTTCTCTACCATCTAAGGCATTTATATATACTATAAAATCTGAGTCATTATATTTTCCCTTAAACTCATAACATAAAACTTCATTTGAGCCATTTGGTATTATAGCTAATCTAGCAGAATCTATATTAAAATCGGTTTTTATCTTAGCTCTTGCCTCTTCCTCAGTTAAATGTGGAGATGTTATATTTCTTTCTTGGTGGTTCATATAATATGCAGATGCATTAAATCCTACTATTTCCCCTGTATCTAATGCTACTTTTACTTTAACTAAATCGGGATAAATAGTTACATCATCTTGAGTGTTGGCAAAGTTAAATAATATGCTTCCATTATATTTTAGCGAATAGTTTGGTTCCATATTTTGAAAACCTTTTTCCTTTAAATACTTTAATGCCTTTTCCTCTGCATTTTTTACAGATAATTTTGCATTAGATACTGGTCTTGGGTTTTCCATCCAAACTACTTTACCACCTTTTCTAGATACCCCCATATATACTGCTAAGTCTTTTGCTTGGTTATTAGGATATAGATGGAATGTATAAGCTGGAAGCCTTGATTCATTTATATGCTCACCTTCTTCAAAGGCCTCAATACTCCTTACCCTATCTCTTCCAAAAAAATCCTGTGCTGCTTTTTTTGCGTCATTTAAAGATACATCATTCTTCGGTAATCCTACAGCCTTTTTATTTACCATTTGATCTGAGAAAGGTCCATCATATATTAACTCTGGCATCTTTCCCATTTGTTTATCCATTGTCACCAAAGATGTTTGAAATACTTGGCTATTACCTTCCTCCACATTCTTTCTCTGCTGATGGCTCATGGCACCTAATGTAAAGTTGGAATCCACCAGGCTGTCATGTAATTTTGACAATTCTTGGTTAAATGCTTGAGAATTTGATTGAAGATTGTTTAATGTTTCTCTTTGATCCTGGGTTATATCTTCTCCCTGCATATGCTTCCTTATTAAATAGGAAGCATAATCTGCTGTTTGTGTTAAAAATTTTTCTGTTTTTGCAGTTTCTGCATGGGTTATTGGCATTTGACTCAATTTTTCTTTAGCAAAAAATGCCTCATTCATAATCTGTGAAAATAATACTACATTTTGCTCTTTGGAGCTGGCTACTAATGCCTTAGATAAGTTTACCTGAACATTTTCTACGTGTTTCTTAATATCGAAGAATAATCTCTGATAGGTATTTTCTAAAGCAGTTTCATAACTAATCCTACTTTGATTTTGATTATACCCCCACACTAATGCTGCAACAAGTAGAAGACTTAGTAAGGCTGGGGCAATTATATGTCGTCGCTTATCCATTTTTACCTCCCTTTCGGTATTGATTTACAATTCCTATACTCCAAACCAGTGTTTACCTATTTTTAGCATTACTTTCCTTGACCATATCCACTTAGATGTTGCTGTAACTGGGTTCCAATAATATAAACATCCATAGGTTGGGTCCCATCCATTTAGGGCATCTCTTGCTGCATTTATGGAATCTTTATTTGGAGTTAGATTTATTTGTCCATCAGCAACTGCGGTAAATGCAAGAGGCTGGTATATTACACTGGCTACTGTATTTGGGAAAGAAGAGCTTCTAGTTCTATTAAGTATAACTGCTGCTACTGCTACCTTTCCTACATAAGGTTCCCCTCTGGCTTCACCATGTATAGCCCTTGCCAATAGATATTCATCGGTTTTTCTATCTACTCCTGCTGTTGAAGTAGTAGTAGTAGTTGCTGCTGTTGTCATACCCAACGCCTTAGCTGTAGATGTTCCTACTACGCCATCAACTGTAAGACCATTTTTAGCTTGAAACTTTCTTACAGCTCTATAAGTTCTTGCGGCATATACTCCATCTACTCGACCATCATAATATCCCCACCTAAGCAGCTTATCTTGAACTGTCCTTACATCTTGACCTTGAGATCCCCAGTAAAGAATTCTTGGGGCATAAAAACCAATCTGCGTACTTGCATGAGGTTCGTAGAACGAAAATACTGATAGCAAAACCATTGATAAAACAGTGGTAATTATAATAAATTTTTTCAAGATTGTTTACTCCTTTCATAGTTTTACTTATTTTAAGTAAAATCCCAGATTTTATTCATGAAAGTTTTAATAAAGTAAATAACTCCGATTTTTCATGCCTATGAAAAATCGGAGTTATCTACTTTTTATTTTTCTCTTTTATACTTTTTACCACATCTACTACTTTCCATTTTAATTTTAGCTTTGGTTCTTTCTCTACTTCCTCCTCTACTTCTATTTCCTTTTCTATATTATAAGCTACTGAATGGCTTATATCTACAAAGCATAGTGGTGGAAACATGACACACCACCAATTTTGCCCTTTCCCTTCTCCTAAAGTAATAAGCAAAGTCTCATATTCTCCTGCCGGTAATACTAGATTCCCATATTTTCTTGTGGGAAATTCATCTTGTCCAAGACTTATATTTACCTCATAATTCTTTCCCTCTTTTTTAATTACATCTTCTGTAATCGATTTCATCTCCATCATATTGGCTTCTATTATTTCTCTACTTTCTTCTATAGTTTCAGTATCTTTAAATTTCATTTTCATTTCCTTCAATATCTCGTCTCTTATTTTAAGCTTTAGTGCCTGATCTTCTTCCATATCACTATTGGCTCTTATATGAAACCTTATTAATTCATTTTTAAATCCTTCCTTCACTTCATTTTCAATATACGGATATACTATGTAAGTAAATGTAAGAATAAATAATGATAATAGCAAAATAATTTTTTTATATTTCATAGACTTGTCCCCCTTCGTATTATCATTGTTACCAAGGTAGTTTTTTTTATACATAGATTCTAAAAGAATAGTGAATAGTTTTCACTATTCACTATTGAACCAGTCCCCTTCTTCTAATCTTAACATCTATTTCCACTTCTATATCCATGTCAGCAAAAACCTCATCCCAATCATTCCCTACCTCTTTCCATACTCTAGGATGGAATTTCGATATATATTCACCTATTCCTATGGCATCTGATTTATATTCTTTTTGCAGTATCTCCAATACCTGACTGGTTTCTTTAGTAAGTTCTTTTTCTATTGATTCTTCCATCTTTCTTATTAATTCTGTGTTGTTAAGTGTTGGGTTCTCTCTATGGATATATTCTTGTAATGCACCTTCTACTTGAATTTCCAGTCTTACTTTTAGTTCCTCATTATTTTTTATAAACTTTCTTTTCAGCTTAGAGCCAGTAGATATATAAGAAATAGTCATATCCTCAAATGCAGCTACTACTAAATCACTTTTCCATTCTCCTTTTAAAATAGTCAATGCTCTATTCTGTACTTCATCTAAATTCCCTATAAGCTTATAGTCTTTAAATATAGCCCCTCCAAAAAATTTTATATCTTCCACGCCTGTTGCAGCTCTAGGAGCAATGGCTACTCCACTTAAATCTATATCTCTAATAAAATCTGTAAGTGTTATTGGTGTATACCTAAAAGTACTCCTTTTACCACTTAACATACTAAAAAGTGTTCCTTCTATTACTTCCTGTCTTTTAGCATTTGGTATAGAAAATAGTAAATCCTTGGCACTTTCTTCTGCTTGTAATATCCTTACTTTTTTACTTATACTAAAATCTCTGCTCATTCCATCTACAATTTCCTTAACAGTACCTGCATCACTTGTTATATTTTTTCCCAATACTAAAACCCTCAACATCTTAAAATTAAAAGGATATTGTAATCTAGTGGACAGTTGTTTTGACCCTTCAAATACTGACGATGCAACAGTAGATACTATATGTATTCTTTCTTCTTGAGTTGCATTTTTCCCTATGGCATTTATATTAGGATATGTTATGGTAATAACATATTTATCTCCTTCTTCCTCATTTAAATCTATTCCTATGGAATATGGAAATAAAATTTGATTAATTTCCTGCATATCCCAGCACCCTGTCATAAATAGGCTTAATATAGTTATAATCAATAGATATATTATTTTTTTATTCATCTACTTGCCTCCTTACTTTAAAGAGACCTATAAGATAGATTAAAGTAGGCAGAATAACCACACTTATAATTCCAAGGTAATTAATCATTGTTCCTAGTATTTTTTCTATTTGCAACGCATCTTGAGGAACCAGTGAAAAAATATATATAATTGGTATCATTGGAAATATAAAAAAACCATGTTCCCTTACTGCAAATAAATTCGATAATATTTTTCCTGCTGAATAATAGGTTGGAGCCATTGTTGCAAATATAACCAGTGTCCAAATGGCCATGGCTATTCCATCTAGATTTTCAATAAAAAATCCTGGTAAATCAATCTCTTTAATAAGGGATAGAGTGGGGAATACCTGCCTTTGTAGGCTATGCAATCCATATTGTGATAGTGTTAGCAAAAATACTACTGAATATATAATAGTTATTATAATTATTGCTGAAATACTGGTTCTTACAATTTTAGACTTATTATTCTTATCTTCTGCAAAGGGAATTGCAAATAAAAGTATTTCAAAACCTATAAAGCTGAAGTAGGAATCCAACACAGCCTTTGGCAATTTCTTTATATCAAACTGAAATACTGGCAGTGCATTGGTATAATCTATACTTGGTAAAGAAAAGATAATCAAAATTATTATACTTACTATTATAATAGGATATATATGGTACCCTAATCTTCCAATTATTTGTATTTCTGATCTTGCAATATATGTTGTGGCAAGTATAAAGGTAATTATCAGAACTTCTGGAGGAGTGGTTTCTAGTAAAAATGCTTTTACTAGTTCTGCAAGATTCCTAGATAAAGAAGCCATAAGCGCCATATTATATATAAAAAAAATAAAAACAAAAAAATTAAATACCCATTTTCCTAAGACTTCTCTCCCTATTTCAAAAAAATCTTTATTGGGATAAAGCTGAAATATTTTATTTATAATAAGTACAGTTATAATTGAAAATATTCCTCCAAGTATTATGGGTATCCATCCGTCATTTCCTATGGCTATTGCCATTTTATTAGGCAGAGATAATATTCCTGCGCCAATTACTGTGGAAACAATCAATCCTCTTATTTGAACACTTGATATTTCATTAGTCTCTCTCATCTTTCCAATTTCTCCTCATTCTTACTTTATTTCTTGGCTTGGTAAAAGTTGGTCTTTCTTCTAAATACTGAATTGGTGATTTAAATAATGTATCCTTTAACTCTCCTTTACTTATACCTAAACCAGAATATGGAGATGTAAATGGTATACCAAAGCTATTTAGTTTAATTAAATGAGTAATAAGTACTATAAGCCCTAGCATTACTCCATATAATCCTAAAACTGCGGCAAATATAATAAGTAAGAACCTCCAAACCCTAAGTCCTGATGCAAATTCGTAACTTGGTATAGCAAATGAAGATATAGTAGTTACAGCTACTATAATTATTAAAATAGAGCTGACTATTCCTGCCTCTACTGCTGCTTGACCTATTATAAGACCTCCTACTATTCCTATGGTAGTACCTATAGGCCCCGAAATCCTTGTACCTGATTCCCTTATTAGCTCTATTGTTATTTCCATTAAAAAGGTTTCTATCACCGCCGGAAAAGGTACATTTATTCTACTGGCTGCCAAATAGTAAGTCAACTTTGTAGGCAATATTCCTGGATGATATGAAATAATGGATATATAAAGTGCAGGAGACAATACACATAGAAAAAATGCCACTAGTCTTAGACTTCTTAGAATTTGAGACTCTGTCCATCTATTATAATAGTCTTCTGATGACTGAAAAAGTGTACCTATTGTGGCAGGTACTATCAATACAAAAGGTGAGTTATCTACTACAATTGCTATCCTACCTTCACATAATGCTGCTGCTACTGAATCTGGCCTTTCTGTGTTCTCTATTTGCGGAAATGCAGATAAATAATTATCTTCTATTAAGTTTTCCAACATTGAACTATCTTGTATAGAATCTATATCTATGGCTCTTATTCTTTCATTGACCTCTTGTAATATACCCTTATCCACTATATCATCCATATACATTATGGCTACATTAGTCTTTGATCTTCTACCTACTTGTTTTACAGTTATTTTTAGGTTAGTATCCTTTATCCTTCTTCTAATTAGAGTCGTATTTGTCTTTAATCCCTCACTAAATCCTTCTCTAGGCCCTCTAACTACTGTTTCTGTCTGTGGTTCACTAATCCCTCTTGTAGCCCATCCCTTTGAACCTATTATAATAGCCTTTTCCATACCATCTATGAGAAGTACTGTATCTCCCGATAAAATAGTATCTATAATTTTTTCCATATGATTTTCTTCTTTAAGTTCAGAACTATATAATATTTCCTTATATATAACATCTATTAATTTAGTCTTAAATCCTTTTAAAGAAAAAGATTTTGCCTCTTCTTCTGCTAGCAAAGCAC
Source organism: Tissierella sp. MB52-C2 (assembly GCF_030931715.1). NCBI lineage: Bacteria > Bacillati > Bacillota > Tissierellia > Tissierellales > Tissierellaceae > Tissierella > Tissierella sp. MB52-C2. Next base: position 3,113,047 of record NZ_CP133261.1, read on the forward strand.
CGATGGTATATTCTGATATATGATCCTTGTCCACTAGCCCATCTATATATATAACTGCCATTTTGACCCTATATACATCTCCTACCTCAAGCCTTCTGACGATTATATCGTAACAGTCTTCAAATAGTTCCTCTATTGCCTCTACATTTTTTTCTATATCTTTAAGAAGTATTCTTTGCATAATTATCTCCTCACATTACCAATAATAAAATATACATTAGTCCGCCAATCACTATATAGGAGTAGGATATGATTTTCAATATCTTTAGCTCTCTTATATATCCCTTTTGTTTAAATTTTCTATCGTCTAGCAATAAGGTAAATACGCCTACTATTACTGTCATTAAAATAGTCGTGTAATTGTTTAATCCCCTTAAAATCCGCAGTAACTCAGAATACAAAAAACCCACCTCCTGTAACTAATATAGTTTACAAAAGATGGGTATTATATACATTATTAAATTGTCTTTGTTGCTATTACTATTGCATTAGTATATTTTTCTTCCATTTTTTTCTTGCAATAATCTAATCTATCCTTATGCTCAAAAAATCCAAATACTGTAGGACCGCTGCCACTCATCAATGGCGTCAATGAACCAAATCTTACTAGATCATCTTTAATCTCTCCTATTATAGGATTTTTTTCTATGACTACTTCTTCCATTATATTTATCATATTATCTGATAAATTCTTTATATCATTATTCTCTATGGACGAAATTATCCTATCAGTGTCCAAAGTCTTTTTTCCTTTAAGTCTTAGACTCTTATATACTTCCACAGTGGAAACCTCTAATCCAGGGTTGATTAAAAGTAATTGGTGATCCTTAAAAGACTTTAATTTAGTCAATTTTTCCCCTATACCCTTTGCAAGGGCTGTTCCCCCCATAATGCAAAAAGGTACATCTGCACCTATTTCTACACCGATTTTCCTTAACTCCTCTTCATTTAAGTTCAGCTCCCACAGGTCATTGAGAGCCTTTAAGGCAGCAGCAGCATTAGTACTTCCACCTGCCAATCCTGCTGCTACTGGTATTCTCTTATTTATGTTTATATGGATTCCTCTATCTATTCCAGTTTTTTTCTTAAGTATTTCCCAAGATTTATATACTATGTTCGTAGAATCTAGAGGTAAATTTTTATAGTTGCTTTCTAGCTTTATGCCTTTTTTCATATCTTTTATGGTCAATATATCGCTTAAGTCTATTTCCTGCATTATAGTATTGATTTCATGGTAATTGTCTTCTCTTTTATATAATACATCTAAACCTAAGTTTATTTTCCCATAGGATTCTATTTTCATTTCTTTCATATAGGTTACTCCTTAAAAAATTTAACTCCTATATTATATCATAGTCCTTGAGATAATTTAAAGGTTTAAATTTAGAAAGATATATCTACTGTTTTTTCAATGATTATTTTTTCCCCTACTACTATATCATTTGGGCTTATACTATCATTTGCTTGAAGAATTTCCTCTACAGTTGTATTATATCTCTTAGCTATATCCCATAGTTTATCTTCTCTTTGTACTATATAGATTGTTATACTAGGACGGTTTCTCTTATCTATTATTTCTCCAGTCTCCTCTAGAGACTTAATTAAGGACAAAGATCTATTTCTATTGATTTTAATATTATGTTTAACAGAGGCTTCTACTACAAATATATCTTTAGATAAGTTTGCCCTAATAGTTTCTAAATCTAGACTAATTTCCGCCAATGGATCGACTACTTTCTCATCTAGAGATAGATAGTATTTATAAGGAATTTCTTCCCTTAAAGTATCTATGCTTTCTGTTACATCATCTAAGTAAATTCCCTGTACTATACAAATACCCTCTACTATAAACTCTCCATCTATAAATCTACTTTCTATAATGGAAGGGTAACCTGTTAAGTCATAGATTTCCCTTATTCTATATTGTGACAAATCCTTAACTATACTTTCTCTATGGACTACATTTTTTATATTTTCAACTAAAGTCAGTTCTTCCTTCTCAATCTTAACTTTTTCCTTAGTAGAATATGCATCTACTATTAAATTCTTTTCATTTTCTGAATATGCTAATCCGGATATACTAATCTTTGCCTCTATATCTAGTACTTTAAGTTCTCCTACATCATTTTCCAATACCTCATATCCACCTTCTACTACTTCCATAAGAATTTCTCCTTGAGATCCAGATAAAGCTCCAGGTATTTCTAGGAAATGGTTAAATGGCATTTCTTCTTCTATTGTGGCAATTTGACCTTCACCGTAATAAACTACTCTAGCATTTACCATACCAGATATGATTATTCTATCATCTGCCACAGTGGCATCTTCCTCATAGGCTTGAATAGATAACTTAAGTATTTCCTCTATGGCAGGCTTATCTTCTCTTAATTCAAAGGCCTCCTTTACAAAGGCATAGGCAGTTTCTCTACCATGGATTTCTTTATATTTAATTGTTTCCTTTAGAGTTTGAAGACTTTCTTTTCTTTCTATGTCTTTTATTATTTCTATATTTTTTACTTCTTCCACTTTTCCCTCTAGGCTGACTAAAGCCTTTAGAGATACCTTTCTTTCATCTAATAACTCATGTTCAATATATTCTATATTTGTCTTTACAGTTGCTGACATATCGTCTGTTATTCCCTCTATTCCTATTTCTTCTCTAAAATCTGCATTGGAATCTATAGTATAGATGCTCTTTTCCTCTTCCTTAGATTTATATACTACTTTAAATTTTACTACTCCTGATACTACTAGCCTATCTCTAATGACTTTTGTACTAAGTACTTCTACGACTCCATCCGCCCATAGTATACTTTCTAAATCCGGTCTTGATGGGTTTAAGTATATTTCAGTTTCTACTAAGGCTTGGGTATCTTCTTTTCCTCGTAGTTCCTCAATTCTTAAGATATCTTTTATTAACTCTATAGACATATTATCCCCCCTAATCTTTTCCTATAACTATCCTATGAGAATATATATGCTTTAATGTCCAAAATAATGAATTAAAAAAAATAACTGTACAATTAGCTGTACAGTTATTTCTAAGATATCTTTACTTTCTGTTGAGTTTCTGAGCAAACAGTTACTTCTACTGTTCCTGTTAATATATCGGTATAGGTATATGATACTTTCCTTGAGCTATCGTATTCATTGCAAATCCTTACTACAAATAGGTTAGGATATGCAGCTTCCAATATTCCATCTCTAACTACTGTTCTTTTTCTACCTTTATTAGCTCTTAATATTACCTTCTTACCAATATATTTTTCGATGTCCTTACGAATTCCAATCAATATGTTTTTTTCCAATATAGCAAACCACCTTCCATTATTTGCTCCTTAAACATAAGGGCAGAAAGAAGTGTTTGGGACACTCATATTATACTATAACATATTATAATATATTTGTCAAATAAATAGTTTATTATACTATAACTTCATATAGGTTGTCAATTGGAAAATATAAATTTTTTTATAATTTTTTATTTGATACGGAATTTAACCTCAATAAATCCTTTTCTGTAAGCTGTATATGTTCCATCATTAGATTAACTGCCTTTTCAGGATTTCTTTCTTTTATGGCATTTAATACATTTCTATGTTGTTCAACAAAATAATATGTTTTTAAATACTCATCATGTTCCTTATATATTTCTCTTATGGACTTTATAAAGGGCTGCATAAGGTTAGATACTGAATCTGATATGATTTGAAACATTACATTATTCATCATCCCTATTAACTTCCCATGAAATTCTATATCTAACTGTGATTGTTCGTCTTCGTCTATTGCATCTTCCATTTTGTTAACAATAACTTCTAATTCCTCTATTTGCTCTTCTGTCGCTTTTATTGATGCAGTCCTTACGGCTTGAATCTCCAAAGAATGTCTTAGCTCCAATATATCTTCTATGGTTCCATTATTTAGCTTATATGCTATTGATATGGATTTCAAAATAGTTGAATTTACATTATTAGATATATAACTTCCCTCACCTTGTTTAGATTCAATAAGACCCAGAACTTCCAATGCCTTTAGGGCTTCTCTTAGGGATGATCTACTTACACCTAATTTAGTTGTTAGTTCTCTTTCTGGCGGTAATTTATCTCCCTTTTTAAAAGTACCATCCAAAATAAGCTCTTGAATTTGTTCTACTATTTGTTCATAATTTTTCTTTGTATTTACTGATTCAAACAAGGTCAGCACTCCCTCTTTTATAAAGTATCGTTATATTTTTATCTATATCCATTATATGATTTATAATCTTTAGTATCAAGCACTAATTGATTTTATTGTGACTTAAATACTTTTCAATCTTTTCTTTATCTCTTTCTGAAGGTTTTGTAATTAGAGACATTGGTATAAATACTAGGGCTGAAACCAATAGTCCAGGCCACAGTGGATCTATATTAAATATGGGTCCTAAGTTAAAGTTATTACCTAAAAACCATAGTACAACAGTACTTAAAGATAATGTCATACTCCAAAAAGCAGATTTACTGTTTGCCTTTTTCCAGAAAAATATTCCTATGGTAGGTAAAAATAATCCTGCTGAATTTATGGTAAAAGCTAAATAAAGTATATTTACTATATTCATCATTTTAATTGCCATAATTGTGCTCAATGCTCCAATTAACATAGAACTTATTGTTCCTAAGTTTAACAAATGTCTTTCTGAAGCCTTAGGATTAATATATCTTTGATAAATATCTCTAGTTATATTTGCTGATGCAGTTAAAGTAGATATGTCACTAGTTGACATTAAGGCTGATATAATTCCTATTAACATAATCCCCTTTACACCAGTAGGAAGTAAGTTGCTTATTATAGTAGGTAATATTGCACTGGTATCTCCTATATTTGGGAATATAATCCTACCTGCCATCCCTATATAAGTGGAAACTATAGCTATAAAAGCTGTTCCTATAATTGCAAGTAGTGTACCATTTCTTGCCGATCTTTCATCTTTGGCAGCAAAGCATCTAGTATAACTATCCATACTTGTGAAAAATGTTAAGGTAATTGATACTATAAATCCTAAAATTGTACTAGTTCCCCATGCTCCTAGTTTAAAGAAAGATGGAGGAAATTGAGATGGAAAATTTGTTATACTTCCTGATGCTTTATATATAAATGGTATAACAATAACTAATGAACCTAAAATCAATACAGTTTGAGCCACATCAGTATACGTAACTGCTAAAAGCCCGCCTGTTGCCGTATATATACTAACTACGACAGCAGATAATATTATACAAAATGTAATATTCCATCCAGTAAAGGTATAAAGTATACCTCCAGCTGCCACCAATTGTCCAGCATTATAGGCTATATTTGCCAGTATCGTGGTAATTATGGAAACCATTCTACATCTACTATCATATCTGTCTTCTATTAAATCTGGATAGGTTATATGGCTAAACTTATCTCCTACTTTCTTTATCAATGTAGTAAATGTTAGTCCGAATACAGCGAAACCTACACACATAGCACCCACATACCAAACAGCCGTAATACCTAATTCATAGGCATTGGCAGCTGTGGCAACGATTGCAGCTCCACCTACCCAGGATGATAACCAAAGACACATCATAGAAATAGTTCCCGTCTTCTTTCCTCCAAGGTAAAAATCTTCCATACTGTTTTGTTTTTTACTTGCATAAAATCCTAAATAAAGCATAAAAACCAGATAAGAAATTATTAAAATTATATCTATTATATTCATACCCATCCTCCCATAAGGATTTTTTTCATTAGATTCAAGGCTCCATTACTAGGAGCCTTGGTATTTTAGTTTATTTTTATTTTCTTACACCATTTACTATACTAAGCTTGTCATATTCACCTTTTAAGTAGGTGTCTATGTTTTGAGCAGATAGCTTCTGAATTTCATATTGTGATGTTTGAGAGTAATATGCTACGTGAGGTGTTATGATCACGTTGTTTCTTCCAACTAACTTAGACTGTCTTAAGTCTGGATCTTCTTCTTCTAACACATCAAGTCCTGCTCCTCTAACTAGTCCTTCATCTAGAGCTTTAGCTAAACAGTCTTCATTTATAATAGCTCCCCTACCTGCATTTATAATTAAAGGTTTCTTTTTCATCATATTATATTTTTCCATGGTGAAATATCCCTTAGTTTCATCTGTAAGAGGTGCATGGATAGATATAATATCTGATCTTTCCATTAGCTCCTCCATAGTAACTACTTCTACATTTAACTGTTTAGCCAGTTCCATATTCATATATGGATCTGATGCAATAATTTTCATTCCAAAAGCATTGGCTCTTTTTGCAACTTCTCTAGCTATATTTCCAAAACCAAATAATCCCAATGTTTGTTCACTAAGTCTAGTTACATCTTTACAAAGGTCATATCTCCATTCTTTATCTTCTTGTACATTTTTATCGAATTCTTTTATTCTTCTATCTAATGTTAAAATTAAAGCCATAGTATGGTCTGCTACTTCTGGCGTACAATAGCTAGGGTTATTTAATACTGCTATGCCTCTTTCAGCCGCTGCTTTAATATCTACACTATTAAATCCTATAGCAGCTTGAGATATTATCTTCAGCTTAGGTAAAGCATCCATTACTTTAGCTGTAAAAGGTTCATAGGCAGATATTACTGCATCTACATCCTGAAGATTTTTTATAAGGTCCTCTTCTGTAGGAGAATGTTTTATTTCAAGAGTTGCTCCTTCAGGAATAAATTTTTCTTCTATTTCTGCTGTTTCTTGGGGATGAGTCAAAACTATTTTATACATTTATCTCTTCCTTCCCATTTATTATTCTTTTAGTATGATTAAAGAGTCTGCCACAGATAGACCTTCTCCCTTTTCATATAGGAATACTGGATTTATATCTATTTCTGCCACAATATCTTTATTTTCTACTGCAAAGTTTGATACCTTGACGATTAAATCTACTAAGGCATCTATATCTAATTCATTACTACCCCTATAGCCTGTTAGAAGCGGATACCCTTTTAGAGATTTTACCATTTCTAAGGCTTCGTTATGGTTTAGTGGTGCTGGGTATAATGCAACATCCTTAAATATTTCGACAAATACTCCACCTAATCCGCAAAGAATCATCGGCCCGTATAATGGATCATTATTTACTCCTATTATAAGTTCTGTACCTTTTGGTAACATTTCCTGGATTAGTATTCCATTGATCTTTGCATTTGGATTATATTTTGCTACACTTTCCATTATCTCATCATACGCTTTTTTAACATCTTCTTCAGATTGGATATTCAGTTTAACTCCACCTGCATCTGATTTATGTGGAATATCTGCTGATTCAATTTTCATTACTAGAGGATAACCGATTTCATTTGCCATTTTTATGGCTTCTTCCTTATCTTTTGCAATATCTTCCTTTGGTACTGGTATTCCTGCTTTAGACAGCATGGTTTTACTTTCATGTTCTGATAAAAACTTTCTAGTTTCCTTTTTATCATCAGTTGGCAGACCCACATCTAATGTATGTTCATCTGGATTATACTCAATAAATTCACTGAATTTCTTTAATATTTCCATGGCATAAACAACTGGAGGTAAAATAGAAACCCCTGCTTTTTCTAGTCTTTCTGCATATTCTTGATTTCTTGTGTTCTCAATATAAGGAATCATTACCATAGGCTTTGTATTACCTTCTTTAACTACCTTTTCTATACCTTCTGTCATATAGTATATACAAGGGTCTGCTATATTAAGTAGTAAGGTATATCCTATTAGAACCATGTCTACATTAGGATCATCCATTACTGCCCTTAAGGCTCCTGCATACTTTTCACTATCATAGGATAGACTTGCTGTCATATCCAGTGGATTGTTTGGAGTTGCATAACTTGGTAACATTTCTGTTAGTTTTTTCAGTGTACTATCTGTAAAATCAGGATAGTTTATTCCCTTTAAGGAACCTATATCTGCTGTAATTATGGTTTCTCCGCCTGAAAGGTTCATAGCTGCAAATCTTGCGTTCTTTGGATATTCTTTTATGGTAGATAATAGGTGAGTCATGGATAATAATTCTTCCATATCATTTACCCTTATTACCCCAAACTTCTTAAATAATGCATCATAAGTCTTATCAGAGCCTGATAAACTTCCTGTATGGGATGCAGATATTGCTGAACCTTTTTCTGACCTACCAGTCTTTAAGATTACAACAGGTTTTCTTTTTATTGCTGCTTTTTTAAGGGCATTTACAAATACTTCTGGTTTAGAAACTCCCTCTAAATATGCTGCTACAACTTTTGTATCTTCATCATCTACTAAATAGTCTAAATATTCTTCTACTTTCACTACAGAACTATTTCCGGAAGAGATTACATAAGAAAACTTACCCTTTGGATTGTCCATAAGTGAAAGACATAGTTGTCCACTTTGAGATACTAATCCAACTGTACCTTTTCTATCTCTTTTTTCTGCTACAAAAGCAAAACTATAAACATCATCAATATAGTTGATAAATCCACCACAGTTTGGTCCAAGAAGGGCAATTCCTAATTCTTCACAAGTATTTATTAATTCTTTTTCTGCCCTTCTTCCCTCTTCTGTTCCTGTTTCAGAATATCCACTGGCGTATACTACTGCTCCCTTACAACCTTTTTTGTGAGATTGTTTTAATATATCTAAAACTGTACTTTGAGGTGTACAAATAATTACCATATCAAAGTTTTCTGGTATATCACCTACTGATTTATAACATTTTTGTCCAAATACTTCTTCTCTTTTAGGGTTTACGAAGTAATATTTAGATGGATTACTGAAATCCATTATATTTTTACAAGTATCTCCACCGAAGGAACCTTCTCTTTCACTGGCTCCTACTAAGGCGATTTTGTTTGGTTTTAAAAGGTTAGATACGTTCATTAATCCGCCTCCTAGTTTTCTACTGAATTATATCCCATTTCAAAACAAACTCCGTTTGCTGGATTTACTTTGCCCTTATCTGCAAAGAAGTTTTCAATTCCTTTAGCAAAAGTATCTTTATCAAGAAGGTTTGTTGCCTTTATAAAAGCTCCTAAAATTGCAATATTTACTCCTCTAGGATTACTTGCTTCATGGGCAATATCATTTGCTGGTACTTCAACTACTTTTATATCATCTCTATATTGTCTATCTTTTACCATGGAGGAATTTACTATTAAGACTCCACCTGGTTTCATATTTTTTTCAAACTTGTCTATGGAAGGTCCATTCATGGCAATAAGTACATCTATGTTCTTAACGAAAGGACTGGCAATTTCATCATCACTAATTTTTACTCCACAGTTAGCTGTTCCTCCACGCATTTCTGAACCATAGGATGGAATCCAAGTAACATTTTTACCATTATCCATGGCAACTTTCGCTAAAATCAGTCCTGCTGTTAATACTCCTTGACCTCCAAAGCCTGCAGATATAATTTCCATCATTACTTTGTTCCCTCCTTGTCAATATACTCACCTGTGTTGAAAAATTCTTTAACTACACCGTCTATTCTTTCGGAACAAGCTACAGGTGCCATACCTAAGTTAGTTGGGCAAGGTGATAGTATTTCTACTAAACAGAACCCTTCATTATTCATATGCTTTTCAAAAGCTTTTTTTATATATTTTTTTGTTCTCCTAATATCTCCTAGATTAGATACTGAGCCCCTTGCTAAATATGGAATATCTAAACTTCCCATAACTTTTACTACGTCAAAGGGTTGTCCTGTTTTTGAAGTATCTCTTCCCTTAGGAGAAGTAGTAGTTTTTTGTCCTTCTAAGGATGTAGGTGCCATTTGTCCACCTGTCATTCCGAAAACTCCATTATTTATAATTATTGTTACTACATTATCGTTTCTTAGAGCTGCGTGCATGGTTTCTGCAATACCTATGGAATAAGCTGCTCCATCTCCTAGGTACGCAAGTACTGGATTATCTTTTCTAATCTTTTTTACACCTGTCGCAGTAGCTATAGGTCTTCCGTGAGCTGCTATTACGGTATCAAATTTCCATGTATCTATGTGTAAAGAAGAACAAGCCACATCTACTACTGTTAATAGTTTTTCTGTTAATCCCATTTCTTCCATTGCTTCTCCGATTAAACGTGAAACAATTCCATGTCCACATCCTGGACAAAATGATGTCTGTGCAAAGGATATTGATTCTGGTGCTCTTAATTCCATTATTATACCTCCTCACCTGATAATATTTTATTTGCTTTTTCAATAATAACTTCTGTTTCAGGTACATCTTTAACTGTTGTATATTTGTGTACAGGATACTTATTACCTGTAGCTAAAATCACATCGTCTACCATCTGACCTAAAATGTTCATTTCCACTGTCATTAACGCCTTACATGAAGCTGATAATTCTCTGAAAGCCTTTATAGGGTATGGCCATAAGCTAATAGGCCTTATTAAACCCAACTTTATTCCTTGACTTCTTGCAACTTTTACTGCCTCTTTACATACTCTTGAGCTGATTCCATAGGAAACTAGTACAACTTCTGCATCTTCTACTTCCATTGACTCCCATCTTTGCTCGTTTTCTTCCATTTCTTTATATTTATTTGCTAAGAACTCATCATAATTATCCATATAGTATAAAAGATTTGTGATTTTCTTTTGTTCTTCACCTTTCTTACAACCTTTCATGGACCAATCAAACTTGTCTATATTATGTTCTTCCATTTCAGGTAAAGCTACTTTTTCCATCATTTGACCAATGGCTGCATCTGAACCAATAATTACTGGATGTCTATATTTTTCTGCTAAGTCGAAAGCCAAGTGAGTTAAGTCAACATTTTCTTGAACAGAGTTAGGTGCCAGTACTATGGTTCTATAGTCTCCATGTCCTCCACCTCTAGTTAATTGCCAGTAGTCTCCTTGACTCTGTCCAATATCACCTAGTCCATTTCCATATCTCATAACATCTACTAGTACAGCTGGAAGATCTGCTGCAACAAGGTAAGATATTCCTTCTTGAAAAAGACTAAATCCTGGACCTGATGAACTTCCTATTACTCTAGCTCCAGCTGCTGAAGCACCAAGCATCATATTTATTCCACCTAGTTCAGATTCAGTTTGTACAAACTCACCACCTATTTCATCCATTCTCCATGATAAATACTCTAATATTTCAGTTTGCGGTGTAATAGGATAACCGCTATAAAATCTACAACCTGCTCTTATGGCAGCTTCTGCTAATGCTTCATTACCTTTCATCAATACGTATTCCATATATTTACCTCCTATCATTTTGTTCCTAGTCTATATCGAATAAAGTCTTATTCTATTGTATAAACAGTATCTGGGCATACAGTATAACAAGCCCCGCAACCTATACATTTTTCTTCATCTACTTGAGTTGGTGAGTAACCTTTTTTATTTACTATGCCCATTATGGATATGGCGTCTTTAGGACACGCCTTGATGCAATAGTAACATCCTTTACATTTCTCAGGATTTGTTTTAGCTTTCGCTGTATTTTTTATTGCTGTTGCCATGTTAATTCCTCCTATATAAGTTATTTTGTTATATATTATTTTGTTTTTTATACTTATTAGATAATTTCACAGCTACTAAAGCTACTAATAAGGATACAATTGTTACTCCTATGGTAAATATAAATATACGACTATATCCTGCATCCCCATAAGTATCTAGCCACTTGCCAAATAAAGTATATACAAACATATCAGGTAAGTAACCGATTACTGTAATAATAGCTAAAGCTGTTCCAGTAACTGCTGCTGGTACTTGTAGTTCTGATATAACTGCATATAAAGGTCCTTTGGCCATATATAAAGCAATGGCATTAAGAAGCATTACAGCTATTATTAAAATATTATTTCCTCCTGGCATAAGTAAAAGCATAGCCATGGATATTGCACATAATCCTAAGGAAACTACTTGACCTTTACTAGCTGATTTAAATACATTATCTGAAACATAGCCTCCTAATGGTCCACCAATAAATCTAGTTGCATAGTTTCTAATAGTTCCTATACTTGCTGCTAATGTTAATGACAATCCTAGTACACCTGTGCTATATGGAGTTAAATAACTTAGTCCTGCAATAAATGTAACTTGTCCAAACATTATAATTGCCACAATCCATACTGCTGGGTATTTTAATACTCCAAAGTAATCTTTAATGCTGATTTTTTCAGTTGTAGTAGTTTTTTCTTCAGCATAGGTAAGTTTTTCATCGTATAAAAATATAATTAATATTCCTGCTATTACACATAAGACACCCATAGTTGCTACAGCACCTTTGAATCCTAGTAGAAGGTTGTCAGCAAATAATGATAATACATAAATCATAATAAAGTTAATTAATAATGATGCCACACCATTCATGGCTTCGAAGATTCCAAACATTCTACCTTGTTCTTCTTCACTGCCTAATAAACGAATTCCCTTTAAAAGGGCAGGCCAGAATGCAAAACCACCTGTTATGGCTGCTCCAAACCACACTAATTTCACCATTGTAAAACTTCTATAAGTCACCATAAGTAAGAAACATATTGCTGCATTACCAAATGTAGATGCTAATAGAACAGTTTTGGGTTTAAATTTATCCGCAATCCATCCACCTGGTAAATATGATAATGTACAAGCCATTGCATAGATTGATAACAATGAGCCAAGCTGGGCATTGGTAACTCCCATAGCTGCAATCATTTGATCATAAAATGTACGGCTCATATATGGTAGCGTATACATAAATCCGTAGGTCAGACCTAATGCAAATAGCAATAATAATCTTTTAACTTTTTTATTCATGTTTATCCTCCTAATTTCACATTTTAATCTTTAGTTTTTATCTGAGAATAAAATACAATAATGCATCTATCCCTCCTTATATAAATAATATTAATTTTATGACAATTCATCTTGATAATCATATTATAGTATGGTCATACCAATAATGCAATAATTGTTATTTTTCTTTCATACCTCTTAGTATCTAAATAAAATATATTTTTTTGTTTAATACCATGATATACCAAATCTTTAATTGGTTGTGATATAATATATTTAAATTGTACAGAGGAGGAATTACTGTGAAAGGTACTATAGTTTCTGCATGGGTTGACACTTGCAGGGAATTGTATGGAGAAAAAATAACAAACCAAGCATTGGAACATTTTAATATAAGTCCTAATAAAATATTTTCGCCTACAGAGGATATAGAAGATAATGTGGCTCGAGGAATTCTTGAATATATTGCTGAAAAATTAAATAAGTCTTCTGATGAAGTATGGAGAACCATGGGAAACCATAATGTTCTTACTTACTCTAAAGTTTATCCCGCATTTTTTAGATATAAAAATTTATATTCATTTCTCCAAGCAATGTATGATATTCATGTAGTTGTTACTAAAAGAGTTAAAGGGGCAAATCCCCCTATATTAGGAATTAAGCCTATAGATAAATTTACTGCCCATATGACCTATTCTTCTCAAAGGGGAATGTTTTCTTATTTCCATGGTATGCTAGAAGGTGCTAGTATGTATTTCAAAGAAGACATTGTGGTGGAAACTGTAGAAAAGACGGAAGACTTTTTAAAACTATCTATTACATTTCCTGAAGAAATCTACTATAAAAAGAAATACAGGTTTAATAAACTATTATCTCTAGGATTTATAAAGAATATAGAAGGAAAAATTGCCTTGGCATCTCTTATATTTTTAGGTATTCCAGTAAGCATTCTCTCTAGATTCGTAGATTCTTCCATTACAATACCTTTAACTTTAATTTTATCAATTTTAGTTCCATTTTTAGTTACTAAGGGTCTTTTTATTCCTATAAAATCTATCTATAGTTCCCTTGATGAAATTATAAATAAGGATTTGTCCATGATTCATGATATATCTACTGGAGATTTTTTTGAAGATATTAATCTTAAATTAAAGGACTTAAAGGAATCTATCAAAAAAGATTTTGTTGGATTTAAAGGTACTACAGATGAATTAAACGTCTTTGCTGATAAATTCGCTGATATTTCTGCTAACATGAGTTTTACCTCTGGAGAAATATCAAATGTGGTGGAACAAGTGGCAACCGGTTCAATTAATCAGGCTGAAGAAACAGAACAGACTGCTTATAGCCTAAATAATTCTATTATCTCATTAAATGAAGTAGTAGATAAGGAAATCAAAGGAAAAGATCAACTAGAATCTGCCGTGGATCAAATCAATAAGGGATTTAATGATTTGAAGTCTACTTCTGATAGTTTAAATAATATATTAGCTCAATTTTCCCATGTAAAATCTAAAGGTCAAGATTTACAAAATAGGGCCAATGAAGTAAAAGATATTGTTGAAACTGTAGAAAGTATTGCGGAGCAAACCAATTTACTTGCCTTAAATGCAAGTATAGAAGCATCACGTGCTGGAGAATATGGTCGAGGTTTTACTGTTGTTGCCATGGAAATCAGAAAATTAGCAGAAGGCTCTAAGGAAGCGGTTCAAACTATAAATAATAATTTAGAATCTTTTGTAAGAGATGTTGCTGGATTTGTTGTTTCTATATCGGATCAATTTAGTATTCTTGAAAAAGAAAATATTAAATTAAGTTCAGTTGCAGAGGAAAATTACTCTGCTGTAAATTCTGTAGCTAAGGTATCTCAATTGATTACTGAGCTAACAAAAGAACTGACAATGGAAACTGACAATATAAATTCCCTTTTCCAAGGTATAGAGTCATTGGCAGCAATTGCAGAAGAAAACTCTGCGTCATCACAGGAAGTATCTGCCAACGTTCATGCATATACTGAAGAAATTAAAAAGATGACAAAAAGTATATATGAGTTTAAGGAAGTTAGTATGGAATTTAGTAAAGAGCTGGAGAAGTATGTAGTTTAAGGTAGAAGCTTATTTAGTGAATAGTGAATAGTTGTGAAAGTTTCTAGTAAACTAGAAACTATTAACTGGCGACCAAAAGGTCGCCTTCATTATTCACCATTCACTATTAGATATCAACTAAAAAAAATTCTCGCCACGTACACTGCCGACACCAATCCAACCAAGTCTGCTATTAATCCTGCTGACAATGCGTGTCTATGTTTTTTTATGGATACTGAGCCAAAATATACTGCTAGGATATAGAATGTAGTTTCACTGGAACCCATCATCACTGCTGCTGTTCTACCAAGTAAAGACTCTGGTCCATGGATCTTTATTAATTCACTCATAATTCCTTGAGCGCCGCTGCCTGATAAGGGTCTCATAAATATCATAGGGACTACTTCTCCTGGAATCTTAAATAGCTCTATGACTGGACTGAAAAGCTTAATTAGCATATCCATAGCTCCTGATTCTCTAAAGACTCCAATGGCTACAAGCATGGCTACAAAAGAAGGTATAATTCTTATGGCAGTAGTAAATCCATCCTTTGCTCCTTCCATAAAGGATTCATAAACCTTAATATTTCTAATAATTCCATAAAATATAATCCCAACAATCATGAAAGGAATAGCAAATCTAGATAAAATCTCCATTACTTCAATGAACATTCTGCCTTCCTCCTTTACTTCTACCTCTTTTTATTTTGTATTTAGGTAATCTTTGAAGTGTCTTTGCTGCTATTATGGCTGTAGTTGTAGATATGGTAGTGGCAATTATGGTAGGCCCTACTATTTGCGTTGGATTAGTGGCACCTGCTGCTGCCAGTATTGCTATGGTGGAAGCAGGTATTAGAGTTACAGATGAAGTATTTATGGCAAGAAATGTGACCATTGCATCTGTTGCTGTGTCTTTCTGTCTATTTAACTTTTGTAATTCTTCCATTGCCTTTAATCCAAAGGGAGTTGCTGCGTTACCTAAGCCTAAAATATTGGCAGATATATTCATTATCATGGCTCCCATGGCTGGATGATCAGCTGGCACGTCTGGAAATAAAAGTATCATTATTGGTTTAAGAAGTCTTGATATTCCTTTTATTAGTCCAGAATCCTCTGCTATTTTCATGATTCCTAACCACAAAGCCATAACTCCAATGAGTCCCATGGCTAATTCTACAGCTCCTTTAGCACTTTCTATGGCACTTGTAGTTACATTATCTAAGTTTCCAGTAATAGCTCCAACTATAAATCCAATAATAATCAAAGCTGCCCAAATAAAATTAATCATATAAACACCCCTAAAAAAACAATTGATAATTATTTATTTTTATTATTAATCTTTATATTCTATTCTATGAAGCTTATCCATATTCAAAAAACAAAAGAACCCAAGACTTTCCTTTGAAAAATCTTAGGTTCTAATTCTTTAAATTATCAATCGTTAATCGATTTTCTTCATTATTAATTATATTCCAAGTAATGTTTTTGCTATACCAAAGTATACCATTAATGCTAATGCATCTACTATGGTTGTAATCAGTGGACCTGCCATTATTGCTGGATCTGCCTTTAGTTTTTTTGCTATTAGCGGTAATATTCCACCTACTATTTTTGATGCCATAACTGTAACTACTATAGTTATGGAAACAGTTAAAGCTACAGTAGCATCTACTTTTTCTAAAAATATAATTCTTATGAAGTTAATCCCAGCAAGGACTGTTCCAACTATAAAGCTTATTCTTAATTCTTTCCATAATACTTTCCACCAATCGTGGGTAGTTATTTCACCTGTTGCCAACCCTCTTATTATTAAAGTAGATGATTGGCTTCCTGAATTTCCTCCAGTATCCATTAACATTGGAATAAATGTACTAAGCACTACTACAGACGCCAAGACATCTTCAAATTTACCCATTATTCTTCCAGTAAATGTGGCTGAAACCATTAATACTAAAAGCCAGGGCAATCTATTTTTAGCCAGTGTCATAACTCCTGTGTTTAAATAAGCATCTTCAGATGGAGACATAGCGGCCATTATCTGAAAGTCTTCTGTAGCCTCTTGTTCCATAACATCCATAATATCATCAACAGTAATAATTCCAGTAAGCCTATTTTCATTATCTACTACAGGAAGTGCTAAAAATCCATATTTTCTAAATACATTGGCTACACTTTCCTGATCATCATGGGTATATACTTTTATTACTTCATCTTCCATTATATCTTCTATAATTTTATCTTCATCTGATGTAACTAGAGTTCTTAGGGAGACAAATCCCTCTAGAGTTCTTTTTTTATCTGTTACATAGCAAGTATACACAGTTTCTTTATTTAGCCCTATTTCCTTTATATGATTCAAGGCTTCTTTTACAGTTGCTTCTTTTCTCAAATCAACAT
This sequence comes from Tissierella sp. MB52-C2, assembly GCF_030931715.1. Lineage (NCBI taxonomy): Bacteria > Bacillati > Bacillota > Tissierellia > Tissierellales > Tissierellaceae > Tissierella > Tissierella sp. MB52-C2. The sequence continues at coordinate 3,130,279 of NZ_CP133261.1, forward strand.
ATTCTATAGTCATTATGCTACCAGCAGAGTCTACAGGATATTTCAAAAATTGATTTATTAATTTCCTTTCTTCCTCTTTTGATGATTTAAGAATCTTTTTTACAATATTTGCTGGCATTTCTTCAATTAAATCTATCATGTCGTCAAAAAACAATTCATCCACAATATATTCCAACTCTTTATCGGTTATGGAATTTATTATGCCTAATTGTTGTTCTGTAGAAAAATGAGCAAATACTTCTACTGCTAAATCCTTTGGTAACATTCTAAAGATTAGAAGAGTTGAATGTACATCCAAGGGATCTAATAGTTCTGCCACGTCTACTTCATTCATTTCTGATAATTCTTTTTTAATTTGTACGTACTTCTTTTCTTGTATTAATTCCAATAATATTCTTTCATCCATGTTCTCCCTCCAACTAGAGAACCACTATTTGTGACGAAAATGGTTCTCCTATTATTCTCTTTATTTTTCTTTTATTTATACTGGGTAAAGGCCCCGAATCCATTTTCATCACCAACCTTCCTTTCTTAGCGAATAACTAATAGTGAATAGCTAATAGCTATCTGTTATTCACTACTTATAAACTTTAACTTTTTCTATTATACCATACTTTCCTTATCCACCCAAATAAAAAAAGATAGGGCATCCTATCTTTTTTTATTTAAACTATTCACTCTTAACTAATTAACATCCACCTGTGCCTCTATCTGGAATTACTGTAAATCCTCTTCTTAGCCAATCATCACTATAATCTACAGTAAACTTTCCATAGTTATCTTCTAATCCTTCTTCTATTAAAAACTTAAAGTCTCCAACTGACATTTCTAAATCTCCATCTTTGTGCTCATCCAGAGCTATGCCAAATGATGGACCGCCTCAACCATAGCCTGCAACATAAATTCTTAAAGGTTTATCCGTTTGTTTAGATTCTATGACTTTGGTTAGTTCTTCTGATGCTTTTGAAGTTACATCTATTATCATATTAATTGCCTCCTTTGAGTGTTTTCTTATTACATTATATACCCACTAGGGGTATTTGTAAACAGTTATTTATAAATTCTATCTATAAATGAATTTATACTAATAGATTACCCTTATCGTTTGCTTTTAATTATTAATTATAAAATAAAAAGAGCTTCTAAAAAAGCCCTTTAAGAAAGCTTTTTTTGAAACTCATTGAAAGTGGAACTTTCATATTCCCTATAAAAAATAGAGGAAATATCTTCCTCCATTTTTTATAATTTAAAATCGTCAATTGTCAATTATATATTGTCAATCCTACTTCTACATTGCTCTTCCTGGTATTATAGCATCTACTATACCTATTACTAAAGCACCTATTATGGCACCCCAAACAGATATATTAAATCCAGGGATTATAAACTTGGTAACATAGAGAATAAGTGCAGCTACTAAGAATCCTGATAATCCTCTTCCGAATGGAGAAGCATTTACACCAGTAAACTTTTGGATTAAGTGATCCAACACTCCAATTACTACTGATGCTAGTAATAAGCTCCATATACCGTCTATTGTGAATCCTGGAGTAAAGTAAGCTGCTATAGCTACAACTATTGCTGTTACTAATATCCTTATGATCATTTCTCCTATGTTGAAACTATCATCTCTGTCTCTATCTCTGTCTTTTTCTGGATTTTTATTTCTATCATTATTATCCATAGTTTCACCTCCTGATATAGTATTCTCCAAGAATGCTTTTTTTTATACAAAGAAATATTAAATAATTTTTATATTTTGAGAAATGATATATTTATACTAGAAAGGGTATAAAATATATGCTACTATATTAGTAGAGTATAAATAAGGAGGTTGAAAAATATGGAAATCACAAAAGATATGCTTATTGGCGAGTTAATTAGGAAAAAGCCAGAATCAGTAGAAACTCTTATGAGATTTGGTATGGGTTGTGTAGGTTGTCCATCTAGCCAAATGGAAAGCTTAGAAGAAGCTGCTATGGTACATGGCCTAGATTTAGATAAATTAATGGCTGCTTTAAATGAATAATATGAAGCTATAATTACAAAAAGGAAGAGATTTTTCAGTAAATCATCTTCCTTTTACTATTATTTTTCTAATAGCTCATCGATTTTTTCTTTATCAAAGCCAACTATTTCTTCATCATCTATAACTAAAACTGGAACACCCATATGCCCCATAGCCATTAGTTCTTTTCTCGCATCTTTATCTGTTTGAACATTTTTTTCAGTATAATCAATACCTTTTTCTGTCAAGTAATCTTTAGCTGAAACACAATATGGGCAGGTGTTACTAGTATAAACTATTACATTTGCCATTAAAACCCCTCCTAAATTTTTCTGATTTATATCATCTTTGAATAATTAATCAATATTCTCTGATGTTAGTATTTTACCCATAGTTTTTAATAATAATCACATATTAAAATTTAATATCATAGGTTTGACAACAATATTTTAAAATAATATAATATTAATTATTTGAATTAGAGCGAATATAATATTTATAACTAAGGATGATGGTATGATAAAAAACTACATGGAAATATTAGTAGATGAAATCTTTAAAGAAATGAAAATTTCTAATAAAATGTGTAAAAACGAAAGTTGTGAACATGATATAAAAGTTACTGCTTTAAATAATTTACATCCTGTTTACTTTAAATACGATGTAATAGCAGGAGAGAAGAAAGCTTTCTTGCTAGACCGTCAAAGAAGAATATCTGTATTGGCAAAGATAATTGAAGCTACAGATATAATATGTTCATCTTGCATTGAAAGTGGAGAATAAACCTACATCCCATAGGGATTGTAGGTTTATTTATGTTTGACGTGATCTAATGCCTGTTCGAACAGCCCCAATACATGATCGTCATCTAAGGAATAAATTACTAGTTTTCCTTCTCTTTTAAACCTAACTAATTTCATATCTCTTAATATTCTCAGCTGATGGGATATAGCTGATTGAGTCATATCTAATATACTAGCTATATCACATACACATAGAGATGATTTTGATAATATATAGATTATTTTAAGTCTAGTGGAATCTGACAAGGCTTTAAATGTACTGGAAAGAATATCTATCTCCTTTTCATCTTGTAACTCTTTTTTTAACTTTTCTAAAGATATATCGTCTATATGATGAGTCATACATATTAATTTGTCTTTAGTTTCGTCCATTTATCTATACCTCCTATTTTAATCTGTGGGCATCATAGATACAGGTGAATCTACTGGCTTCCCCGTCATAGGATCTATGTGTATTATCCAATATCCTTCCGCATTTATACCTTCGTACCAAGTATTAAATTCTCTTTCTCCAACATAAGGGTGTTCTTCTCGCATAAACTTGCCTGGTATTCCATATACAAAATATTTTACATTTTCTCCCTCATTATATAGTCCAAATAAATAGTGTTGATATTTATCCATTAACTGACTGCAAGTGGCAGTATTTTCCCTATAGAATTCTTTATTATTACCACCAATAATATAGGAGAAATATGGAAGGAATGCTCTATATTCATTTTCTTTATCTAATTCAACTATCCACCAATTATAACCTTTGAGTTTATATTTGAAAGGTTCTATATATGGGAAAAACCTTAAAATACTAAGCACATAATTAGTCGTCTGATTTTTTTGGTTTAGCTTTTTCATATAATCTAGAGTTTTATAATCAGGCTCAAAGTCATCTTCGTCATCTTCATCATCTGCGTCTAATCCTACTACAGTTTCTTCTATATTTTCTTCTAATTCTTCCACTTCTAATTCTTGTACTTCTTCTTCTAATATCATTAACTCTTCTATAGCTTCCTCTTCTAATGCTTCCGCTACTGGTTCCTTTGCAGGTATATCATATTTTGGGTTATATTCAGGCTCCCTAGCTGGAATATCATATAATGGATTATATTCCATTTCTTGAGCAGGTACATGATATATTGGTTCAATTTCTTGTTCTTTAGCCGGTATATCATATATTGGATTATATTCTTGTTTTATAGATTCAGTATATACCTCTTCTTTTGGTTCAACACATACTTCTTCCTCTGGTTCTTCTATTGTTTCCTTCTCCACTTCCTGAACTTCTTCCACTACTTTAGTCTCCTGAATTTCCTGAGTTTCTTCTATCTCTTGGATTTCTATGACTTCTTCTACCACCGAACTCTGTTCTACTTTTTCTATTTTTTCTACTTCTATGCTTTCCTCTACTTCTTCGACCTCTATCTTCTCTTCCTTTGGTTCTTCTTTAGACTCTATAATTGGACTTAAAGGCATTGTATCTATGTACCTTTGAATTGTTCCATTTTCTTGGTCTAAATATCCACCTAATAATACTTTTCCATCTCTTACTATTAGAATACCCGATATTTTATCTAAGAAAAGGTTTTCTTTTTCCAATTCCTGTTGCAAAAATACATATTCTCCCTTTCCTTTTCCAAGTTCATCAGTAAATATCTTCCCTAGATTCCAAACATTATTTCCACTGTCGTTTAAAACAAATACTACATTGTATGCCTTATCTTTTTCTGCATTTTCAATATTTACAGTAACTAATCCCCTAATCCCCTTTATTTCTAATTTACAGTGGCCCTTGGGATTTCCTCCTATGTTTGAAAACTCTTTTTTCAGTATTATAAACTTTCTCGTATACGCTAATGATGATGGCATAAAATTACCCCCTTTTCATACTATATTTAATTATATGTCTAATGGGGGTAATGTTTTACTAATCTTTATAAAATCTTCTACAGAAAGGCTTTCTGCACGTATATTTTCATCAATATCTAAAGTTTTTAATGTATCTCTTATGACTTCTTTATGGATATTAAATCCATAGGTAGACAGAGCATTGATTAAAGTCTTTCTTCTTTTACTAAAAGAGGCCTTAACTATCTTAAAAAACTTTTCCTTATCCACATCTGGTAATTCCTTTTTTATATCTAGCTTTATTACAGCGGAGTCTATCTTTGGTTGAGGCATAAATACAGTCTTAGGCACTTTAACTATGATTTTAGGTTCGCTATAAAAATTAACAAATATGGAAAGTGAACCATATTCTTTTCCACCGGGGGATGATTCCATTCTTTCTGCCACTTCTTTTTGAACCATTACTATTATAGAATCTAAATTTAAATTATCTTCTATCAATTTCCCGATTATAGGTGTAGTTACATAATAAGGCAGGTTTGCCACTACTTTCACAGGCCCGCCATTTAGCTTTTCATTAATTAGCTGTTTCATGTCAACCTTCAATACATCTCCATGAACTATTTCTACATTTTTATATTTCCCAATAGTTTCATCTAATATAGGCAGCAAAGTCTTATCTATTTCAATGGCTACAACCTTCTTTGCCCTTAATGCCAACTCCTCCGTTAGTGTACCTATACCTGGTCCTATTTCTATTACATAATCTTCTGATGTAATTTCTCCTGCATCTGCTATTTTTCTTACGATATTTCCATCCATTAAAAAATTTTGTCCTAGACTCTTTGAAAACTTAAATCCATATTTCGATAAAATCTTTTTTACATAGGCTGGAGAATAAAGTCTTTTATCTTCCATTTTCTTTTTCAATCCTTTCCAAAGCCTTTTCAAATTCTTCCCTAGTTATACCAAAATTATTTAATCTATTTAGCAATTGTTTAGAATTAGAATATCCAATTCCTAAAATATTGCCTAATCTTTCTCTTTTCTCCCTAGAACCTTCTCCACCCGCTAATCCAAGAGCTATTATCTCTTCTTTAGTATATTCTTCTTTTCGCTCAACATTACTTGGTCTAGCCTTTAAGATTGCCTCAAGTATATCTTCTTTAGTGGCATTTTCCACGCCAATATCACCTTTTTTTAAGGCCTTACCTTGAGGTAAAAAAGCGTGTTTACAATTCTTTATATGTTTAGATAAATCCTTCCTTATCTGTTCTCCAGCATAGTCTGGATCTGTAAGTATGATTATCCCAGTCTTTTCGGCTATATTTTTTAAATTGTTTATAAACTCTTTTTTATATCCAAATCCACCGGTGGCAATGACCTCTGCATCTACAGCAGATTTGACGGCAGTTATATCGTCTCGCCCTTCAACAACAATGACTTCCTTTATCAATAAATCAACCCCGTTCTTTTTAGTGAATAGTGAATAGTTGAAAAGATTGAAAGACATTTCTGCCTAACTACAAGCTATTCACTTTTCACTTTTCACTGTCCTTTTAACTATTCACTATTTATCAATTCCAAATAGGTCTCTAGTATTTTTATTAGTCGCTTTTGTCAATTCCTCGTAGGTTATACCTCTTAATTCAGCAATAGTACCTGCTACATATTTTACAAATACAGGCTCATTTCTCTTTCCTCTATGAGGTTCTGGAGTTAAATATGGACAGTCCGTTTCTATTAAGAGTTTATCTAGAGGTACTGCCTTAGCTACCTCTTTACTCACTCTAGAGTTTTTAAATGTAACTGGTCCTCCTAGAGATATATAAAGTCCCATTTTTATATACTCCATGGCTATTTCAGGACTTCCTGAAAAGCAATGAAGAACTCCCCTTAGTTTTCCATCTTTAGCTGCATCTTTTATTATATCGAAGGTTTCCTGCTGTGCTTCCCTAGTATGAATAACAACTGGCAAATCCAATTCTTTAGCAAGGTTCAATTGCTCTATAAACCATTTTCTTTGTAAATCTCTCGGTGAGTTATCATAGTAATAGTCTAATCCTATTTCTCCTATGGCAACTACCTTATCTCGTTTGGCAAAGGATTTTAAGACTTCAATAGTCGAGTTATCAACTTCTTTAGCTGAATGAGGATGTACCCCTATGGCAGCATATATATGATCGTACTTTTCAGCTAAGGCAACAGAGGCAATACTTGTTTGTAGATCTGCCCCTATATTGATGACTATTTCCACCCCATTATTCTTTAAAGAGTTAATCAACTTATCTCTATCATTATCAAATCTTGGATCATCTAAATGTGCATGGCTATCTATTAACATTTTATTCTCCTTTTATGATATAGTAGCTCCTGATTGTAAATCTTCTAATGTAGATACTAGGCTTAATTTTCCAGTACTATCTTCAGCCGCAAGTATCATTCCCTTTGATTCTATTCCTCTTAATTTTACAGGTTTTAGATTTGTAACTACTACTACCTTTTTACCTATTAAATCTTCTGGTTTATAATATTCTTTTATTCCTGATACTACTTGGCGTTGTTCTTCACCTAGTTTTAGTTGGAATACATATAGTTTATCAGCCTTTGGGTGATCTTCACAGGATATAACTTCTGCCACCTTTAGCTTTACCTTATCAAATTCATCTATAGTTATTTCTTCTACTTTTTCTTCTACAACTTCCTTGTTTTCTTCCACTTTATTGACCTTCTTTCCTTTAGTTCTTTCTTCTATAAGTTTTTCATTGGCATCATTTAATTTAACCAATTCTTTTTCAATCTCAAGCCTAGGGAATATTATATTTCCTCTTGCAACTTTAGTACCTACTTCTAGTTTACCCCATTCTTTGGCATCGTCCCATATAGCTTCATTATTTAATCCCAATTGTTTTCTTATTTCCATAGAAGTCTTTTCCATAAATGGTTTAATTAATATTGAAGTAATTCTCAAGGATTCTGTTAAATTATATAATACTGTATCTAATCTTTCCTTATTGTCTTTAGCCAGTATCCATGGTTGAGTTTCATCTATATATTTATTTGTTCTTCTAATTAGTTTCCATACTTCTTCCAATGCATTGGAGAAACTAAGTTTATCCATATGTTCTTCTACCTTAGCAGCTGCATTTATTCCCACTTCTTTTAGAGAAGTATCAAATTCTCCTTCTTCATTAGGTGTAGGTATAAAACCTTCATTATATTTCTCCACCATAGTCACTGTTCTACTTACTAAGTTACCTAAATCATTTGCTAAATCTGAATTAAGCCTTTGTAAGAATTTATCTCTATGGAATGAGCCATCTTGCCCAAAGGAAAATTCTCTAAGAAGAAAATATTTAAATGCATCTATTCCATATAATTCAATAATTGGTTCTGGATATATGACATTTCCTTTTGATTTAGACATTTTATCATCTTCAAATAATATCCAACCATGACCAAATACTTTCTTTGGTAATTCCATATCCATTGCCATTAAAAGTGCTGGCCAAATTATAGTATGAAATCTCACTATTTCCTTACCTACTAAATGAACATCAGCAGGCCAAAATTCTTTAAATTTCTCATCATTATCGCTACCATATCCTAGTGCTGTAATATAGCAGGATAAAGCATCTATCCATACATATACAACGTGCTTAGGATCAAATGGTACTTTTATACCCCAGTTAAAGCTAGTTCTTGATACACATAGATCTTCTAATCCATCCTTTAAGAAGTTATTTACCATTTCATTTTTTCTAGATTCTGGCTGAATAAAGTCTGGGTTTTCTTCATAAAATTTTAAGAGTTTATCTCTATATTGAGAAAGCTTAAAGAAATATGCTTCTTCTTCTGCTAAGTGAACTTCTCTATTACAATCTGGACATTCACCATCTACTAGTTGTGATTCTGCCCAAAAGGCTTCACAAGGAGTACAATAATGCCCCTTATATTTTGACTTATATATTTTACCATTTTCATATAGTTTTGTAAAAATCTCTTGTACTGCCTTCTCATGGTGAGGATCTGTAGTTCTTATGAAAGTATCGTAATCTATTTCTAGAGTCTTCCATAACTCCTTTATATCTGCAACTATTTTATCTACATATTCCTTTGGTGTTACACCACTTTCCTTAGCCTTTTCTTGAATTTTTTGCCCATGTTCATCTGATCCAGTTACCAAATATACATCATATCCTTGCATTTTCTTAAATTTCTTTATAGCATCAGAGGCAACTGTAGTATAGGTATGTCCTATATGCAAATTATCAGATGGATAATAAATTGGCGTAGTTAAATAATACTTTTTCATATTTAAAACCTCCTCTTAATATGGTGAATTAGCTGTTCGTTAAGTTTGACTTAACTCAAAGCTCACTTATCGTTCGCTAAGTTAGGTCATTTCCCACAGTTTCGCAACTCAAATCTATTTACTCGCTACGCTCGTATAGATTTGGTGCTCATTGCCTTTTTGTCCAATGAGCATAGCGAATTGTAGACAAAACGGACAGCGAAGTGAACGCCAGTGAGCGTAGGAATGAGCGTAGCGAATGTTGCGTTTGACTTGACTCAAAGCTCACTGGCTTAGGTTCTGTGACGTAGTCTCGAAACTCAAATTCATTTGCTCGCTACGCTCACATGAATTTGGTTCTCGTTACGTTTGACCTACCTACAGTTCACTCACTACGTTCGTTTACTAAGTTAGGTCATAAAAAAAGCCTTCGCCTCCATATAGAGACGAAGGTATTCTTCGTGGTACCACTCTAATTTATCTAAATCTTGCGATTTAAGAACTCACTAGGTTAAAAAACCTTGCAGTATAACGGCTGCCTCCGTCTTAGCCTAATTCTTTGGCTAAAAGGTTCAGGGGCCATTTTCAGAATAGATTAATCACTGGTTTTCACCTTTTTCCAGCTCTCTAAAGAATAATCTTAGTCTTACTCTTCCCTTCCACACCTTTAACATGAGTTTACTCAACAGTCAAACTTAATATCTAATTTAGTCTAATTTATCTTTAGTATATCTTTCCTTATTTGATAATATATTATACTCTAACGGAAATATTTAGTCAACTAAATAATTGGCATTACAGTATTAGTTAAGTGAATTTTATAATCCTTGTTTTTTAATTGCATAAAGACACATTTAGTCTGCAATCTATTTAAGAGGTCCGCTAACATCTATTGTATATGAACCTGTTCCCGAATATTTATATATATAAAGATAATATCTACCTACTGTTGCATCATAAGAACCTGTTAGTCTTTCACCTGTAGTTGAAGTAGGATACGCTACATAATTTATAGTATCTGATGCTTTATAAAGCATCCAGCTAATTCCTAAATCCCTATCTGGTGTTACATTGATATCGACTTCTCCATTGGAGATTACATCAAAATAGTATATATCTTCATTGTCATTACTATGAAACTCTGCTAAAACTGTAAGTTCACTGGTTATAGGTCCATTTGCATTATCAAATATATCATTTGGTTCAGCCTCAGATGTGATACCATCACTAGGATTAATTTCAGGTTCATTAATTATTACCTGTGCCTCATCTGTATTTATCTCTCCTTTATCATCTACTACTGTCAAAGTTGCTGTAAATGTACCTGCCGTTAAGTAGGTATAGTATGGATTTGCTTCTGTGCTTGTACTGCCATCTCCAAAATCCCATAGATATGATATTATAGTCCCATCACTATCTTTAGAGCCCATACTACTAAAGCTTATCTCCTCACCTTTCGTCGCAACATATGGTCCATTTGCTTCTGCTACTGGAGGATTGTTTACCTGTATTGTCCCATCACCTGTAAGTATTCCATGAAATACTACATCAAATTCTGCTTCATCTAATGAATTCACTTTATAATTTGTAAAGTAGCATACTACTGTTTCATACCCACTCCATGGATAAGATGTAAGTGCGTTTAAAGATTCATTCGCCATTAAATCCATGTATTCCCAATCTGCTATAGGTCCTTGAGATGTTGCTTTTGTATATGTCCCACGTAATGTGAATGTTTTAAAAAATTCTGATTGTGATTGAGTTGTTGTTATATTTGTCAAATCCACAACTGAAGTTATATCTGAGTATATTGACTCCAGGTCTTTTCTTGTATGGGTTTCTAAGTAGTCATCAGCTACAAGAGGAACATAGTAAGTATTTATGTTGTCTACTAAATGTTGCATTTGATTTTGATATTCTGTGTTTAATCGATTATCATTACTATATTGGCTTATTAAGTTATCATATTCCCTTACATTATTTGTCTTTACGGCATTATTTAAACTGTTAAACATATCCTTATTCTTTTCATGCATATAATTATAAACAGCAAAACCATAGGTATAAAAAGTAAAACCACTATCATATGATGAATGTAAAGTTTTAGATAAGGAATATCTGTCTTCCACTCTTCCAATATTGGATACCATAGTTTTTCTCGGAACAATCCCATCAGTACGAGTAGAACCAGCAAACCATTCAGCTCCACCTTCTTCAAACCATGTTAATCTTTCATTATTATAAATCTCCGATTCCCCCCACATACCAGGTACTAAATATCTACCTTGTAAATAGTGAGTAAATTCATGGCGGAATAACTCTTCTAATGTATATATGCTATCTTGAGGAGTTCTTTCATAGGTATAAAAGGATCCCCAGCTCTCTATATACATACCGCCATTATTAGTATCTAGCCCAAACAAATATCTATTCATATTATACTCATGAGGACTATTATAAATATAGCATGTCAATACTTCATCAGTATTATTGGCCTCAAGTGGAGTATCACTTCCTATGGCTCTATAAAATTGTGCTCTAACTTCATGTGAAGCCCAATATAGCCTTTTAACTTTATCAATTGTAACATCATCTCCAGCATATATGATTAATTTATCATCATCAAAAGTATATCTTTTAGGCAGATATTTATTTATTCCATCTTGTGTGATTTCCTTAATATCTATTCTTCTGCCATAATAATCTAATCCATCATAATTATCTACTATGGATGAAGCAGCTTGAAAATACGGTTCCTCTAAATACGGATAGGAGCTCATTGCCTGTGTGAGGACTCTATTTCCTTCACTTGGATTACTATGAACTTTCCCTAACGTTCCCATCCAGTATAGTCCATTATTTATAAGCCATCCATTATCTGAATTAAAGTTTCCTAATAGTGCTATATTGGATACTTGTGTTATAAAATCATCAATTCTGCCGTACCAAATAGTTTTTGATGGTATAACTCCATTATAAAGTTCTTCATTAATGTCATATTCTATACCACCACCTAAGTTGTAAATAGCTGTTCCTTTTGCATTATCCTTTATATAGGTATTTATATTTGATTGAAATTGCTGAAATATAGGAATAGTGCGGTTGATTATATCTACATTGGTTGACCCGTTCCACATAAGAAGACCTATGGAAGATACTAAATCATCCTGCTGTGCTGTACCTAATTTGAAGTTAACATTATTCATAACTGAAACTATTGCAGGTAAACATTTATCATGATAATTTCTACTATTAAGCTCACTTAATTGACTATTATAAAATCCTAAATAAAAACCTGCTCTAACTACTTCACAAAGTGTAGGGATACCTTTGTTATCTGTACTTGTATATTGTCTTCCACGAACATTTATTGCATCAATAAGCGCTTCCATACGACTTTGATTAGAATAAAATTCATATGCATCTTGGCTATATTGAAATAAATCTGTAATATCACTGTATTTAAGGGTAACTAGCAGGTTTACTAAATCAGTATAATTTAATGTCTTTAGATAAGACATTGAGTAGGTGCTTTCCCCTGCAGCAAATGGTCTTATATCCTGGAAACTTTGGTCAATAGATTCCGACTGTGGCGGTTCAGGTGATTTGATTGCTAATAAATCATCTGTGATTTCTCTTGAAAATATACTACTCTCCTTTTTTTCTCTATTCTCTATTTTTCCTATAGGTAGTTGATTTGATACTGATGAAGCATTGGGATTATCATTTACTGCTAAAACTAAGCCACTGAAAACATTGCTTAACAACAAAGTAATAATGCAAAACAAACATATAATTTTATATAATTTATGACTGCCTTTTTTTTGATTTTTACCAATTGTTTTTTCCATAATATAATCCTCTCCTTTAAAACAATTTTATTTTATAAACAGCTCTTGATAAAAATGCAATAGTCACCTCCTTGGATAATATAGTTAAAACTTAATTGATATACTTTCTTCCCTACTGATTTAATGAGATAATATTCATGACTTTTATATAGTTTCTTTATCTGCCAAACTTGCCAATAATATTGATATCATTTAACTTTGTTCAGATTGGGAGTATGAAAGTATTAATCTTCAAATATTCCAATATTCTGAATATTTATTCCGTGCATAAAAGTAATAATGCTATGCCTCTTAATCTAGTAATAATATGGGAAAGATAATATTAAATGATAGAAATTACAACATCTATATTACAGTAGGAGCTGGATACTATTTTCAAGTAAACTATGAGTCAACTTTTTTAGAAAGACCATGTACTAAGAACTGAGTATAAAAGATATAATTGTATATTGCAATCTTTATGCCACTTTTGCACTTTATTGAAATACAATGATATCAATAATATTAATACATTAAAATTAAAAATAAATAAGAAAAAGTATTAAATTTAATACTTTTTCTTATTTATTTTTAAAAATCAGTATGAAATTTCAGACCTAATCCAAAGTTATAGTAAAATTAATTCATATCCTATCTACCCATTTGTATTATTACCGCTCTTTTAATCCAGCAATATAACTTTTAAAATTAAATTTAAGTTCTTCTATACTATCTCCGCCAAATTTTTTCATTATTTCATTAGCCAATACATATGCCAGCATATTTTCTGCTACAATGCTAGCTGATGGTACAGCACAAACATCTGATCTTTCAAATTGAGCATAAGCCTGCTCTTTTGTCTCCATATCTATAGTATTTAAAGGTTTCTTTAGGGTAGGTATAGGTTTCATAACTGCTCTAAATACTATATTTTCTCCGTTGGAAACTCCTCCTTCAATTCCACCTGCATTATTGGTTTCTCTATGGTATCCATTGACATCATAGTATATCTCATCGTGTACTTTTGAACCAGGCTTATTAGATGTATTAAATCCTAGACCAAATTCAATTCCCTTTATTCCAGGAATACTCATTATGCTATAAGCAATTTTTCCATCTAATCTTCTGTCCCAACTAGTATAACTTCCTAACCCTACTGGAACATTCATACCTATTACCTCTATGACTCCACCTAAAGTATCTCCTTCCTTTCTTATATTATTTATTTTTTCTATCATAATTTTTTCGGTTTTTGAGTCTAGAACCCTTAGAATAGATTTATCTGCCTTCAGAAGTTCTTCTTTATTTATATTAACGCAGTTTTCTTTGGGAACTTCAACTTCTCCAATTTTAATTACATGGCTATATACTTCTATATTGAGAGTTTTTAATAACAATTTACATATACCGCCTAATGCAACTCTCATAGCCGTTTCTCTTGCGCTAGCCCTTTCTAAAACACTTCTCCCACCTTTCCGATTATACTTCAACGTCCCTGCTAAATCTCCATGACCTGGTCTAGGTCTCATTACCTCTGTTAATTCAATATTAGTTCCTCTATTTTTAATCATAATTGATATTGGATTTCCTGTAGTATGGCAATTATTTATCCCAGATAAAACTATTATTTCATCTTTTTCTATAGCCATTCTTTCACTTCTTCCATATCCTTTTTGTCTTCTTTTAAGCTCATGATTTATATATTCTATATTAAAATATAAATTTGCTGGAAGTCCTTCTATTATTCCCTGCAAACTATCACCATGAGATTCTCCCGATGTTAAAAACCTAATCATTTAGACCCTCCTATAAAATTAAATAAATTAATATTTTAAACAAAGAATTTTATTTTATTACAATATTTTATTTTCAACTTTTGCAATAAGCTTTAAAGATTCCATAAGCTTTTTAAATCTACCTGTGGTTATAGACTGCTCCCCATCACACCTAGCATTTAAAGGGTCATTATGAACTTCAATAATTAATCCATCTGCTCCTACTGCTATAGCAGCTTTTGATAGAGGTTCTACTAACCACCACAAACCAGTGCCATGGCTAGGATCTACTATGACTGGAAGATGACTTAGCTTCTTCAGTATAGGAACTGCACTTAGGTCTAAAGTGTTCCTTGTATATCTTTCAAAAGTTCTAATTCCTCTTTCACATAAAATTACATTTTCATTTCCTTCCAACATAATATATTCAGCAGCCATTAAAAACTCCTCAATAGTAGCTGACATTCCTCTCTTTAAAAGCACTGGTTTTTTTATCTTTCCAACTTCTTTTAAAAGAGGGTAATTCTGCATATTTCTTGCTCCAATTTGGATAACATCTACATCTTCTAAGAACCTATCTAAATATTCTAAAGACATGAGTTCTGTCACAATAGGAAGTCCTGTTTTTTCCTTGGCTATTTTTAATAACTCTAATCCATTTTCACCTAATCCCTGAAAGCTATAAGGTGAAGTCCTGGGCTTAAAAACTCCGCCTCTTAAAAAAGTTGCTCCTGATACCTTTACTCTTTTTGCTATATTAACTATTTGTTCTTCACTTTCTACAGAACAAGGTCCAGCTATTATTGTTATATTATTACCGCCTATGCTATTTTCACCAACATTTATTGTTGAGTTAATAGGATGTAAAATTCTATTAACCTTATTAAGACCTATTTCCATGAGCCTCCCCCTATTCATCAATTGCTTCTTTTAAGCTTTTCACAAATTCATAAACTCTTCTTTCACTATTTCCTGATTCTATACCTTTCTCTATTTCTTTAACAATTGCACTTCCAACAATCAATCCATCAGCTAAACTCTTTAATTTTCTTAGACTTTCTGCATCAGATATGCCAAAACCTATAGCTAAAGGAATCTTTGAATACTTCCTTACTTCCTTAATAAAATTCTCTAATCCTTCATCAAAATTCTCTCTTGTTCCTGTAACTCCTTTGGAAGAAATGCAATAAATAAATCCTCTCCCTTCTTTAACTATTGATTCTATCCTGCTATGAGAAGTTGGAGCAACTAGGGCTATTAAATCCATAGAATAATCCTTAATCATTTCATTTAATATTTTCCTCTCTTCCAAAGGAAGATCTGGGATAATCAAACCATCTATTCCACATTTTTTACATTTATTTAAAATTTTTTTTACTCCATAAGAAAAAACCGTATTGTAATATACTAAGAAAACCAAGGGAATTTCTGTTTTGATTCTTAGTGTTGAAACCATTGAAAAAATAGATTCCATATTAATATTTTGACTTAAGGCCCTTGATGAAGCTCTTTGTATAACAGGTCCGTCTGCTAGGGGATCTGAGTATGGAATTCCTAATTCAACAATGTCAGCTCCTGCTTTTTCCATTTCCAAAACTAATTCTATGGTTTTATCCAAAGAAGGATCTCCCAAAGTAATATAAGTTATTAAAGCTTTTCTATTTTGTTCCTTAATTTGGTTAAACTTCCTTTCTATTCTACTGTCCATCTTCCAGTTCCTCCAACACATTAAATAATGTATCCATGTCTTTATCTCCTCTTCCGGATAAATTCACTACAATAATATCTTCTTTATCTGTTTCTCTAGTTAATTTCATTAAATAGGCTATAGCATGAGCACTTTCTAAAGCAGGTATAATTCCTTCTATCTTAGTTAGGTATCGAAAAGCTTCTATTGCCTCATTATCATTTATGGCTACATATTTAATTCTGTTAATAGAATTAAAATAAGCATGTTCTGGTCCAACCCCTGGGTAATCAAGACCTGCTGATATTGAGTGCACTGGTTTAATCTGCCCATTTTCATCCTGCAACAAATAAGTCATCATTCCATGTATGACTCCTAATCTGCCTTTGGAAATACTAGCTGCATGATATTCTGTATCTATTCCCTTTCCTCCTGCTTCAACACCATACATCTCTACCTTTTCCTCAATAAAAGGATAGAATAGACCCATTGCATTACTTCCTCCACCTACACAAGCTACTAAATAATCTGGCGTTCTACCTTCCTTCTCCATAATTTGCTCCTTCACTTCATCTCCTATAATTCTTTGAAAATCTCTCACCATTGTAGGATAAGGATGGGGTCCTACTACTGATCCAATTACATAAAAAGTATCTTCTGGATTAGCAACCCAATGTCTAATAGCTTCATTAGTAGCATCCTTCAAAGTTTTTGTACCTGAAGTTACAGAGTTTATTCTAGCTCCTAGCATCTTCATCTTCAAAACATTTAATCCTTGCCTTTTTATATCCTCCTCACCCATAAACACTTCACAAGAGATATCAAACATTGCACAAATAGTAGCTGTGGCTACTCCGTGTTGCCCTGCACCTGTTTCTGCAATTATTTTCTTTTTTCCCATTTTTTTAGCAAGTAGTACCTGACCGATTACATTATTTATCTTGTGAGCTCCTGTATGGTTTAAGTCCTCCCTCTTTAGATAAATCTTACCTCCACCTAGTTTTCTTGTTAAATTTTCCGCGTAATATAGTGGAGTAGGTCTTCCAGAATACTCTTGACAATAATACATATATTCCTTTTTAAAACTATCATCATCTTTTATATTAACAAATGCTTTTTCAAGTTCTATTAATGGATTCATTAAAGTTTCTGGTACAAACTGCCCTCCAAATTGTCCAAATCTTGTATTCATATAAATTATCCCCTTACTTTTTCTATAAAATCTTTTATCTTTCCATAATCCTTATATCCATCTGTCTCTACTCCAGAGCTTACATCTACTACTGTAGGTCTAACTATCTGTATAGCATTTTTAATATTTTCCGAATATAATCCCCCTGCTAAAACTATAGATTTAGTTTTACCAATCTCTTTAGCTAATTCCCAATTAAACCTTTTTCCTGTCCCCCCAACTTCTCCTTCTATCCAAGTATCTAAAAGATATTTATCAACCTTATATTCTTCTAATAAACCTAGACTTTTTTCATCCTTTACAAGAAAGGATTTCCATACTTCATTTTCAAAACAATTACAATAACTAGGGCTTTCATCTCCGTGGAATTGAAGTATATCCAGATTACAAAGTTTTTCTATTTCTTTTACTTCTTCTATAGAGTGATTTAGAAATACACCAACCTTTTTTATATCTTTATTTAAGCTATTCACTAATCTCCTTGCCATATAAGGATCAATTTGTCTTTTACTTTTTGTAAATACAAATCCTATATATTCTGGTTTTAATCTATTTACATAATCTATGTCTTCATATCTTCTCAATCCACAGATCTTTATTCCTACCAAATCATTCACCTCTTAATTCCTTTATCTTATCTTCAATAGATTTAGATTTCATAAAACTTTCCCCAATTAAAACACCGTCTACACCTATGGTTTTTAGATACTCCATATCTTTTCTATTAGAAATACCACTTTCACTAATGACTACTTTATCCTTTGGTATATAGCGTATTAATTTTTCTGTAGTTTCTACCTTTACTTCAAAGGTCTTTAAATTTCTATTGTTAATCCCTATTATTTCTGTCCCAACCTCTAATACTTTTACTAACTCATCTAAATCATGGACTTCCACTAAACACTGAAGATTAATGTCTTTAGCTATTTTTTGGAATTCTATTAATTCTTTTTTTGTTAGAAGAGCTGCAATAAGCAAAATAGCATCTGCTCCTAATGCCTTGGACTGATATATTTGATATGAATCAATTATAAAATCTTTTCTAAGGATAGGTATTTTAGTTTCTTTTCTTATTAAGGATAAATATTCATTTTTTCCAAAGAAAAATTCTTCTTCAGTCAAAACTGAAATAGCATCTATTCGATTTTTTTCATAAATTCTACCTATTGATATAGGGTTAAAATCTTCCCTGATAATACCTTTTGAAGGAGAAGCTTTTTTTACTTCTCCTATTATATTTAATTTTTCTTTTTTTCCTATAGCTCTTTTAAAATCTCTAGTATCTAAATTTCTAATTTGTTTTTTCAAATTTTCAATGGACATAATTGACTTTTCTATTTCTACTTTTTTTCTTTTTAAAGAAGCAATTTTTTCTAATATCACTTCTTCATCTCCTGACTAAGTTTAATCAATTGATTTAATTTATCCAATGCAAGTCCTTTATCTATTGTTTCCTTTGATTTCTCTATTCCTTCTCCCAAGGAGTTTGCTGCTTTTCCTACATATATGGCTGCCCCTGCATTTAATAAGACCATATCACGCTTAGGTCCTTTCTCACCTTTTAATATATCTAGTAAAATCTTTGCATTTTCTTCTGGATTACCTCCTTGGATTTTTTCAATTTGATTAAAAGGTATTCCATAATCCTTAGGGTCTAAATAATATTCATAGATTTCACCATTTTTTAGTTCAGACACCTTGGTCTTTGTGGTAATAGTAATCTCATCTAAGCCGTCTAATCCATGAACTACCATACATCTTTCCAACCCCAATTCTTTAAGAGACTTTGCCATAGTAGTCGTGAGTTTTTCACTAAACACACCAAGGACTTGCCCTTTAGGGTTGGCAGGATTTGTTAAAGGGCCTAAAATATTAAATATAGTTCTCGTTCCTAATTCTTTACGAGGATTTATAGCATATTTCATACTCTGGTGAAAGTTTGGGGCAAATATAAATCCTATTCGTAGTTCGTCTATACACCTTTTAACATCTATAGGAGAAAGATTAATATTGACTCCTAAACTTTCTAATACATCTGCACTTCCACATTTGCTGGACATAGACCTATTTCCATGTTTTACAATAGTCACTGAGGCAGCTGCTGCTACAAAAGCTGCTGCCGTTGATATATTAAATGTATTACCTTTATCTCCTCCAGTCCCACAAGTATCTACTGTATAGTTGCTATTTGCTTCAATCTTTATAGATCTTTCCTTCATAACCTTAGCAGCACCAGTGATTTCTTCTAAGGTCTCTCCCTTCATGCGAAGAGCTGTAAGAAATCCACCTATTTGAGAAGGAGTAGCCTTACCTTCCATTATGCTATTCATTACACTACTTATCTCATCTTCCGTTAAGTTTTTATAATTTATAACTTTATCTATTGCTGACTGCATATTTTACTCCCCTCCCCAATACACTCCACAAGTGCTCTTGCTTTCCTTAAAGTCTCTTCATATTCACTTTCAGGGTTTGAATCCGAAACTATCCCTGCTCCGGCTTGTATATATGCTATATTATCCATAAAGACTATAGTCCTTATGGCTATACAAGTATCCATATTGCCATCAAACCCCAAATATCCAATAGCCCCTGCATATATTCCTCTTTTTCTATTTTCTAGCTTTTCTATAATCTCTAATGCTCTTAATTTTGGTGCTCCAGATACAGTTCCTGCTGGAGCACAAACTTTTATAACATCATAATTACTTAAACCTTTTTTGATTTTTCCTGTTACATGGGAAACTATATGCATTACATGAGAATATTTTTGTATTTCCATAAATCGATCTACTTCCACTGTTCCATCTTCTGATATTTTTTCTATGTCTTCTTTAGACAAGTCTACTAACATCAAATGTTCCTTTTGCTCCTTTTGATCTTCTAATAAATTTTTTGCATAAATTTCATCTTCCTCTAAGTCTTTTCCTCTAGGTCTAGTGCCTGCAATAGGGCAGGTTTCTACCTTATCTTTGTTTACCTTCACTAAAGTCTCTGGAGAAGAACCAACTATATGATAAAATCCAAAATCTATATAATACATATATGGAGAAGGATTTAAAACTCTCAGTTTTCTATAAGATTCAAAAGGATCAATTTTTGTATGGAAATCAAGTCTTTGGGATAAAACTACTTGCAATAACTCCCCACTTTTTATATATTTCTTAGCTTCTAAAACCTTTTCTATAAAACTTTCCTTTGTTTCATTACTAGTATAATAAACTTCTTCAAAATGTATTTTTGCCTCTTTCTCTATATAAAGTTTAGTTTCGAGTATTTCTTCCTTTGCTTTTTCTATCTCTAATACTCCTTCTTCATAGGTTTCTTTTAAGGATTCTCCTATTTCTAGAATTACAACAATCTTTATCTTTTGTCTTATATGATCATAGATGATGATATTTTTAGGCAATAAAAGGTGTAAGTCTGGAGTTTTTATGCTATCCTTATTTGTACTTACTACTCCATTGCCATCTTTTATTAAATCATAACCAATGAAGCCTACGGCTCCACCTGTAAAATCCTCTGGACTTTCTATTGGAGCTATTTTGTATTTGTCTATAATTTCTTGTACAATACTAAAAGCGTCTCCCTCTTTTTTTATTGTCTCATCCTCTTTAATTATTGTAACTTCATTGCCATAAGCCATAATCTCCATAAAAGGATTTCTTCCCATATAAGAATATCTCCCCCACTTAATTCCCCCTTCAACACTTTCCAATAGAAAGGTCTTTTTACATTTGCACAACTTACTAAATAAAGAAATAGGTGTTTCCATATCACCATCTATTTCCAATGAAATAGAAACTACTTTTCTTTCTTTACTTAGTCTTTTAAATTCTTCATAATCTGGATACATAGTATAATCCCCCTTTTTTTGGTACAAAAAAAGCACTTCGTCCTAATAAGGACGAAGTGCTTAACACTCCGTGTTGCCACCTTTTTTAGGTAATCTTATATCCTAGGTAATAAAACAAAAAAACATTTCAATCCTAATGTTTAGGACGAAATGTTACACCTCGCTATGCCACCTAATATAGATAGTTGACTACCTCACTCTAAAGATACGGAAATAATAATATTTCGATATCCCGTCTTTATAACGTAAGACACTCGGCTAATGATACTCTCCTAAGATTTCACACCGCTTCTCATGGAACCATTCAGCAGACCATCCGTATCGGGCTTCCACCGTCCCCGACTCTCTAAACCTTCAAGTATTGCTTACTTTTTCCAATCAATGAATTCTTTAACTTTTAAAGATTGTAATATAAAAAAACTTTTTTGTCAATATTTAATTTTATGAATATTTTTCCAATTATTGTATATCATATCTAATATAACTAATCACACAGTCCTTTTTTCAGAATAATATGTATATTATCTTGAAAATTTGACAAAGTAAATCTTTTTGATTACAATACTAGAATAGTGAATTTATAGGAGGTATTTTATGGAAAATTATCCAATTAGCAAGACTTGGAAATTCTTAGTCTTGGCAGCCCTCACTATAGCTATAACTGTATCTTTAGGGTTTTTTATGTACCAAGGTAGTATAAGTGATATTACCTTACAAGTGGAAGACGAAGTCATTGAAGTGGCTTCAAAGGCCAAAACAGTGGAAGCCTTTCTTAAATCTGAAGGCATCTCCATTGAGGAGGATACCTACATCAATGTAAATTTGGACACAGAAATTGAAGACAATATGAATATAATTATAAAACAACCTAAGTCATATACTATTTCATTCAATGCTGGGGATTTGGATATTAGATCTGTCCATTCTACTGTTCGAGAAATATTAGATGACCAAGGCATTGTATTAGGTGAGAAAGACTTTACTTATCCTGAACTGCATAAGAAAATATCCAGTGGTGATAAGATTGAGTTATTCCAAGTTGAGGAAAAAATTGAAACCGTTGAGGATGTTATTCCCTTTGAAAGGACAGTAAATAAAAATCATAAATTAGATTATGGAGTAGTACAAACTGTTCAACAGGGTAAAAATGGACTTAAGAAATCTCAATACAAAAAAGAATATGTAAATGGTGTATTGAGATCAACGGAATTAGTAAAAGAAGAAATAGTCACTAAACCTGTTTCTGAAATTGTGGAAAAAGGTACAAACAATTTAATAGTTACCTCTAGAGGTAACACTAGCTATAGAAAAGCTGTGACTATGACAGCTACTGCATATGATCTATCCTTTGAAAGCTGTGGTAAACGGCCAGGGGATAAATATTATGGCCTTACAGCTTCTGGTACAAAAGTTAGGCCTGGAGTAGTTGCTGTTGACCCTAAAGTAATACCACTTGGCACTAAACTTTATGTTAAGAGCCTTGATGGAGCTAAAGATTACGGTTTCGCTGTAGCAGAGGATACAGGTGGTGCAATAAAAGGAAATAAAATAGACCTTTTCTTTGAAAGTGGCAAAGATGTATCTAATTTTGGAAGAAGAAAGGTTAAAGTATATATATTAAATTAAAGTAGGCTCCAAAAGAGCCTACTTTAATTTATTTCATTCCATTTGCATTTGAGAACTTCTTCTACAAATACTTTTGCCAAATAAGGATCAAATTGAGTTCCTGCATTGTTTTTAAACTCTATTATTATTTTATCATGGGGCAGTGCCTTTCTGTAAACTCTATCAGCTGCCATTGCATCATAGGAATCAGCAATTGCTATGATTCTTGATATTAAAGGTATCTCATCTCCTTTTAACCCCTTAGGATAACCAAGTCCATCATATCTTTCATGATGACTAAGGATATATTCTGCTATTTCTGACATTTCATTGACTGTACTAAGTATTCTATATCCAATTTCAGGATGTTTCTTCATCTCTTTCCATTCAGATTCACTAAGTTTTCCCGGCTTGTCCAATATATTCTCATTAATTGCAATTTTTCCTATATCATGGAGCAATCCAACATTTTCTACCTTCTTTAATATATCCTCTTTCATTCCTAGGGCCTTTCCTAATTCTTGAGATAATTTTGCCACTCGTTGAGAATGTTCTTCTTCCCTTTTATTTTTCTCATATAGTGTCTTTATTATGGTTTCTATGGTTTTGCTTCTCATACTAGGTCCTTCAAAGAGTTTATTTGAATACATACTATCTTCAGCTTTTTTCAATACCTTGGAAATATTAGTATCCATATTATATTTAGTTCCAACGCCAAAGGATACAGATATTTCTATTTTAGATAATTTCTTATTTTTTAATTTAGCATTCAAATTTAATTTCTTTAATCGATTTACAACATCTTCTGCCTGTTTTTCACTAGTCCCTGGTAGGATAATTACGAATTCATCTCCACTGACCCTTGCTACTATATCTCCTTTTCTACAACCATCTGCCATAAGACTGCCCACAGTCTGTAACAACTCATCTCCAGCCTTATGCCCAAAGGAGTCATTTATGAGTTTCAATCCATTTACATCTGCCATTATGATTGTAAGAGGTAAACATTCTGGCATATCTAATCTAATAAGTTCCTCTTCAAAAAATCTTCTATTATATAATCCTGTTAATTGATCTTTATAGGATAGCCTCATTAGTTCCTTCTCCATTTTCTTCCTATTTGTTATATCTCCAACTACTGACAATACTTCTTTATGATTGAGTTTTACCATTCTAACTTCGTAATCATAACTAGTATTTGAAAATTCAAGAGCATATTCAAAGTTTTCCATAGTATCATTTTCCAATACAGATCTTATTTTTTCCATGGCAATATTTGATATTTCAGCAGAAAATAGTTCATGAATTTTTCTTCCTAAGAAATCCTCCTTTTGGAAATATAATTCATTACTATTAGATGC
Organism: Tissierella sp. MB52-C2; assembly: GCF_030931715.1. Lineage (NCBI taxonomy): Bacteria > Bacillati > Bacillota > Tissierellia > Tissierellales > Tissierellaceae > Tissierella > Tissierella sp. MB52-C2. Next base: position 3,154,532 of record NZ_CP133261.1, read on the forward strand.
CTCTACTTCTAAGAACTTCCCCTCACTATCTATTATAAATAATATATCAGGCAGAGCTTCCATTATTGCATTGTTTTTTTCTAAAGCTTGTTTCAATTCTTTTTCCGATTTAACTAAATTAATATATTGATACCTCACCTCTTCTTCCATGGCTGCTAATTGTCCATAAGAGGCTTCTAATTCTTCATTTTGAGCTACTATTTCCTCACTATCTTGTTCTATTTGTTGAAGAAATTCTTGAGTTTTATTTAATACACAATTAATAGCATTTCTTAGTTGGGCAAAAGGATCTTTTTCATCTATTGACATACGATAACCGATATTTTCTTCGATATTTATATTTTTAATATCTCTGTCAAATTCATATATGGGAATTATTAAATTAACTTTTTGTAAATATATAAAGGATCCATAAATGATTATAGATATGATTAATGCTATAATAAGCATTCTTATAATAACCTCATTATTGCCTTTAAACTCCTCTAAAGACATGAAATTTCCAATAACCCAATCTGTGTCTTCCATTGATTGGTAAGATAGGTATCCTAAAACTCCATCTAGCTCCATCTCTATTCTTCCAGTCTTATTTTTGATAATCTCTTCATATATACCATTATATATACCATTTCCTATGGAATTGATATTCACCAAATCTTTGTTTACCTCATATTTATACTTTGGATGTGCCAATAGGTTCCCTGAACCATCTATTAAAAATGAATATCCTAAATCTCTAATTTTAGTACCTTGAACTATTTCTATAATTCCCTCCATACTAATATCCGCTGCTATGACACCTAGTAATTCTCCATTGTTATTATATACAGGTTGGGATATACCTATTATGAGTTCATTATCCTTTGCATCCTTATATATATCTGAAAATACAAGATTTTCTTCTTCTACAGCCTTTATATACCAATCTCTTTTTCTAATATCATAATCACTAGGCGGAATCCAACTGTCTGAATTTATGAGGACATTATTTATATCTCCAAAATATATTTGCTTAATTAAAGGCTGAATCTCCACTATTCTACGAAAATAATCCTTTACTTCATCCTCTGCCCATTTTTCTGTTGCCATATGTACTCCCATTCCAATAATATACTGGCTATAATGGTCTAAATTGTCTTTTATTTGGTAGCCTAAGTTTTCTATGGATTTTTCCATATTTAATTCTTTATTTTTAGTTATTACATTATTAAAATAAGAGTATTGGATTATTAATCCCATACAAACAATTATAGTCAATATCAGGGCGAATAGATAAAATCTCCTTTGAATAGTCCTCATATATACCACCTCGACAATTTAATATAAGCATATACTTTATTTGACGTGAACCTCACATGACTACAGTCACGTGCTTCTAGTATCAATACTTATACCCATATTATATACATTTACCATCCCCATAGGTAATGTTTTCCAAATATTCAAAAAAATGTTTCTTAAAGAAACATTTTTTCATAGTTATATATTAAATTCATTAGTTAACTTTACTAATTGTATCGCCCTATATTTCTTTATATCTATATCCGAATATGGTCTCTTCCTTCTTTATATAGCTCTTATCTACCATTTGTTTCAGCCTATCTTCTAAGGAGTCTAAGGTAAATGTAATATTAGCTTCCTTTTCAATTTCTATAACTATATCTAAAAGTTCTGTATCATTTATAGGTAGTTTAGATTTTATTATATTTAAAAACTTTTCATCATCTTCTTTTCCCTTGGTTTTTAACTCATCAAAGGGATTCTCTGTATGGGGGCTTGAACTTATGGCTGCTCTAATCCTTGCAAATATGGTTCTTCCCATGGAAGCCGAGGAAATAAATACGTCTCCTGTCCTTAAATAAGGAAGCCTTCTAGTTTCTTCCATTGTAAGGTCTGTTTCTTCCTTTATAGTCTGTATATCTGATGCCCTAACTGTTCTAAATATAAATTTAGTATTCAATTGAGCTGTTATAGTTTCATCTAATAATGTAGGTCTTTGAGTTGCCAAGATTAGAAATGCTCCATATTTTCGTCCTTCCTGAGATATTTCCTTAAGTATAGATTTAGATGGAGAATCATATCCTTTAGGCGCAAAGTTGTGGGCCTCATCTGTAACTACTATGAATGGTGGAAAATATTCTGAATGGATTTTCTTATATAAAGCATCTTTATAATCTCTTCTCTTATGATATAGGCTATTTAACAGGTAGGTACTAAATACTTGAAGAATTCTAGTATTACCTTGAATAACCATTAATTTCCCCCTTTGAAGCCCATCTTCTATTTCACGTACATCTTTAGAAAATATACCTTCGTTATCTAACCTTTTTAGTCTCCATATTATTCCCTTTACTGAGTTGTAAGGGCAAGTTTTATCGTAGGATAAATAAAGCTCTTTTCTCTTCTCCCATGCCTTTTTTTCTTCTTGATGATCTGCATAGTTAATCCTATTGTCTATCCTATCTATAGAACCTTCCTCTTGAGCCTCTGTCAACATCTGAAGTTTATTATAGAAGCTGCTGAAGGAATCCTTTCTCTTAAACAATACGTCTACTACATTGTTCATGGAATCAGTAAGGTGAGAAGCCGCATCTAGCAAGTTTTTTAAGTCCTGACTAGATAAATCCTCAAACTTAACTCCTACATGATACCCTACTTGCAGACATTTGAACTTGTCCTTAAAGTCTATGGTATGATCTTCTAAATATCCTGCCCTTTCACTAAAGTCCATTTCAAAATGCGGGTCTAATACTATAGTAGGAATATTTTGTTTCATTAATTCTTCCAGCACTACCCTAAGTCCAAAGGACTTACCTGAACCTGAACCACCGAATACTCCTATGTGAGGATAATGGTGCATAGATCTTACATCTAATATATATGGTATCTCCCTTTGAGGACACAGTCCCTTTTCTTCAAATGTATATAAAAGATTTTTATATTCTTCGTCCATATCTACAGCCATATCATCTGTATTTTTAATAACACCTAAAACTAAGCCATCTTCTTTTTTAGTCTTTATCATTAAATCTTTTACTTCATGGAATTCTGGAAGTCTAACATCTGCTCCTGTTTGTACTGGATACAAAGCTTCATTTAAAAGTCTTACCTTAGCTATATAAATAGTTTCCTCATCAATATTATAGCCTAGAGTCTTCAGAGATTCCAATACAGAAGAATCTACAAAGTCTCCTGCTATATTTAAGGGAATATATCTATTAAAAGTCTTAGCCTCAACAACTTCCCCCATCAAATCATTTTGATAAGGATCTTCTATAATTAAAAATTCATTTATTCTAAAATTCCTAGTCTTAGATCCTATAAACACTTCCTGTTGAGTAGTAATGCCGACTATTTGCATATTTTTCCTCCTTTTTAGTGATAACTATTTACCCTTTACTGCCTTTTAGCTCTTTCTGATACAAAAAACCTTTCATATAAATCTCTATCCATATATCTTTCCATAAGCCCCTTCATTATGGCATCAGATATCTGTACTTCTTTATCTACTATATCTAGCCATAAAGGCACACCTCTGCTATTTTCTGGTGTTAAGGTAAATACTAGTCTGCCCATTTCTTCTAAGTATTCCTTTTGACTATCTATTATGTCCATACCTATGACTGTAGGCTGAAGAGATGATCTCATAAAGAGAGAAGAATATCCTTCTATATTCTTTTTATTTACTTCATCATTTATGATTATCATTTCACCATATTTAAGCTGCCCAAAGAGCAATTCTCTATCATAAACATCTACACTCATATTAGAGTATACTTCCTTTAGTTTATCTCCTATAATAGAAGTCTTTATATCCTTTATAACTCCAACTAATAATATCCCTTGTTTTTCACATTCTTCCCTTAGATTTATCCAGGAGTCATAGGAATATATATTATATCTAATTAAAGAACCATCCATAAGTATTGCATAGGGCTTATGGCTTCTTACAGCTTCAAGGGCAACTTCTACTTCTATACTGGCTAATAATTTGTTTCTCTGTTCAGCTATTTCCTTTTCATCCTCTGCTAATATGCTTCTCTCCTTATCTGGAATCAAAGGTGTATATAGATCTGACTTAAATATAGGTTTATTATTGACTATTGTAGACTTTGCCAATCCCTGAAATATATCTACAAAATGAGGATAAGCTCCGCCTATACGATTAGTAGAGCCATCTACCCCAACAATACCACCCTTAGCTTCATATAAGGCTAAATATTTATTATCTAGCTTTTCAAGAAAAGTAACCTTTCCTATATATTCTTCTATAAACTTTCTCAAAGATGGCTTGTCTATGGAAAGAACTTCCCTATACCTCTCTTCCATGGAACTATTAAGACTAGATACTTTCTCCTTTAGTTCATTATGTATATTATAAATAAAAATCACCCCCGCTATTTTAGTGAATAACTAATAACTAATAGTGAATAGTTGAAAAGATTAAAAGACACTCCTGCCTAACTACAAGCTATTCACTATTAACTATTCACTGATTTTAACCGATATTCTATATACTTCATTCTTCGCCACTCCATATTCATGGGCTATTTTTTTTACTGCTTCTTTTTTTGTCATTCCTTCCTCTATAAATTTCCTAAGTAAGGATTCTATATCTACTTCTTCCTCTACCTCTTCCTCTTGGTTTCCTTCTAGAATAAGTACAAACTCTCCCCTAACTCCAGAGTCTCTAAAGTAATTCAAAGCTTCATCTATGGTCCCTCGAAAGGTTTCTTCGTATTTCTTTGTAAGCTCTCTTGATATGGAGATTTTTCTTTCTCCCAGGGCATCTAACATATCTTCCAATAAATTTAATAATCTATGAGGTGCTTCATAGATTATAGTTGTATATTTGTATTCTTTAATCCTTTTTAATTCCTTTACTCTCTCATTTTTCTTAGGAGATAAAAATCCTTCAAAAATAAACTTATCAGTTGGTAATCCTGACCCTACTAGGGCAGTAATAGAAGCTGTTGCTCCAGGAAGGACTATTACCTCTATACCTTCATCTATGGCTTCTCCTATGAGGGCTTCCCCTGGATCTGATATACCTGGCATTCCAGCGTCAGATACTAAGGCTATATTTGTACCATTATTTAATCTTTCTATTAGCTCCATACCCTTTTCCTTTATATTATGTTCATGGTAAGAAGTAAGGGGCTTCTTTATATCATAGTGATTCAATAATTTTATAGTATGTCTTGTATCTTCTGCTGCAATTAAATCTGCTTCTTCCAATATCCTTATGGTTCTAAAACTAATGTCCTCTAAGTTTCCAATAGGTGTAGGACATATATATAATTTTCCTCGTTCCATCTTCTTCTCCTCGTTTTCAGAATGTTTAATAACTCCTATTTTTGATGCCTGGCTCCATAAATCGGAGTTATTTCTTCAGTATAACTTCCATCATCATTATATACTATAAGGGGATCGTAGAATTTTAAATCTGGCTTTCCACCTTTTACTGCTTCTATTAATATTAAATTTGGCTTCTTATTTAATTTTGGTTGAACAAATCTTATGTATTTTGGTTCTAATTTATGTTTTCTTAGTAGGTAAATTATATCTACTAGTCTATCAGGTCTATGTACCATATAAAACTTTCCTAATGGCTTTAATAAATAATCTGTCACTTCTATTATATCATCTAAAGTACAAGCTACCTCATGGCGAGATATGGCAAAATTTTCATCTGGATTTACTAAGGCTCCTCCCGACTTCATATATGGCGGGTTTGATGTTATAGTATCCACTGTATTTTTTCCAAAGATAGATGGTAGTTTTTTCAAATCCATATTTAGTATCTTTATCTTCTCTTCCAATCCATTTAATTCTATACTTCTCTTAGCCATTTCAGCTACTTCTTCTTGAATTTCCACACCATAGATTATACCCACTTTATCCTTTCCATATAGCCTAAGAGGAATAATTCCAGTTCCTGTACCTAAATCTACTACTACACCCTTAGATTTAGCAAAGTCAGATAAAAATATGGCATCGGTACCATAGGAGAATCTTTCTTTATTTTGTATTATCTTAAAATCAGTACCTGGTACTATGTCTATTCTTTCATTTTCCTTTAACATAAATTTCTCCTTTAAAATAATTTAAATGATGAAGATGCCTTACGCCTAAAATACAAATTACTAAAAAAGACCCTTAAGGGTCTTTTTTATAAGTACTATTCTGGTTTTGGTGCATCTACTGGACAAACGTTAGCGCAAGCACCACATTCGATACATTTATCTGGATCTATTACATATATATCGCCTGCTGATATAGCATCTACTGGACATTCTGGTTGACAAGCACCACATGCAATACAATCATCGTGAATTTTATATGACAATTGTTTCACCCCCCTAATTATTCTTATGTTTATACACGCTTCTATTTTAGCAGATTTTTTATAAGAATAAAAGGTATTTTGAACTTTTTTATTATTTAATTAATCTTCCAGTATTTTTATATCTATATCTTCATCTGATATTTCTATGATTTCTTCTCTTTCCTTTATATAAGCTGGATCTATTTCTCCAGTATTTGTAATATCTTTTACTAGGAAATAAAGTAAGTCCTCTGTATTATCCTGTAGTTTTACCTTTGCTTTTACTTTTTCAAGTAATGTAAATGTTTCTACTACAGTACCTTTTCCCTCTGGAGTAATTATTATATCTCCAACATGAGGCATTTTTTCTAAAAGTTCTTCATATACATTATGTTCATATTTTAGACAACACATAAGTCTGCCACAAAGTCCTGAAATTTTAGTTGGATTCAGAGACAAGCTTTGTTCTTTAGCCATTTTTATAGATACCGGTTCAAATTCACCTAAGAATTGTCCACAGCATAATACCTTTCCGCAGGGACCTATGCCACCTACCATTTTAGCCTCGTCTCTTACTCCTATTTGTCTAAGTTCTATTCTAGTCCTAAATATTGCAGCTAAGTCCTTTACTAATTCCCTAAAATCTACTCTACCATCAGCAGTGAAATAAAATATTACCTTATTATTATCAAAGGTATACTCTACATCTACTAGTTTCATAGATAATTTATGTTCTTCTACTTTTTGCTGACATATGATTAAGGCTTCCTTTGCCTTTCTTTTGTTTTCTCTATGGGTATCAAAATCCTCATCCAAGGCTACTCTTATGACCTTTTTTAAGGGCGCTACTATTTCTTCTTCTGTGATTTCCTTTGGTCCTACTACTACATGTCCAAATTCTATTCCCCTGGCTGTTTCTACCACTGCAAAATCATTAAACTTTACATCTATATCATCGGGATCAAAATAATAAATTTTCCCCGCCTTCTTAAATCTTACTCCTACTACCTTTACCATATTTATAATTCCTCCTATATACCGAGAAGCATAATTTCTATAGATAAATTAAAATTCACATTTCTTTTTATGTTTATTTTAGTATCTTCTATTGTATATATTATATCATTAATTCTATGTAAATCTATATAGGTTTCTTTAGACAATATTTCGACTTTATCCTTGTTTACTAATAGGGATGTATCACCTATCTCTTTATAGATGAGCAGATCCCTAAACCAATAGAGAAAAATGTCTAAAATTTCTTCAATATTTTCCTTATCTTCATTAAATAGGTCTATGGAAGTAAGTGCTTTTATCTTATCTCCTTTTAACAAACTATCAATAACCTTTATGATTTCTTCTCTCTTTTGAAAGAAGTCTTCTGAAGTGGCTAATTCTCGCGAACGCTCTAAGGATCCTTTGGTGAAGCTTGCAATAAATTGTGCTTTATCTTCATCTATTCCATAATCCCTTATTAATAAATCCTTTACCTTATGTATTTCCAGTGGATAAAACTTAAATATTTGACATCTTGATAATATCGTAGGTATGAGTTTACTTATACTATTTGTAATCAGAATAATATTAATATACTCTGGGGGTTCCTCCAGAGTTTTTAATAGTGCATTTTGACTTTCCAGTCTCATCATATGACAATCTTCGATTATAAAAACTTTTCTCTCGCTTTCAAAGGGAGATGTTGACATGGAAGATATAAGTTTATCTATATTTTCCTTCCTTATTATTCCTTTTTCTGGTGATAATATTTTAAAGTCTGGATGGTTCATTGTATCAAATTTAATACAAGAGCTACATTTATTGCAGGGTCTTTCTGCTTTATCTTTACATAAGAGAGATTTAGAAAAGGCTAGGGCGACATTTCTTTTCCCCAAGCCTTTTTCTCCCTCAAATAAATAACAATGACTTATAGTTCTGTTTTCCATTGATTTTTTTAAAGCTTCTATTTGTTTTTCATGACCTATTATCTCGTTAAAATCCATATTATCCCCTAACTTATATCTTCATGTATTTATCTATATCCACTACAAATAAATTAGCTCCCCCAAGGGTTATTTCATTATTTCCATCCTTAACCTTCTTACTAGAACATTCTTCCTTGATTAAATCCACAACCTTGTCAATTTCCTTATCCTCTACTCCAATAAAAAGTGTTGTATTTCCTGATTTAAGAAAACCACCTGTTGAGGAAAGCTTTGTTGCTCTTATTTTGTTATCCATTAAAGCCTTTATAAGCTTTGTAATATAATCATCCTGAACTATGGCAATAATAAGTTTCATTTTCCTCACTCCTAAATTTTAATATGTTTTTCTACATCAAGTATAAATACTGTTGCTCCACCAACTTTTACTTCCAGTGGATATGGTATATAAGTGTCTCCTGGCATAGTTACTGTAAGCAGTGATGTAGTAAGTTCCCTAGTTTTACAGTTGTCCTCTATTACTTTGAGTACAGGGGAAACATCTTTCTCATCTACTCCTACTAAAAGAGTCGTATTGCCTGACTTCAAAAAACCACCTGTAGATGATAATTTAGTAACTCTGTATTCTTGTTCTGTCAAATCATCAATTAAAGCTCCTGCATCTTGATCTTGAACTATACATATAATTAGTTTCATATTATCACTCCCTTTTTTTAGTTAACAACTCTTCTATTTCTCCAATGCTTTGTTCTAATACTTCTTCAATAGTTTTAGTTGCATCTATTATTTTAATATTTTCAGGATATAGTTTTAAAAGTTCCATATAGCCTTCATATACCTTTTTATGAAACTCACTTCCTTCTTGTTCCAATCTATCAGGGGAATCCTCAAGAAACTTTCTCTTTAAAGTCAACTCTGGATCTATATGGAAAAATAGGATTAAATCTGGATTTAATCCTTTAACCCCAAAATCATTAATAGCCTTTACTTCATCTATACCTAAACCCCTTCCCACACCTTGATAAGCTAAGCTAGATAATACAAATCTATCACAAAGCACAAGCTTTCCTTCTTCTAAGGCAGGCCTTATCTTTTCATGAACATGCTGAGCCCTTGAAGCTGCATATAGTAAAGCCTCTGTTTCTTTTCCCATATTTGTATTTTTCTCATCTAGGACAATATGACGAATTTCCTCAGCTATTAAAGTACCACCAGGCTCTCTAGTCATTATAAAGTCTATGCCTTTTTTCTCTAGATAATTTCCTATTAATTTTATTATTGTAGATTTACCTGAACCATCTGGTCCTTCTAAGGTTATAAAAAGTCCTCTCACCTAATTCTTCCTTTCTATTCGACAACTACTAATCTATCTTTATTATACCCCATCAGACCTACTATTTCTATATCGTTTTCCATTAGAAAGATTATTTGGTCGTATAATTCCTGAGTTATTTCTTCTCCTGGAACTACTAAAGGTACTCCAGGTGGATAAGGAATAATAGATGTAGCAGAGATCCTTCCTATACTATCTTTTAATTCTCTTTGTTTTTTCTCACCATGATAAGCCTCATATATAGGTTTTATTATTTTAGGTTCTGGCATATTTATACTAACTGGAGATATTTCCTCATAAGATGCATTCTTTGCTAAATCCTCCACAGCAGCTATTAGTTTTTCATAGTCTTCATCTTCATTCATTAGTGATGTAAGGGCTAATGCGTAGTAGTAATCAGTCATTTCAAGTCTTATATTATATTTTTCATATAATCGTCTCTTCACCTGGGCACCCTTCATACCTTCTATTCTAAATAATATCTTCGTATTATCCTTTGCAAATATTGTTTTATCGCTTTCATCTCCTGTAAATACAAATACTCTATCTATGGCATTAAGTCTCTTTATAGTCTCTTCACATTTATCTATATTCCACTCTAACTTTTTCTTAGCCTCATCAGTATCCATATATGCTACTGCTATTTCATTAGACGCAGTAAATAAATATGATGGTGAAGTAGTAGTATATAGTTGGAATCTATCCTTAAGTTTATTCAAATCTACCCTATCTGACCCTATATGAATCATAGAAGTCTGTGTAAAGCTTGGTAAGGTCTTATGGGTACTATGAATTACTATATCTGCACCACATTCTAAAGCAGATTTAGGTAATCTGTCTGAGAAAGTCATATGAGGTCCATGGGCCTCGTCTACCATTAATATTCTGTTATGTTTGTGAACTATATTTGCTATTGTTTCTAAATCTGAACACACTCCATAATAGTTTGGATAAGTTAAGACTACTGCTTTTATCTCAGGATCATCAGATAAAATCTCATCAATCTCCTTTGGATCTATACCAGTCATTACATGATATTCTTCATTATAATTAGGATACATATAAATCGGTTTTAATCTATTTAAAATCATCGAATTGTATACTGCCTTATGACAATTTCTTTGCACTAATATTTTATTTCCTGGCTTTGTTATGGTAGCCAAGGCTATATATATACTTCCCGTTGAACCGTTTACTCCGTAGTGGGTAGATTTTGCTCCAAATATACCAGCTGCCAAATCTTCACTCTCTTGTATAATTCCCCTTGGATCTAGGAGATTGTCCATGCCATAAGTTTCTGTTGTATCTATTTGAGGTATATATTCTCCCCAATTAATCAGTGAGTTTTTGCCTTTATGTCCTGGCATATGGAAGAAAACGCTATCTTCTTCCATCAATTTTTTTAGTGCTTCAAATACGGGAGTTTTCATCCCTGTCATCATCCTCCTAATAAAAAATAAATTTTCTTACTTATTATATATCACTTTTTGAGATATATAAACTATAATTTGAAAAAACCCTGTATTAATTTACAGGGTTCAGTTGGTGCTTTTCAGATATGTAGTATCCTAATAAAATTCTAATAAAATTTTTATACAAGTCATAGTTCTCATCGAATATGGATACATTTACTATTTCGTCTATACAATCTTTACATACTGTTTGCCTCAATAGTGTTATCCCTGTTTTTTCATTTCCACATATTATACAATACACATAGCTCACCCCTTATTTTATTTCCATTAGGATTATTGCCTTAATACTATATTTTATTCTTTATAATTTATTTCGTGCTTGGCAAGGGTGAAGTATTGTTATTTAAAATTTACTGTGTACTGGCATTTTTTGGATTTTGCTTATATTATATTGAAAAATAAAAACCCATAGGAAATATGGGTTTTTATATGACGGATAGGAAAACTCTACTTTTGTACTTTTCCTATTATAAACTTAATCTGACTTCAACAAGTCTTGACAAAAACTAATTTAACATTTCTATAAAAGCTTTTATCATATTACTCTTTTGATTCAATTTCATCTGGTGCTGCTTCTGTTGCTTCTGGTATATCATCTTCATCTGTTTCTTCCTCAGATACTGATGGCTGAGATAATGTACAAACTACATCTTCTAAATCTCTTAATATTGTAATACCTTCTATATTTGCAATATCTAAATCCTTTACAAGTATTGGCGTTGTAAAGTCCATATTTTCTACATTTACTTCTGCTCCATTTGGAATATTGGTTGGTAGACATTCGATTTCTATCTGGTCTAACAATTGCATTAATATTGAAGGTTGTAGTCTTATATTATCTCTATTAACTAATATAACAGGAACAGACATTTTTACTTTTTCATCCATATTTAATTTTTGGAAATCAATATGAAGTATTTCTCCCTTTACAGGATGTCTTTGAATATCCTTTATAATAGCTGGCATTACTTCTCCTGCTACATCTAATTCTAATAAGGATGATGCTCCTGCTTCTCTATATACTTTTTGGAATTCCGCTGAAGATACTGAAGCGCTAATTGTTTCTCCGCCTCTACTGTATATAACTGCAGGTATTATATTTTTTTCTCTTATTTTCTTTACTAAATTTTTTCCAGTCTCAGTTCTCTTTGTCATTTGCATTTTTATCGCTGGCATATAATATACCCCCTGTTCATTTTTATATTTATTATTACTAGTATATCATATTTTAGCCACTTATACAAACTTCGGATTTCATACCCTAGTATACTATATTATCATTTGAAGAATAAGTAATAATATCACACCAGGGACCCCTAATAATCCCACTATAATAGCATTTAATGGATTAATCGCTATACCTAATCCAAAGTATTTTCCTATGGTATTAAAAAGAAGTAATATCAATCCTCCTAAAATACCATTACCTACCAATTTAAATATCTTCTTGATAGGCCATACTAGTATAAGTCCTATGATATATAATAAAAAAAGACCAATGATATAATAAAAAATTGTACCCAATTCCATTACTATCCCTCCCGTTCCTATTATACTATAAATATAGGAGAGAATTAGAAAATATTACATATTTTTGTACTAGCTATCAACTGAAATATTTTCCATCTGTTGATTTATGAGTTCTTCTGAAATATCTTTATCCCACTCTTTTATTTTCTTCAACAAATATATATATTTTAGTTTAGATGCCTCTGCTTCATATATGGCATAATCTATTAAATCCGGGTCTGAAACCGATTGAAAAAACTTTTCATTATCCTGCCATTCCTCATGAGCCTGTCTTAGATTTTCTAGCATCTGAGTTTTTAATTCATTTAATTTATCTAATTCTGTCTTTTCTCTTTTTCCTAAGTCTTTTTTTATAAAGCTCAACATAAAAACACCCCCTAATTTCTATTACTATCATTGACAAAAATTAAGGGGTATATACGTATTAAAGTTTTTCTACATTTATATATCTGTTACACTAAATAACATTTTTGAAACCTTAGTTGCTTCTTCAGCATTTAAACAGAATATCTGAGACTTATCTAGTTCCATCATTTCAACCCAAGTATTATATTCTTTCTCCGTACAGAAGAAATTCATTATGTTTCAGCAGTTACCTGACCAGTTTAGATTTTTATTTAAATCCACATGGAGTATATGTAAGTCACTAGGTTCATAGCTATATAATTCACCATTTTTTATACTTACTTTAATATCAGAACCACATTGACTACATTTTGATTCTATATTCGTATCTTGTTTGAAAGTAAAGGCTGCTCCAATAGCATCTATTGCACACATAGCAGTAAATTCTCTACCATCCTGAAGTCTTACCCTATGATTCGTAGGAATTGCTGAAACCGGATACATAAAATTAACATTTCCTTCTTCATCTACTACTAGCCCATTTTTTTCAATTAAACTATCTAATACATTATTTACCTCTTCACCTATAATTCTCATGTCTTTTGCAATTTTAGATGTATTAGATAAATTGAATGCCCGTCTTTTATTGATGACATAATTCATCAAATATCTTCTAATTTTCTTTTCCTCTTTTGACAATCTACTATCTATACTATCTATTTTCAACTGTTCATTAGAATAGTATCTATATTCAAGTTTATCCACAAAACCATTCCTTTCCATTCTATTACTCAACTTATAATATCATTTTAAAAAATGATTGTTAAATAGATAATATTAATAACTTGTCCTCTTGTCATAATATATTTAAATTGTTAATTTTTATCCAATTATGATATTATTTAGGGGATTTTAAAGATATAGGGGGAATTTTTGTGAAAGTTGCATATGTAATAAGTTCTGATAATGCAAGAACTATCTTAAGAGACATGGTAATACCACAGCTTGAAGCTGGTAACCATGGAGCAGAAGTGGTAGGTATGTTTTTTGTATTTGATAATACCTTCTTATTATTGAAGGACACTGATATTGGGGAAAGGCTTCAAAAGCTACATGAAGAAACCGGTATGATACTTCTAGCCTGTGATCAGTGTGCCATTGAAAGACAAATAGAAAACAATCTTGTAAAAGATGCTGCTATTGGATGCTTCCCAGTATTATATGGTGCCCTTAATTCAGTAGAGCTTGACCAAGTAATCACATTTTAGAACAAGGTCCGTTAATACGGGCCTTGTCTTATTAGACCATGGAGGTGGAAGTATGTCTAAGGTTTTAGTGGAATTTATCAACACATGATCTGGATGTGACGGTTATACCCGTGCTGTAGAGGATGCTGCAGCTAAACATAAGGATAAAGTAGATGTAAAGATTTATTATGCAGGTAAAAACATGGACTATATAAAAAAATATGGAGTTATATTTCGAGGAACTTTAATTATAAATGAAAAAAAGAAAATTCAAAGAATATCTAAGGATATTATTGAAAAAGAAATTGAATCTGCAGTAAGAGAATTAGAAAATAGGAAGTGATTTTATTGTTATTATTAAAATTTTTAAAAGATATTTTATTATCTTCAATTAATTTATTAAATGGTGCTTCAGGTTGGCTTGTTTTTAGTTACATAGTTGCAGGACTCCTTCACGATGTTATAACCCCAGCTAGATTTCATAAATCCTTGGGAAACACTAAAATCAGCTCCATTTTTAAATCAACCATATCAGGTATGTGTCTGCCTATTTGCAGCTGTGGGACAATTCCCCTTGGTATTAGCTTATACTACTCTGGAGCTTATGTAGGACCCACATTGGCATTTATGGCTTCTACACCTGCCCTTAATCCCATAGCCTTAATACTTAGCTATGGACTATTGGGAAAGGAATTGACCATGATAAATGTAGCTGCAGGATTTCTACTCCCTTTTATTATTGGAATAATAGGCAATAAATTAGGTGGAGATGAGTTAAGAAAGCCTAACCTAGAGGAAGAGATAATGTTAGCATCATTGGATCAGACAGAAAAGATTCCTTTATTAGAAAAATTAAAATCAGGTATGCATTGGGCTATACATGATTTAGCCACAGTTTTAAGCAAATATGTGGTTTTGGGAATGTTATTCGGTGGATTTATCTTAACTGTATTTCCAGATTCATTTATACAGAAATACTTAGGAAATCCTAGTATGTTGTCCCTTTGGAATGTGGCAATCCTGGCAGCATTGATGTATGTTTGTGCAGTTGGACATATTCCGTTCATAGCAGCTTTAATCGCCAGTGGAGCTTCACCTGGAGCCGCAATTACCTTTTTAATGGCAGGGGCAGCTACTAATATTCCAGAACTATTAAGTATATATAAGATGATTGGTAAAAAAACTGCTATTATATATGGTTTAGTAATCTCTATTTTTGCATTTAGTGTTGGATATTTGACCAACTTATGGTTGATGCCTGGATTTAAACCTGCCATTAATTTCAATAAAATCGATAATAGTATTGAAAGTGCAAATAAATTTCTGTTTACTTTACCAGAACCGCTTAAATATTTATGTTCTCTTATAATTTTCTTATTTTTCTTAAAGGCTATATATCCGAAAATCAAAGACTTATCCAGAAGTCTTGCAAAGCAAACGAGGTAGAGAAATGAAAAAAAGTACTAAAATTATATTAATAGGATTGATACTCTTTATATTGGGCTTCTATGCTTATTATTTAGAAAACGGCAATACTTTGCAGGCCTTAGGAGTAGAACCAGACAATGAACTTCTTCTTTATTTTAATGAAACTCATCCTGAGAATAAAGTAATACTGTGTGGATATGAAGATTTAAATGATGATGGACGTAAGGATTTACTGGTTATATATAATGAATCTCATAAAAAAAATGCAATGGTTGTAGTTATAGATACAGGTAATGGATTTAAATTATCTGAACATGTAAAGGCTCCCATAGATAATCAAGTAATTGAGTTTAAAGATATTGACAAAACTGGGCCAATAGAATTTATTATCTCTGGTTCAAAGGATGGTAATTTCGGATACTCTATATTTAGACTAATTGATGATATTGAAATAAGAGATTTATTTGGTGAAGGTATGGAAGATTGTTGCTAAAAACAAAGAGCTGCTGAGAAGTAATTACTTCTCAGCAGCTCTTTGTTTTCCCACTATTTATTAGCTTTTATTGCCTTATTTATAGTTTCCATTATAATTGAACCACAACATCTACCTAATGGATTATTTAAGGTACAGTTTCCATTCTCCATTGCCCCTGTAATTTTTATAACATCATTCATATTTTCTGCACCTTGATTTATTACAGCATCTATAATTTCTTCTTCAGTAACCTTACTACAATAACATATATACTTAGGGTCGGCATCCTTCTTGAACCATATAGGCACCTTTATTTCTGTCCTATTAAAAATATCTTCTCTATCTAAATTATAATATACTACGTCACAGTCTTCACTCATACACAAATAATAAATCTCTTTATCAGGAACTTTCTCAGCAAGACTTTCTGTTACTAGATGCTTTACAGTTATACTTTTTACCTTTTTTCCTGATTGATTACACCTCGGACATTCTATTCCCATAAACCCACACCCCTTTACTTAGTTTTATTATAAACCTTAAAGTAAACTTTAATGTCAAGTTATATTATAAAACATATGTCCTTATTATGAAATATAAAAATGGAGCTTAAATAAGCTCCATTTTTATGTTTATTAATCTAATTATTACTAGCAGTGCTTTCTTCAATTCCATCTACGGCTTTTGCCTTGACTAACCATTCCTCATAGGTATCTCCAATTGGAAAGTTTGTATCAATATTTTCTTTTATGAATGTATTAAAATCTTCAATGCCGCAAGTCTCAAGTAAATCCGTTGACATGAACTTTTGAATATCATTTATATTTGGAATTTCTTCTTCTGGAATTTCAAAATCATAGAAATATTGAATATAATTATCTAAATTCTCCTCAGAAAATTTCCATGTAATAGTTCTACCTTCTGCTACAGTCTTCATATATACAGTTTTTAATCCAACTTCTGGAGCAGTACCAAATCCTTCTGCAAACATCATTGAAGCATTGTAAGGATGTTCATATAGATATTTAATAGATAAAGCGTGGGCAAGTACTAGCCTTTTTGCTAATTCTGGATGATCATTTAAAAAATCATTGTTCATACAATAAATACAGCATATACCCCATCCTTCATCCATATTATCTGAAACATGGGCACCCCATCCTGTAGCCATGATACGGCCAAAACCTTCAAATTCTACCATAGATCCATAAGGGTCACAAGCAGAAAAAGCATCAAGCTGTCCAGCTTTTAATGCAAACACCTTATCTTTATCACCCATATCAACCACTTCATAGTTTTCTAATCCCACTGGAATATCCAATTCTTCTGCCCAGTTTCTCCATTCTGGTCTTGTTTCTGCCCCTGAACCAATGGCTAAAGTTTTACCGATTAAATCCTTTGGTTCTTTTATATCATTGCTTACAACTAAATATCTAGAACCCCCTAAATGATTTGCTGCTGCCATAAATAATGGTGCTCCTTGATTAACTGATTTAATAGCACCTTCAATTCCTTGGTATCCTACGTGCATTTCACCTGAAGACATAGCTTCCATGATTTTACCAGTCTTCGTAACAACTACATTTAGACCCAATGCTTCGTAAATTCCAGCTTTTTCTCCTATAATAGATGGAACCATATGGTCACAATCTCTGTATCCCAATTGGATTACGAAATCCTTATCTCCAGCTGATAGCTCTCCTAATTCATATTTGGCTACCTCTACAGTTGGATCATAGTCAACCTCTTGAATTACAGTATTTTTGCTGCTGTCTGTACATCCTACTACAACTGCTGCCATCATTGCCAATACTAAACTCATAGCAATAATTCTTTTTTTCATATTACATTTCCCCCTATTTTTTTATCTTGTTCTTCTTCAATGCCTTCAATATAATGACATATTTTGCCCTTACATCCATCTACTTTTTTTGCATCAGATAAATATTTTTCCAATTTATCATTTTCCTTCTGAAGTCTAGCTATTTCTGTTTTTATAAAAGATATCTTTTCCTGTATCTTACTACTTACATAATTACAAGGGGCTATTCCACTATCTTTTAGCATCAATATTTTTTTTATTTCTTCCAATTCAAAACCTAGGCTTCTAGCTTTTTTTATGAAAAGTAATCTTTCTATATCTTTTTCATCAAATATTCTATAGTTATTATCTCGCCTTTTTACTTCTCCTAATAAGCCTTGGCTATCATAATATCTAACGGCAGAACTATTAAGTCTGGTGATTTTACATATATCTTTGATAAATAACATGGGCTGTTACCCTCCTATTATAAACCTTAAAGTCGACTTCAATGTCAATAGAAAAAATCTCCACCAGTTTTTCTAACTGGTGGATGATTTTAATCTGCTTTCCACCTAAGTAATATACTTTCAATTAAGAGCATCAATCTATCAATACCAAATCCAATTAAAGCAGCTATAAACATATATGCTATAATTGTATGAGTTTCCATTCTAGATTGAGCTTCTACCATACAGTAGCCGAACCCGGCACTGGTCGCTATGAACTCCGCTCAGATAACAGACATCCAGCCCATACCAATGGATAGTCTTAAACCAGTAATAATCCCTGGCAACGACCCTGGAAGTACAATATCTTTAATAATATCCATAGTCTTTGCACCCATACTCCGTGCTGCATTGTAATAATCTTTACTAATGTCTTGGACTCCTGCAATAGTATTTAAAATAATTGTAAAAATACCAGAAAAGGCAATCATAAAAATCGTAGGTCCGTCACCAAGACCAAACCAAATAATAGACAGTGGTACCCATGCCATTATAGGAACCTGTCTTAAAGAGTTTATAAAAGGCGCAAAAGCTCTTAACATAGTCTTAGAATATCCCATAGTCATTCCAATAGGTAGTCCAATAATAAATGCATAAAAAGCACCTGTTAAAACACGCCTCATAGTAATACCAATATTCCTAAGTACGTATAAATCTGTAATAGCCTTAAATAAAGCTTCCATTACACTTTTTAAGGAAGGGAAAAGAAAAGGTTTATCAACGATTTCTGCTGCAACCCACCATATTGCGGCAATTACTATTAATGCAATTGGTGTATAAATATTGAAGTCTTTTCCATTGAGCTTTCTCCAATTATTTCTATCTTTCATCTTAGTAGCATGTACCATTCTCTTTACATCTTTTTCTTGAGAATTCAAATTTGTCACCTCCTTTTAAAACATCTTTAAAAAAGCCCTATTAACTATTCTAATAGAAGCTTATTATCTTACCCTAAACTTTTGTTATTCTTAAAGAACACCAGTCTAAATAAATGCTGCCTTCTTACTATCTTTTTTCTCTGTTTTCTGAATAAACTCTAATAATTCCTCATCTCCTTGATTTTTCACTTCTCCATTTAAGGCAGATCTTAAAACATCAGATAGTTCATTAGTATATTGATGATATTTTTCACTTTTTCTATCTCTAGGTCTAGGAAGTTCTATCTTTATATCTGCCAATATCCTTCCATGATCCCTAGACATAACTATAACTCTATCACTTAAATAAATAGCTTCATCTACATCATGGGTAACCATAAGTGCAGTCTTGTTACTTCCTTGCAGCATTGCTTCTAACTGTACCTGAAGCATCTGACGCATCTGAAAATCAACTGCACCTAGGGGCTCATCCATTAATAATATCTTTGGATCACAGGCTAAAGCCCTTAATAAAGCAACTCTCTGTTTCATTCCACCAGATATTTCATGGATATAATAATTTTCGTATTCTTCAAGGTGTGCCATCGTTAATAGCTCTTTAAGTCTTTCTTGACGTTGTTTTCTTGGTATTCCTTGCTTCTTCATTGGATAAACAATATTTTCTCCTACTTTCATCCAAGGAAAAAGTGCATAATTTTGAAATACAAAGGCTCTATCTGGCCCAGGCTTGTTTACATCTTTACCATCTATTGTAATATTTCCACCTTCATGTTTTAAAAAACCTGCAATAATATTTAGTGTTGTCGTCTTTCCACAGCCCGATGGCCCTAATAGTGACACAAATTCTCCTTCCCTTACATCAAAGGAAATATCCTGCAATACAGTATTCATTGACTTCTTATCTCTTCTATTGGAAAAAACCTTAGTAATTCCTTTCACTGATATTGACATATCTTCACCTTTCCTATTCTAAACTTAAAAGTTTTATATTTGTATTATCCCAAAATTCCTTTGGCATACTTATATATTTTTTAAGTGTTTCCACTTCATTTAACTCTTCTATTGTTTTGTTGTATTCTATCAGAAATTCTCGAAAAGCTTTTGTATTTACCACATCTTTCCTTACAATTAGGCTATAGGAAATATAATCATTTTTTGAAAGAGAAGTAAATTTAAACTTAGGCAATAAAGCTGCCTTCGTTATATCTAAAACTGCCCCATCAATTTGTCCTCCTTCTAATGAATAAGGTAGATTAACAGGAGATATTTCAACAATTTCCTCTATATGTCCATAACTTTCTTTAACCAATTCATATAAATGTTCTCTCTTTTGCCCTATGCCAAGTTTGTGTATATCACTTACTTCATCTTTATAAGCAATGACTTCTGCATTCATAACAACAGGGCCATATATTTGAAAATCATCATTGGCACGGACCAAATGTAAAGCCATATGATTACAATAAAAGGCCATATCAACTTCATCTGAGCTCAAGGCCCATTGTGCTGTGTTACTTCAGCAGTCTTTAAATGTAAAATCAAATAGAGTATCTTCTTTTTCCTCTATAGTATAAGGACTGTCTGTACCCATTTCTTTACTCTTATTAATGATCTGCTCTAAAAGTAGTCCAGTTATATCATCTCCTGAACCAATCCTTAATCTTATGTCTGTTTTTTGTATCTTTTTCTCTTTAGGCATGAATTTAGAAAATCCTAATCCTAAAACTATAACTAATATAAAGAAAAAGAATATTTTTTTTGTTATGTTCATGTAATCATCACTCTATACTTTAGTTTGTAAGCCCATGTAAAGTATTGTCTAAAATTATCTATCAACACTTCGAAAATAATATATCAAACTTTGTCGTTTAATAAAATAATTATAGATATTTTTGATGGTATTATTCACCACTATAGGAAAACATAATGCCATTTTCCAGCGGCTTCCAGACCCTTATCTATTTTTTATAACATTTCTATAAATGCTGATATTCTAGTAGTTAGCTGTCCAATAGTTTCTTGAGAATAGTCTGTTTCTAAATGAAGATAAGGTTTTCCTTTCTCGTTTACTGTGTGTTTTACTCTATCGCCTTCCATATTGTAAGTATGGCAGGATTGAAGGGTTATATCTATTACTCCATCTATCTTATATTCATCAATATAATCTGATATCATATTCATTCTATGGTTATTTGGACTCATACAGGCACATCCTGATTTTAGATATCTTTCAGTAAGTGCATCAAATGGATCTCCATCTTCCCTTACTTGTTCTTCCTTATCCTTTATGGATGAACACATTTCAAAACATACTACTACTCCACCATTTTCTTCGATTATTTTTATTATGTTCTCAGTGGCATCACCAAGGGGTGAACCTGTTACAAGTATTCTCTTTGCTGAAAGAGGTACTTGGCTGCCATTTTTCTCATAGTCCTCCATTATATCTCTAGTCAATTTCTCTATTCTTTCTATTTCTTTTTCCTTATCAGAGATAAATAATGTGGCTTGAATAACACGTCTTAAATCAAATCCACGAATCGGTGGTGGAGATAATTTACCTATTTCATAAAAACTTCTCAAGGCCTTTCTCTCTCTATTTCTAATCTTAATCCTATCTCTTATATCTTCATCTGTTATCTCTACATCAAGTTGCTTTTCTATGACTTCTTTTAATTTCACCATCTCAGATCTATAGTATTTAAAGGAATTAGGAGCATTGGGATTTTGAGGCAGATGCATTATGTGCATAGGTTTAAAATCACTTAAAAACTCATACATTTTTTTCTTGCCATCACAGGTTGTCTCACCTATTAACATATCTGAAAAATAGAAATAAGGACATTTATCTGCAACAGCAAATCCATAACTCGATTTAATTAGAGGACAAAGGTTAGCTGGAAGATGTTTTTCTGCATATGGAATAGTCTCTGCCGACATACCGCATAGCCATGCAGCCATAGCTCCAGAGGCTGTAATTATCTCCCATGGTGCAAACCCACAGTATACTCCTATTACCTTCTTACCTTGATCCTTTAGTTCCTTAGTAGTAATAAACCCATTTTCTCTAGCTTCTGCAAATTCATTTAACAATTGGGTAAAATCCATATTATCATCCTCCTTTATAGTATCTCCATGAATGCTTCTATTCTAGTACGAAGTTGTCCTATTTCTGCTGCCGTAATGTTAGTTTCAAGATTTAAGTATCCAATATTTTTTTCCTCTGTTATAAATCTCTTCATCAATACAGTTTCAACCCCAAATGTAAGACAGGCTTGAAGTGACAAATCAATAACTCCATCTATATTATATTTATCAATTAATTCAGATATAAGATTCATTCTTCTATTGTTTGGCGTCATTGCTGGACAGGGGATTTGTAAGTATTTTTCTGCGATTGCATCTATCGGGTCAATATCTTCATTTATTAAGTCCTGATTATCTTTCATCCAATCACAAGTCTCTAAACAAATAAGATTTCCACCTGCTTCCTCAATAATGCCAATTATCCTTTCCATTTTTTGTCCCAATGGGCAGCCAGTAAGTAGAATTCTAGGAGCATTATTCTTTCCTTTGTTATCCAGTTTAGGTTGAGATTTAATTATTTCCGTTATAGTCTTTATATCTTCTAATGCTTTCTCATTATCTAGCCTATAGCCAAAATTGG
The DNA here is from genome assembly GCF_030931715.1 of Tissierella sp. MB52-C2. Lineage (NCBI taxonomy): Bacteria > Bacillati > Bacillota > Tissierellia > Tissierellales > Tissierellaceae > Tissierella > Tissierella sp. MB52-C2. The sequence goes on from NZ_CP133261.1 coordinate 3,177,488, forward strand.
TCAATATTGTGAAAACATCTTTACTACTTATTAATTCAGTATTTTTAATCCAAGATTCATAGAAGTTCTTCAATGTTTTTCTCTCAGTATTTTTTATTTTTATTGCTTCTCTAATTTTTTCATCTAAAATCTCAATATTAAACTGCTTCTCAAGATTTTCTCTTAATCTCTGAATTTCATTTCTCCATAATGATGATTCTTCTGAACCTTGATTTTTTTGAGGTAATTGTAAAACGTATGTTGGCTTGATACTTTCTAAATACTCATACATTTTTTTCTTACCATCACAGGTTGTCTCACCTATGACTAAATCAACAGCATTAAAATATGGAGAATCAGATAAGGCTTCACCATAGCTTGATTTAACTATATTACAGATATTGCTAGGTAAAACCTTTTCTCCAACAATTACATATTCATCACTTGTATTACACATCCTAATAACCTTTGCATTGGCTGCTAATATTATTTCTTCTGGAGCGAATGAACAATATGTACCAATTATTTTTACTTCTTGATCTTTTAACTTTGCTATTTCCATGGCTAAATCGGATCTAGCGTTGATAAATCTTTCTACGATTTTCTTTATTTGCTCCATCAAATATCCACCTTTCCTTGTATATCTAGTCTTTAATTTATCAAAGATTTATCTCATATTAAAGTTTTATTAGTAGATTTTATATGACTGAAGGATAATATACGTCTTCTTAATAACATAAAAACTCCACCTATTGGCTGAAAGATTTCAGCCAATAGGTGGAGCCAAATGGTTTTTATTTGTTCCAAATAGATACTCTATTTTTTCCATATTTTTTAGATAAATAAAGTGCATTATCTGCCTCATTCAAAAGATCATCTATAACCATTCCCTCTGCAGGGATAGTACTAGCTACACCTATACTTACAGTTTGATATCTATCTATAGGGGAATATTCATGGCTTAGCTTTAAATTGTTTACTTCCTTTAATATTTCATTTGCTACTATTTCACTTTGATTTAAATCTAGTTTCGGAAATAAGATCAAAAACTCATCTCCTCCATATCTGCATGTATATCCGTCTAGAGCTGCAGCTTTTCTCTTGAGAACAGATCCCATAGCTTTTAGTAAAGCATCACCAGTTACATGACCATAGTTGTCATTAAATTCTTTAAAATAATCTAAATCTATTAGAATTAAGGATAGCTCTTCTTTCTTTTCCTTAGCATCCTTCCATAGTTTTTCAGATATTTCATTAAATTTTCTTCTATTAAATACACGTGTGAGATCATCTATTCCCGAAATAATTCTTTCTTCCTCTAGTTCACTATATATATTTTTCATATGTTTATATAAGAAAAAAACTATATACCCTATTACAAGATTTATAACTATATATAATATTATAATGTTCATATAATTATTTATTATAGTTTTAAAAATATTTGCAGAAACTTCCACGCCTATTAATCCTATATAATTACCTTCCACCGTATAAAAAGGAGCATATGCATTTATATATTCTCCCCTTTTGGTTTTAATAAAATTGTAATTTGAAATCTTGGTGTTATTCACTTCTTCAAATAATTCATTAGCCTTATCATATCTTAAGTTTTCATTATAACAGCCTTCATTATCTGCAGCATCTAAGATATATATTATATTGTTGGAATTATTAGTATCTCCTTCTTCTAATCTAGATGCTAAGTAAATACACTTATAATCTGAAATTTCCATTATAGTTCTAGCGTTCTTTTCAAATTTTTGATTTGTTTCACTCTTTAATAACTCTTCAAAGGATAGAGATTTTAGGTACACTATATCTTCATCTGTCAATTCTAGTGTATTTGCTATATATGTTGCTAAAATAATAGCCCTATCACCAACTTGCCGTTCCACATTGCGGCTTATTTTATGATTAGAGTAAAGAGTTAGACTAACTAGTATGATAAACCAAAAACTGATAATGGCTTTAAAACAGGTCTTGATATTATAATGTTTATCCTTAATAATACACATGCCCATTTACCTTATCCCCCCGTATGTATTTGGTCACTACTTTCTATTAATCATATCATAATTAGGAATAAAGTCCTATATTTTTTGCCAAAATTTGGCTACTGCTAATTTTTCATAATTTATATTACAAATCTCTGCTATATATGTTATAATTATGTAAAGAAACATTTTTAAGTAGGTAAATGATAAAATTAAATACCTATTATAAATTTTTTACTTGTTATAAGAGCTTATTACTCTATTCATGATATAAAGACTCCTTTACTCATTAGTCTAATAGCCCAGTGATAAATCTTTTATTAGACTTAACACTGGGCCCTATTACGGGAACTAATAGAATTGGAAATACATAAATAATAGAGATGATTTTTGATAATCATCTCTATTTCTTTATTTTATTTTACAATTGATAATTTCACCATTAGATTTATTTAGATTTAAACACCAATGACCTATGAATTTTATATCTTTTCGTTCTTCTTTTATGTTTTTAATTATATCTAAATAATCTTGTCCTTCAGCCTTTATTCTTTCAACTTCAATAAGTCCTATGGCTTCCAAAGATGTAGAAGTCTTTCCACAAATATGAATTATAGTTTTTCCCAATCGACTTTCAACTCTTTTTAATATATTATATGTAGATTGTCCCGATATATCTTTATATATCTTAGGTCCAACTATATCCATAGTACCTACAGGATCTGCAAAGGAAATGAAATCTACTCCTTGTTTGATTCCTGCTAGGATAAACTCTACTATACTGCTTTCTATTATTTCTAAAAGCTTATTAATCTTTTCTCTATTTTTTCTGACAGATCTATAGAACAACCCACTATCCATAATAGATGTAGCTACACTAAAGGGACCTGTTATATTGAGGATTACATTTTCTTCATTCTTCTTTAGGATATTTATTGCCCTTAGAACTTCAGCAATTCTTCCCATGTTTAAATCTATTTCTGATATATCTTCAAATAAATTTATATCATTGATTTTATATTTTTCAATCCTATTGCCTACTTTTTGATCAAAAATTACTTTTGAACCGAAAGCCTCAGCTTCTACAGTATGACAGAAAGGTAATTTACAATATTTTTCATTTCTATATTCTTTTAAAGCCTTTGCCAATATAGCCATCTCATAAGCATTTTTATTTGATTCTTCATATGATATATTTAATCCTTCTAGAATACTATCAGATATTATTTCGACTTCCTTTCCTACACATTTAAAAATACTTATAGCTCCCATATTCTCACCTTTTCTAAAAATTTAATTGAGATACAAAAACATCTTGGAAGTTTTCCCTAAGAGATAATTCCAACACTTCTATGTTTTCACTAATATTATATGTCTCCTTAAAACATCCTTTATTAATTAATGCCAACCTAGTTCCTTCTAAGGAAGTATTACCTAAAAAGCTTATATCTCCTTTAAATCCCTTAGGAATAAGCCCTATTATTTTCATATTAGAGGGATTAACATGGTATCCAAATGCACCAGCAATATATATCTTTGATATTTCTTCTATATTTAGTCCTATTTCCTCCAGCATTAAAATTACACCAGTGGCTATGGCTCCCTTTGCCAGTTGAATCTGTCTTATATCCTTTTGAGAAATATATATATCTTCTGTTATATAAAATTTCTTATCTACTAATCTATTTTCGAGTTTAGAGTTTAAATTTTTATTCCATCTTCCAGTTTTCAAGAGGATATTTCTTTTTACTAAGGCTCCTACTATGTCAATAAGCCCACTTCCGCAGATTCCTAATGGTTTATCATCTCCGATTGTATTATAGCTAATATTAAATTCCTCATCTATATCAAAGGTTTCAATTGCTCCCTTTTGTGCACGACAGCCACATTCTATATTCATCCCCTCTAGAGCAGGACCTGCCGCAGTAGATGTGGCTATTATCATTCCATCCTTTAAAACTGCCATTTCACCATTGGTGCCAATATCTATAAATACAGCTTTCTCATCGTTCTTAAAACCTGATGCCATAATACCAGATACTATATCTCCCCCTACATAGGATGAAGCCGATGGAATTATACTAAGGATGGCTTCATCATTGGCTTCAATAGATATATCTTTTGCTTTAAAATCCTTTGGATTTAAAAATATTGACCTATAGGGAGCCTTAGCCAATAAAGTTGGATCAACTCCCAGTAGGAGATGAAGCATAGTAGTATTGGCAGCAATTATAATATGATAGATATCATCTATATTATAGCTGTTCCCTGTTAAGATTTTTATTGAATTATTTATTTCATCTACTATCAATTCCTGAAGCTTAATAGCTCCTAATGGATTTTCCATACAATATGTAATTCTCGTTAACACATCTCCTCCATATTGAGTCTGAGGATTTAAGGATGACAATTTGTCTATTATTTCCCCACTGAATAAATCTATTAAATAATAAGAGATACCCGTGGTTCCAATGTCGATTCCAATTCCTAGAATATTATTTTTGTGACTCTTTATATCTAATAATTTATCCTCAAATACAACTCCCCATAATTCTTCAAAATTGTTTTTTTCTAATATACTAATTTTTCTATATAATCCTACTGAATTAAGTTCATATCCTAAATAGTCAACATATGGAATAGAACTATCTTCATTGATCCTAGGAAGTTTTTTAATTTTAACAGGACTATCTACTGAAACATGAATACTAAACCCTTTGTTAATAGTCTTTAAAATCCTTTCATTTTCCATAAGCTCCACTTCTATTTCTCCAAGTATTATTGCCATACAGGACAATCTTTCAGATTTATTCTCATCTATGATTTTTCTTTCTCTATCACTAGTTTCAGATAGTCGTCCCCTTGCTATTACCTTACACTTGCCACAAGATCCCATGCCATTACATGGAGTTTCAATCTTTAGCTTAGCTTCTCTAATAGCTTCTAGTAAAATTGTACCTTTCTCTACTTCAATATCTATATTCTCTTTAATGAATTTTACTATAGGCATTATATACTTCCTTTCACATAGTCTGTCATAGCCCTAAGATTTCCTATTGGAGTAGACATACCTAAGCCGCATGCTGGAGATACAATATCTACCTTAGAATCCATTGCATTCTTTGTAATTGAGATAATCTTGTCTATGGGCCCATTTTGTATAAGTAATGTACTTACATTGCCCATGAGTCTTGTACTAAGTTTTGATTTGGCGAATCTCATATTTACTATAGAATCAAAGCTAAGTGCTTCTACATCTAAAGAGTTTAAGCTATCAATTATTGTCTTTGCATCACCACATATATGAATGATTACAGGAGTATCTATCTCTTTCATAGCCTCTAAAAACTTAACATACATAGGCATTGCAAATTTATCAAAGTTTTTCTTACCTAATATTTCACCTGTTGCTGTAGGGTCTGAAATTGCAATAAGATCAGCACCTACTCCTACCATTTTTCTTGCGTATTCTATCAGATAATTATTCACATATTCAATAAATCTATATGCTTCATCAGGTTCTTTTCTTAGCATTTTAAACAGTTTAAGAGGATCTACAATTGAAGTGGCTGTGCTTATTGGTCCTGTAATATTTCCAATTACAGGAATTTCATCGTTCCTTAACCTTTCAATTGCTTTGATTACAGTCTGACCCTTTGAATTTATAGATAATTTGGGATTGAAATTTCTCATAATTTCTTCCAAATCAGAATCATTATATTTTAGTATCCTTGGTTCGTTGTTTTTATCACCTTCACTAATGACTACACCAAAAGGCTCTGATTCGCAAGTCATACAAAAAGGTACCCCATAGTTTTCAAACCCTATGATTTCTCTCACTTTAATAGCAGTAGACACCATAGCATCTAAATCAGTATTATGATTATCATTTATCTCTCCTAAGAGTTCTGTAACTGCTGCATTCATCATGCCTCCGGGACATATTACAGGAGGTCTATCTACGTTCTCACCCCTAAGGATTTTTAGCAATCTCTCTTTTTCATTCATTATATTTTCTCCTAATCTTCACTAAATAATAGTTCTTCATTGATAGGATAGCTACCATATATCCTGGCCGCATCCATTAATGCATCAATATTTTCCATTGGCGAATCCTTTGGAATCTGACATCCAGAACTAAGTATATATCCTTTTTTAGTTCCATAAGTCTTTCTAATACATTCTTTGCCCGCTCTAAGTACATCTTCCCTGGTACCTTTTTGTATTACATCAACTGGTGGAATATTTCCTGATATTGTAATTCTATCTCCCATTATTTCCTTAGCATCTTGAAGATCTTCTACATTATCTATGCTAAAACTTGAAATCCCCGTATCCATAACAGATTCCCAGATACCTTTGCTTTTACCACAAATATGAATTGAAAGACTACATCCTGTCAAGGATTTCATCTTATCCACATTTTTCTTAATATATGGTGCGGAAAATTCATTAAATTGTTTAACACTTATTAGACTTGTGGATGAAACAGGATCTGATAATCCTACTCCTATACCTAGTTCTGCAGCCTTTTCTATAAACCTATTATTAGATTCAGTTACTATCTCCATTAATGTATGAACCTTATTTGGATATTTTAGCATCCATTTTAATAGATTTTCCGTACCAACCACCGAAGCAGCAGTGCTAAAAGGTCCAGCCAATCCTGCTCCAACATTTACCTCATGTCCTATCTTATCTTTTATAATCTGTACAGCCTTGAGAACTAAAGGTAGTTTGCCATCCTTTTCAGGGTTGGAAGGTTTTAAACTTTCTATTTCATCTACATTTTTTATAGCAGGTGCATCCATAAGTGAAATATTATTATCAGGATAATACATTTTTGAACCCATGGCCTCCGCAACTCCCCTTAAAGTAGCTGAGACACTTACACCATCATGTCTTAATCGTTTAAACAATGCTATCTCTAGTTCTGCCATTCTCTCTGCTGAATGATAATATTCTTTTAGAGTGATACCTATAAATGGTGCCATAGTCACTCCCATATGTGGATTGCACGGTATACGATCTATTTCAAGTCCTTGAGCGAAGGCTGTCATTCTTTCCTTTGGAGTCATTTGATCCTTTTTCAATTTTACCCCTCCAATCAATTAATTAGCTATCATTGATTTCATTCTCTTTACTGCTTCATTTGCATCTGCAGTATATGCATCTGCTCCAATTTCATCTGCAAATCTTTGGGATATAGGCCCTCCACCAATCATTACCTTATATTTATCTCTTATATTTTTTTCCTTTAAGGTATCTATTACAGTTTTCATCCCCATCATAGTAGTTGTCATCAGAGTTGACATACAGATAAAGTCTGCTCCTACTTCTTCTGCTACTATGATAAAATTTTTTAATGGGACGTCTCTGCCTAAGTCATATACCTCAATACCTGATGATTCGGTCATTATTTTGACCAAATTCTTTCCTATATCATGGGTATCTCCTTCCACAACTCCTATAACTACCTTAATAGGATTGTCTGTAGCTTCTGCCTTTATATGGGGTTTCAATATATCTAATCCTATGTTTAATGTATCTGAACAGGTAAGCACCTCTGGTAAAAAGTATTCTTGCTCTTCATAGAGTTGTCCAACCTTATCCATTCCTACTACCAAGCCTTTGGTGATGGTTTCATCAGCCGGTATGGATAACTCTAGTGATCTATTGCAAAGTTCCTCTACTAATTCATCCTCCATCTCTACCACGGCTTCACTTATTTCTCCAAATAATTTTTCTTTGTTCATCCTTTAACCTCCTTGATTTGCTAGACTTATTAATTACCATTGTATATTAATTGACAATTGTATTCTAATTGTGATTATCTATCAATGTTATGATTGCTATAGAATAAAATAATATGTTTTGAATTTAACAAACCTGCTCATAGTCTTATTTATGTACTTTATTTCTTCTACATATAATTTTTTATCCTATCTAGTTGATAAATAAGAATTTACAAAGAACCAGTGAAATTTCTTCTCTGGTTCTTTGGTTAACCATTATTAATTTAAGTAATAATCATCAAAAATATGTCTTATTTACTATCTACCTTGCCAATCTAGTCATTAAATAATTTATATGCACCACCATAAAATTCATTAAATTTTTCTTTAAACTCATCTGTTTGTGTAACTTCAATTAAAGCCTTTACCCACTCTACATCAACATTTTCTGGTTGTACAACTAGGCCTGTTGGAAATTGAGTAGAACTTTCATCTTCATAAAGATATACTTTTGGATCAAATCCAGCCATCTTCATTGTACTGGAGAAAGTTATTATTGCATCTACATCTTCAATACTTCTAACTGTTGCAGTAGTTTCCGTTTCAATCAATTTTACATTTTTAGGATTATCCTCAATATCTAATAGCGAATAAAAATTTCCTGTTTTCTCACCTAAAGTAATAAGGCCTGCATCTCTAAGCACCCTCAAACTTCTATCCATATTAGTAGGGTCACCTGCTATTGCGATTTGGGCATTTTGTGGCAATTCATCTATACTATTATATTTAGATGAATATACTGCAAAATAAGAATAGTAAACATAAGGCTCTACCATAGTAAGATTAGTATTATTTTCTTGGTTAAAAGTATTTATCCAAGGTAAGTGATTGAGAATCAGACTATCGATATTACCTTCCTTAAGAGCTACAGCAGGAAGATGATTACCATCAAATACAGTTACCTCTAGGTCGTAGCCCTTTGACTCAAGCAATTCCTTCATTATTTGAACCGCTGGTTCATTTAGGGGCATACATCCAACTGTAAATTTTTTCTTTTCTTCTATCTTAGTTTTATTATCTAGTTCATCATCTGAATTAACTATAACATCCTGCTTTTTATCATCTTCTCCACAAGCCGTCAATATGGTAGATAAGATTATCAAACTCATCATAAAAATTAGTATTCTTTTTCTCTTTTTCATTATTTCGCCTCCATTGACTATTTTACTTTTATTTATAGTTATCTAGACCCTTTATACCTATGTATGCTCCATCATCATAGTTTTTGTTATATTCAATATTTAAAGTATCCTCTAAATTATTTTCTTTAAGCTTTTTCTCAATTATTTTCTTCTGAGGATTTCGCTCCAAAGGATTTACAGTCTGCTTTATTCCATCTAATATAGTTGCAAATTTATTAAATGGAACTCCTATAGCCAGCTCATCTCTTTTCCACTGCGCTAAAAATCTTGTGCCAGAACACATCATTGATATATTAATCTCGTTAGTTTCAAATGGAAAGGAAGTGCATTCCTGACATAATGCCTGCATTCCTGCCATTTTTATCCCTTTAGCTTGTCCATTATGATAGGCATTCCCCTGTATAATTCTCATGGCATTATATGGATCGGTTATTATTATAACTACGTCTGGGTTTTCTTCATATTGTTCTAATGGCATTATTCCAACTCCATAAATCTCATGCTGGCAATATACCATATCCCTTGATAAACTTCTGCTAATGCATAAATCTTTATATGACCCATTTTCTGAACGTCTTCTCCCTGATATAGTTCCATTATTCGGTTTTAATAAACCTAATGCCATAGCTGCACCAAGACATGCGAAGTTTTTCAAACAAACCTTATAGGATTTACCCCGTGATGCATTTCTTACCATGGTACAATACGCCATCATATTATCTATTGTGTTGGCTTTAAATTCATCATATTCTTCCTTTTCAAATATAAATTTTATACCTACTGCTTTTCTCTCTAATTCCAATAAAGATTCTAGCAAAATTGAACTAGTATTAATATCTAACATATTTAATTTTCACCTCCTGAATCTATAAGAATTTTTTATATAACCAGGACCCAATTGCCTGAGTAATTATTACCATTATAAATAGTATAAATACAGATGTATAAAGTATTGAATTATTAAAGCTTTGATATCCATAGTTCAAAGCTACAGCACCTAATCCTCCTCCTCCTACTGCTCCTGCTATAGTTGTACTTGCAATATAAGTAATTGTAGACATGGTAGCAATGGATATTATAGAGGGTACAGATTCCTTAACAATAATCTTAAATATAATCTGCATATCTGTTGCACCAAAGGATCTAGCTGCTTCTACAAGCTGCTTGTCCACTTCTCTAAAGCTATTTTCCAGCATTCTTGCAATAAATGCAGTTGCAGCAATAGATAAAGGCAATATAGCCGCCTTTTCACCTACAGTAGTGCCTACAATCTTTCTAGTTAAAGGAGATATGGCAACAATAAGTATCAATATTGGAAACGACCTTATGGTATTAACAAGGAAATCAAGTAGCTTATATATCTTCTTTTTAGGATTTAAACCGTCTGGTCCATAGATTGTAAGCAATATTGCAAGACCAAATCCCAAGGCAAATCCAATAGTTACTGTGGCTATAACCATCCTCAATGTGGCAAAAATAGATGGTCCAATTATCTTTTTAAAATATTTTAGCCATAGTGTCCAAAATTCACTATTCAACATATTTCCTCCTCTCCTAAGAATTCCTCATCTAATTCAAAATATTTCCAAATAACATTTTTTTCATCAAGATACTTCCTTACATTATTAAATTCATCATTGGGTATATTTATTATTATTGAACCTAATGGACTATTTTTATAGTTTTCCATCTCTCCGCCTAATATTATGCAGTCTATATTAAGCTCCCTTGCCATCTTTGTAATAATAGGCTGAGAAGCATTATCTTGAGAATAAAATATCTCGATATTTACTCCTATTTCAGGTAAAGCTATTTCCTTCTGTCCTATAAGGTTCTTTAAGGCTGGAGGTTGATTTAGAAACACTTTATCTACTGGTCCAACTGCCTCAATCCTTCCATCTTCAATAATTGCTATTTCTTCGCATATACTTCTCAAAACGGGCATTTCATGGGTAACAATCACCATTGTTATTCCTAAATCTTTATTAATCTTATTCAACAATGAGATTATAGATTTAGTACTTTTAGGATCTAATGCGGATGTTGCTTCATCACATAAAAGTATCTTAGGTTCCATGGCTAATGCTCTTGCTATTGCAACCCTTTGCTTTTGCCCTCCTGATAATTCTCTAGGTTTTGAGTTGATTTTATCTGGTATATCTATTACCTCCAACAATTCCCGTACCCTTTTGTCTATAAAGGATTTGTCATAATTCCAGCATCTCAAAGGCAAAGCTATATTCTCATAGACCGTCAGCCTTTCCAGCAATGAGAAATGTTGAAATATCATACCTATATCCTTTCGAAAACTTCTTAGTTCCTTTTCTGAAAGATTTTTTACATCAACATCACCTACATATAAACTTCCTTCATTATATTTCTCCAAGCCATTTATGCATCTAAGCAAGGTTGATTTTCCGGTTCCGCTTCTTCCCACTAATCCAAATATTTTGCCTTCTTCAATTTGTAAATCTATACCTTTTAATACTTCCAAATTACCATAGAATTTCCTAAGGTTTTTAATTTCTATCATATTTTCACTGTCTTCCTTTCCTTCCCATAATCTGATTTTTTCCCTTAATCAATAAAGTTCTTATTAGTTAACTTTTAACATCTTTTATCAGTGTATATTAATTTTAAAAGCTAATCTAATTGTTTTTCCAAATACTAACAGTTCAATTTATAGCTACAATTTATGGTGAAATCATCGCTAAAATTCTTTTATATTTATTAAATGTAATATTATTAATCTAATTATGGGTGAATTTACTACAAAGTGTAAAATAGCTAGTATTAATAGAGTATTATTCAATAAATTACTGTCTTTTATATGGTTAATTCATTTGCCCAAATACTATTTTCAATTAATGACTTTAATTGCAGTTCAGAGGATTTTCCAAATGAAAGCCTATCTATCATAGCATTTGCTGCGGGATGATAATATTCTCCTCTTTCTTCTGCTTCTTTACCTGCATTTTTAGCTTTTTCTATTATAGTTAAATCTTTTAATCTAATCTCATTTGGTATGGGATTTAATAGTAATGTTTTTTCTCCTAAAGGTTGTCCACTATATTTACCTGTAAGTTTAATTGACTTAGTGGTTAGCATAAAACCATCTATAGTATCTGTATCTTTTCCCCATATGCTGACATTATGTTCTAATAGCCATTTAATAGTTCCCTCTATATCTATAACATCCTTTGGTGAAGTAGCTATCAATGTTACATTCATAGTTGCTATAGCAGGTAAATCTGCACATAGTTCTTCTCCTACAATATCTCCAGTACCACCCATTCCAGCAGTTACTGCAATCCGAATTCCTTTTTCCTTTGCTGCCATCATAGTCCCAGAGGCAGTTAATGCACCACTTATACCCTTATTACAGGACTCTATAAAAATATCTCTATCTATACGTATCAATTCCTTTGCTCTGGCTCTAAAGCCAATAAACTCCTCTATATCTCCTATTATTACTTCTCCCTTATCAACCCAGGCTATACATCTATGTTCCCAAGGCCATAACTCAAGAAGAGTTTCATTATCGATGGATTTTAAGCCATGGGTCAATAAAGCTGTTTCTACAAGAAATTTTGTTTCTACATTCATTAAATCTTCACTTCCTTAAATTAATATTATTTTATCTAGGATTATTCCTCTGTAGTTCTCACCATTCTATCTAATATATTATGCTCTAATATCTGCTCTTTTCCATATCTTATATTGCCATAATTCACGTGTATACCATTTTTAAGTCTCTCAAGATCAGATTTCTTCACTAGATACCCGCTTACTCTAACTAAATCTCCATCCTGTGTATATGCTGAAATATATCTCATGCCAACTTCAAAGGCACCTCTAAATATATTTAAAATAGCCTCTGGATTATTTATTGCTGTACTGTCAAATGGAAAATGGTCACTGACTCCTGATGGAAAATATTTATGAAATAGACCTGAATGTCTTAAATGAGCATATATAGGGAGTTCTTCTCCATTGGCTATTCTAACTCCAGCAGTAGTTTCTGCTGTTGATTCTATTTGAGCATGAAGTAAAAAACGATTATTCATTGATTTTCCATACTTGCTCTTAAAGTTCTTCACCCTATTATCTATAAAATCCATTATTTTTAACCCTAGTTTATTTGCTTCCTGATCCTTTCCATATATAAATGGTTTTCCTTGAATTTTCATTAAATGTGTAACACATTCATGCATACCAACTATACCAAACATTCCTACAAATCTATTAAGGTCTATAAATCCTTCTGTTACTAGGAAATTAGTTTTGAAAAAGGTACTCTCCTCTACTAAAAATCTGATTTTCCTTTCCATAAAATCACACAATATATCTATGGCATAGGGTAAGTCCTTTTCAAAAAATTCTTCCATGGATTTTGAATTCAAAGCTACTTTGTTTAATCTAATCTTTGATAATGTAAAAGCTCCTCCATTTGATGGAAGTCCGTTAAAGCAGCTTGCTATACCATAATCATCACCGAAATCTTTTCTAAACATTTTATCGTTGGCAAAGGCAGGATTTGCACATATAAGAGAAGATTCTATACATTTAACAGCAAACTTATCTGGAGTTTTTTCTTTATCATATAATAGCGTCATATTTGGAATGGCATTTTGTAATTCCTTTTCTAAATCAATTATTATATTCCCTGCCAATGTTTCTTCTGGTCCTATATTGGCATGACAAAAACTATCATTTATAGTTCTATCCAGATGAATTAGAAACCATTTAATCTGTTCCCTTGCCATATCTTCATCCTCAATATATGGGTCTAATAATTTATCTATTCTTCCAATAAATACTGGATAATTACTAAAGGATGGCACATGATGATAAAATATTAAAAGAGAATTTATTGCCTCTGTCAATGTCTTGGCTGGTTTTAATCTTAAAAACTCACAGCCTTCTTTCAAAAGCTTTTCATAATTTGGCAATATATATCGTGGAGTAAATATGGCATGTCCCTCACCAAGATCTGATATTATATCTTTTTCCGATAACTCAAAGTATTTTTCATCAACACCCTCAGGATATGGAAGTTGATTTTCTGCTATTTTGGCTAATCTTGATACTATCTGATGATATGTTAAACTTGGGTTTTTTATTTCCTTTAAAACATCTGCTTTGGTTTCATCTATATTTTTATATATCAATATGTCCACCTCCAGCTATTGATTATCTATTATAGGATTCTTGCTGAAATTCTTCAAATTACTAATTATCAATACTAAAATAACTACTACAAAAGGCAGCATTTGCAATAATTGAGTAGGTACTCCGAAGGATGTTAAGGTAAGGGTTATTGCATTGGTATAAGCAAATAACATGCCTATAAATGCGGCTTTTAAAGGATTACCCTTCCCTACAAGTATAGCTGCAAAGGCTAAAAATCCACGACCTGCTGTCATATTTTCTGAGAACATACTTAGGCCTGATAAAGGCATATATGCACCTCCTAAGCCAGACATTACCCCCATAATAATCAATGCTATCCATCTATATTTCAATATATTTACTCCAGAGGTCTGTGCTCCTACTTGGTTTATTCCAATACCTCTAAGTCTTAGCCCAAAGGGAGTTTGATACATGATTATAGCTCCAATAAATATGGAGATATAAGCTATATATACTAATATGATTTGATTATTTAAAACCTTATGGATATATGGGATTGATCTTAAAATAGGTATATCTATAGGTTGGAAATTCACAATTTTAGGACTGTGAAAAAATCCCCTTACCTTAAATACCTTAGTTAATAATAAGGTGGTCATTGCCCATGATCCAAAATTAAGTGCTATACTTACTATCATTGGATTTGCATTAAAATGAAGGACAAATACACCAAAGACTGCAGCAAGAATTACTCCCGCAACTATGGCGAGCAAAGCACCTATATAGGGATTTGCTGATAAATAACTTCCCCATGCAGCAAAAAATGCTGCTGAAAGCATAAAACATTCAAATGCAATACAAAATGTTCCAGTTTGTTTACTAAATGAACCACCTACACTTGTTAATATAATTGGAGTGCTCAATCGAAATGTAGCTGACCATGTTACAGTTCCAAATAAAATTTCCATTATAGTCAACATATTGAGGATCCTCCTTTATAATTAGTTTTCTTTAATTTTATTTTTTCCTTCCATTTGCTAAATAAATTATCATAATCAATAGAAACAAATAGTACAAATAACATTTGAATTATAATAACTACGAGCCTGTTTAATGTAGTCATACGCTCCATATGTAATGACCCTTGTTTTAAAGCTCCCCATATAATAGAAACGATTATTACTGCAATTGGGTTATTATTTGCTACACGAGTTATCATAATTCCATCCCAACCTAAATTATTACTGAAATTAGGCATAAATCTATAATATGAACCAGTTACCTCTATACCTCCACCCATTCCAGATATTAATCCTGACATTAGAAAAACCATTATAAATGATTTATTGATATTCACTCCGCCCATTCTAGCGAAATTCATATTTTGTCCTATTTGAGTAAATTCATAGCCCTCTAAAGTATATTTATAAATAAATGCTATGAAAAATAAAATTCCCAATGCTATAAAGATTCCTGTATTGGCAGTTGTACCTTTAATAATTGTAGATAGTCTCGCAGTATTGAGTATCTGTGGAGTCGTTATAGATGCAGAACCATTGGCAGACTGCTGTCCTCCCATTATTACCCACATGGTTATATATTCGGTTAAATATTTTGCTATGAAATTAAGTATTAGAGTTGTTACAAGCTCATTGATTTTAAAATACATCCTCAGCAATGCTGGTATTAACGCATATAACATTCCAAGTATAGATGCAGCTAACAGACAGACTATTATATGTAATCCTTGAGGTAATTCCAAAGAATATCCAATTATAGCTGCTGATAATGCTCCCATATATAGCTGGCCTTCAATACCTAGGTTGGAAACTCCTGATTTAAAGGCAACTGTAGCCGCTCCTCCTACCATTAAGCTTGATATAACCCATCGAATTGTATTTCCAATATTTATTCTATTTCCAAAGGCACCTTCAAAAATATGTCCTACAGCTTCCAAAGGACTTTCTCCTTGAATGGCAATCAGAATACCTCCAAATAAAAGTGTCAATATAATGGATATTCCATATCTTAATATTGTTTTCTTAACCTCATGACTAATCTTAAGCTTCATGGATTTCACCGCCTAACATCATAAGACCTATCTGTTCTTCTGTTAATGATCTGCTGTCTTTATGTTCAATCATTGAGCCATTATACATTACTAATATTCTATCAGAAAGCTGCATTACTTCATTGAGTTCATGGCTAATCAATAAAACTGCCACTCCCTCTTTTGCCATCTGAATTATTCTATTCCATATGAATTCAACTGAACCAATATCAATTCCTCTAGTAGGATCTTCTATAATTAGAAGCTTTTGTCCCTGTAGAAACTCACGTCCCACTAAAAGTTTTTGTATATTACCACCAGAAAGTGTTTTTACTTTATCCTCTACTCCTTGTATCTTTACTGCATAGTCTTTAATTATTTTATTTGTAAATGAATTTATATCTTCATAATCAAGTAAATGTTTAGTTCTAAATCCTTTGGCTCTATGATATCCCATTATTGCATTTTCCCATATAGTTCCCTCTTTATTAGTGCCTACTGCTGACCTATCTTGGGCAATATAGCCAATTCCTAATTTACGCCTTTTAGCCACTGTTTGATCTATTATATTTTCTCCATTGAATAGTATTTGTCCCTCTATATTACCATTTGATAATCCCACTAATGCTTCCACTAACTCAGTTTGTCCCGAACCTGCTACTCCAGATATACCTACGATTTCTCCAGCCTGTACTTTAAAACTAACATTTTTAACTCTTTCTACTCTTGAAGAATCTTTAACTGATAGATTTTCAACCTTTAATATAATCTCTCCAATATTGTATTCTGGTTTTTCAACCTGTAATATTACTTCTCTCCCAACCATAAGCCTAGCTAGTTCTAATTCATTTGTATCTTTAGATAATAAAGTTCCTGTCACTCGACCATTTTTTAGGACTGTAATATCATCAGCTATTTCTAATACTTCTTTCAATTTATGAGTTATGAGTATTATTGTTTTTCCTTGAGCCACTAAAAATCTTATGGCATGGAATAGACTCTCTACTCCTTGAGGAGTTAATACAGATGTGGGCTCATCTAATATTATAATATCAGCATTTCTATATAAGACCTTTATTATTTCTACCTGTTGCAATGCAGCAACAGGTAGTTCATCTACTTTCGCATCAATAGGAATATTAAATTTATACTTTTTACAGATTTCTTCAACTCTTCTTCTAGATTCTTTATAATCTATGAAAATTCCCTTTTTCTGTTCAAATCCCATTATTATATTATCCAAAACTGTCATTTCTGGAAAAACCATGAATTCTTGATATACCATTCCTATTCCATGTCTCACTGCATCTAGGGGATTTTTAAAATTTACCTGCTCCCCACGAAGATATATCTGACCACTATCAGGGTTTTGAATATTGGTTAATATATTCATTAAAGTACTTTTTCCAGCACCATTTTCTCCAATCAGTGCATGTACTGTACCTGACCTAACTTTAAATGTAATATTATCATTGGCCAGTAGATTTTTAAATTTCTTGCTGATATTGTGCATTTCCAATACAAATTTATCTTTTTCCATATCCCTATCTCCTTGATATGCAAATATAGGAACGATTAAACGTTCCTATATTTTAAAAATATTATTAATAATTTAATCTATATTGTTCGAATCCTTCATAAACATCTATTTTACCGCTTTTAATATCATCAATTAATTGATTAACTTTTACTAATAATTCTTCTGGAATATTTTTTTCATCTCTTTCATCATAAACGGCACCACCTGAACTTAGGTCAAAATCCACTGATGTTTCAAATTCTTTTCCTGCTGCATGATCTTCAGCTAAGGATATAACTGCAATATCCATTGATTTAACTGCTGACCAGAATACAGCTGGATCTATATCTCCTTGCCAGTCATCAACACCGATAACTTTAATACCTGCTTCAGCACAGGCTGATATTACTCCAGGTCCTCCTAAATATGCACTTTGATATATAATATCTACATCATTATTTTGAATCATTGTCTTAGCTGTCTCTTGTCCCTTGACTGGATCAAATGGGTCTCCTGTAAATGCAGAGATTATAGTTTTTCCATTGTTAGCATAGTTAACACCTGCTGTATATCCATCACGGAATCTTTGAACTTTTAGTATATCCTTATGTCCAATCCAACCAACTATATCTTTTTCTGTCATATTTGCAGCTACATAACCTGCTACAAAAGATGATTCAAATGGATCAACAGATACACTTGTTGCGTTTTTCTTATCATGTTCCATATATGTATCTAACATAAATATATGAAGATCTGGATAAGTTTCTGCCAACTCGTCTGAAAGCTCTAAAGCTACCGTGCTTAATTCATCAAACATAGTAAACATAGCTGTATATCCTTGAGCTGCCATTGCTCTAATTTGCTCTGGATATTCTGATGCCTCTGATACTTCAATTGCTTTAACTTCCCATCCCTTTTTCTCTAACTCTTGAAAACCACTCCATATTAAATCTGTAAAGTCGTTTCCTAATGGTGTTGTTGTTATTAAACAGGCTTTCTTTGCAATTCCATCTTCTACAATTTCTTCTCCTGCAGCTGCTGGTTGTCCTTGTTCTACATTATTTGGTTCTACATCTTTTTTTGTACAGGCACTAAGTGTTACTATCATCATAATTGCCATAATTAAACTAAGTAGTCTTTTCACTTGTATCTCCCTTTCTTTTAAACTTATAGTTTTTGTAATTATTATTTTTCCCTGTACCGGAATTAAAGTATAATTAATTTATGATTACCTAATTTATTAGTTGAGCTTTAATTATATCGCCTTTGTACAAAAATAATTGCTCAACATTTTGTCGAAATTATATTTAAAAAATTAAATCATCTGAATGTTCTGGTTATTATTTTGAGCAAGTGGATTTGCCGCCATATCCCCAATTTTCACTTGGATGTTCTTCAATGATTACAGTAGTCTTAGTATAATAGTCTTCATTGCCTATGGCTTCTGCTAAGGCACGACTAACCTTCTCTATTGCATCTTGCTTCATATTGCTATCTTTTAATACTCCTTCTCTCATCTTCAATATCACTAATGGCATGAGATTCGCTCCTTTCCAATGATTATTTTAAAATAGGCTTTCGACATATATCGACACTCTTTTATCCTATCATACTAAATTTAGATAGTACAATTAAATATATCTATTCAAATACCACCTCTATCAATTTTATCTATGATAATTAAATCTCAAAAATACAGTTTACTCCTCGCTAAATAATAATTCCTTATTAATGGGATAACTCCCATATATCCTGGCTGCATCAACTAACGCTTCAATATTTTCCGCCGGTGTATTCATAGGGATTTGGCATCCTGCTGAAAGAACAAATCCATTCTTAGAGTCATAAGCTTTTCTAATACACATTTTAGCCGCCCTCAACACATCTTCTCTAGTACCCAATCTGATTACATCTACTGGTGGAACATTTCCCGATATTGTTATTCTATCCCCCATTATTTCCTTTGCATCAGCAAGATCCTCTGCATTATCTATGCTAAAGCTTGAAATTCCAGTATCCATTACAGACCTCCAAATCTCTCTGCTCTTACCACAGATATGTATGGATGCACTACGTCCTGTTAACTCTTTTATTTTGTCCACATTTTTCTTTAGATAAGGTGCAGAAAACTCATTAAAATGCTTAACACTTATTAGACTTGTAGATGAAACAGGATCAGAAAATCCTACTCCTACTCCTAATTCTGCAGCTTTCTTTATAAATCTATTGTTAGCTTCAGTTATTATTTCCATCAATATATAGATATCTTTAGGATATTTAATCATCCACTTTAATAAATTTTCCGTTCCTACTACTGAGGCAGCTGTACTAAAGGGTCCAGTCAGTCCTACACCAACTTTTGCTTTATTGCCTATCTTTTCTTTTAGTAATTTCAAAGCTTTAAGTACAATGGGCAGTCTTCCATCCTTTTCAGGATTTGATGGTACTAAGTTCGCTATATCCTTTACATGGTTTATGGCAGGTGTCTCCAATAGTTGGAGACTATTATCTGGATAATGTAATTTAGACCCCATAGCCTCACCAATTCCCTTTAATGTTGTTGAAATCCTGACACCATCAGCTTCAAACCTTTCATATAATGCAAGTTCCAGTTCAACCATTTTCTCAGCAGAATGATAATATTCTTTAGTATTGATGCCTATGAAAGAAGCCATAGTTTCTCCAGTACTAATGCTACAAGGTATTCGATCTATTTCTTCTCCCTTTGCAAAAGCCGTCATTCTTTCCATTGAAGTCATTTGATCCTTCTTAGGCTTCAGCCTATATCCTTTCAAATTTATTCCTCCCTTGATTATTATATAAACAATAAGAGAACAGCAATCTCTTTATACTGTTCTCTGTTTTCTATTTTGTATTAATTCTACAAGTTTATTTATTAGAACGAATAAACTGTACTACATCTTCAACAGTTGCTCTTGTTCTTGGACCCTTATACATACATTTTAGGGCAGCTGATGCAGAGGCAAATTCAATAGTTTCTTGTTTGTTCATTCCTTTGTAAAAATAAGCATAAATAAATCCTGCTAAGAAACAATCCCCAGCACCTGTGGTATCTATAGCTTCTACAGGATAGGCATCCCTATGAATAAAATCTTTAGCATCTCGCCATAATACCCCTTCATCTCCAGCAGTACAGATTACCCCCTGTGGAACAGGATACTTTTTGAAAAATATTTCTACCCCTTTATGATAATCCACTTCACCAGTCATTTCAAAATAGCCTTCTCGGCCGCTGGAGAAGACGGTAGAAAGGCTAATCATTTCTTGTATTTCTTCAATGGTAACGCCACATGTCTTCATAAAGCTCGGCGTACACTGCATATTATATACAACAGGAATGCCTTTTTCTTTAGCCAATTTTCCTAGATAAATCGATGCACGAGATGAAAACATATCTGTATAAAATACATCAATTCCCTCCAATATATCTTTTGGAAGTTCTTCTGGTTGTAAGTTTGCTACTGAATCTCCTAGGTTTGCAATTATGCAGTGTTTTCCACCTGGAGTAGTTATAATAAATGTATGTAAAGTTGATCCACTTGGTTTAGTAACTAAAAAACGATCATCAACACCATCTTCAACCAAAGTCCTTCGGAATTCATTTCCATATTTGTCATCGCCAATTTTCCCAGTCTGATAAGCCTCTATACCATAACGAGCCAATGCCACTGAAAGGTTAGCAGCACTACCTCCAGGTACAAGTCTTTCAGAATCTATAAAACCAAATCCATCTTCTTTCGGTAATTCTCTTGTTTCTAATATAACATCCATGGCCACTGTACCAAGGGAAAGTACTTTCTTCTTTTGTTCCATTCAATATCCACCTTTCTTTGCCATACTAATTTTAAATCTATCAAACTCTTATTCTTGATTAAAGTATTATTAGGAGATTTGATAACTTGCATTGTTGTTATAGATAATTTTAATACCGATGTAAAATATTCATCTATACAGATAATCTATTTACTATTCTTTGCAAAATCCTTTGCACTAAAAGTGCTTATGATAACAGACATTATAGCAACTGTTTTCCAAATATATATTTTCAAAAGAACTTAAAGCAAAGGGATTTAAATAAGGTTTTACATGTAAATATATAAAAAATGCCAGAAGAGCAACTCTTCTGGCAATATTTATAAAAAGCAAAAATATACGTCTATGGTCAAGGGGTATTCATACTAATTATCTAGTGATGATGGAATATACTCATGGATAATGCCATGACTATCATACCTGCTATAGCTCCATATACAGATACATGATGATTTTCATATCTCTGAGATGATGGCAGTAATTCATCTAATGATACAAATATCATAATGCCTCCCACTATGGAAAAAAGAATTCCAAAAACTAAATCGTTGAAAAATTGCGAAAGAATTAAATACCCAATAATTGCACCTAAGGGTTGGCAAAGACCTACAAATAAGGGATATAAAAATGCTTTCTTTTTACTTCCTGTTGAATAATAAATTGGCACCGATATGGCAATGCTCAATGGTATATTATGAAGAATTACTGCTGCTGCTATTGGGACTGCTACAGATATGTCTTTTAATCCGGCAGTAAAAATTGCCAATCCTTCAGGCAAATTATGTATGGCTATTGCAACAGCTGACATAATTCCTAGTTTTGATAAATGCTCATCATTTGGTCCATGGTGGTGATTACCATGTCCATGATAATGTCCTCCAAATTTGTGGACTAATTTCTCTACAGCTGCAGTAATTAACATTCCTCCAAAAAATCCCATTAAAGCTATTAGATGACCTCTTCGGTCTCCAAAATATGATTCTATCAATTCCATACTCTCTGGTAACATGGCCATAAAAGATACATATATCATTATTCCAGCTGAAAAACTTAATGCGATGGCTAAAAATCTTTTATTTGTTTCTTTTATAAAAAAAGATAATAAACTACCAACCCCCATGGATAAACCCACTATAGTTGTAAGTCCTAAGGATAATATTGCTGCTTTATTCATTTTTCACACCCTCTCTTAATCTTTGATTCTACTAAAATAATATATCCGACAATGACTTAACTACCTCTATAACTATTATATCTAATTTCATAATCTTTATTAAAGTCCTTTCATAAGCCGTGAATAATTCTTTTATTGAAATCATAATCTGTTTCCTGGTGAAACTTTTTAAAATACATATTGCCAAGAGAATCCTTTCCCTTGGCAATACTCTAGCTAGTTCCTAATGTTATAATTGGTACAATAATAGATATTACAAAAGATGCTATAAGTAAATATACTATAATTTTAGTCATTTTTGATCTATTCATAGCACACCTCCAACTATATAAATTATACTCCAATTATATACAGGATTCCAGTATAATATATTGTAAATTCTTAAATTTTATGATAATATATTGTAGAACTGTTTAAGGGTGGTTAACTCAGCTGGTAGAGTGTCATCTTGACGTGGTGAAAGTCGTAGGTTCGAGTCCTATACCACCCACCAAAGTTCAGTTCACATAAATAATTAAAACATTGATTCAGGAGACAGCATAAGGTATTTGCTGTCTTTATTTTTTTGCCTACTTTTTCCTGATTATATTTGGTATAATTAGAGTATCTAAATAAATTAAAAGGGGTGTTTTAGTTGAAGATATTGATTGGTAAAGGTGGACAAGTAGAAGTGTTACTTATCTTTAAGGAAACTGAGCAATTAGATAAATCACAAGAGTTATATGATTATCTAAAAGAGAGAGAAATCTTTAAGGCTGCCTCTGGTGAAGTCTATTCAGATATTTCACCTAAGGGAAATAATATCATCCTATTGGGACTGGGAGAAAAAGAAAAATTAACTCTTGAGTCTCTCAGAAAAGCCTTTTACACATTAGGTAAAGAGCTGATGAAATATAAGGTAGAATCAGCAGAAGTAGAAGTACCTAAATTTGAAAATCTTTGCTATAAAGAGACTAATATGGCCATAGCAGAAGGTCTTTTACAGTCAGAATATGCATTTGAAAAATATCTATCAGAACAGAAAACAAAACCTACAGTTAAAGAATTTTTCCTAAATGTACTAGAAGATAAAAAAGATAAAGTTGAAGAAGGAATTGAAGAAATCAACAATATAATAGAAGGCATATTCTTAGCAAGAGACTTAATAAATGAGCCTGCAATAGTTATGACACCTAAGGAATTAGCAATTAGAGCAAAGGAAGAATTGTCTCCTTTAGGAGTTGAAGTAGAAGTCTTTGGTGAAGAAAAAATAGAAGAACTTGGTATGAAATCATTTTTAGCCGTATCTAAAGGCTCTGCCAATGAACCTCAATTTATTATAATGAAATGGAATGGAAATAAAGCATCTAAGGAAAAACTTGCTTTAGTAGGCAAGGGATTAACTTATGATTCAGGCGGATATTCCATTAAGCCATCAGAAGGTATGGCAACTATGTATGTAGATATGGCAGGTTCTGGGGTTGTTATCGGAGCTATGAAATCCATTGCTAAGTCTAAATTAAACAAAAATGTAGTAGCCATAGTGGCAGCTTGTGAAAACTTAATTTCTGGTGAAGCTTATAAGCCCGGAGATATAATTGGTTCTATGGCTGGGAAAACCATAGAAGTATTAAATACAGATGCAGAAGGAAGGCTGACTTTAGCCGATGCATTATACTATGCAGCAACTATTGAAAAAGCTGATAAAATAGTAGATGTGGCAACTCTTACAGGAGCTTGTATCATAGCTTTAGGTAGTATATATACTGGTGCCATAACCAATAATGAGGAATTTATGTCAGAAGTAGAAAAAGCATCTAAGAAAGCTGGAGAACCTGTATGGCAACTTCCATCAAATGATGAGTATAGAGATTTAATAAAGGGAACTACTGGAGATTTAAAAAATGTTGGTGGAAGGCAAGCAGGTACCATAACTGCTGGACTTTTCTTAGAAGAATTTGTAAATGATATTCCTTGGGTTCATTTAGATATAGCTGGAACATCATATCTACCTGCTGGAACTGGATACCTACCAAAGGGCGCTACAGGGGTTTCCGTGAAGACTTTATATAATTTGGCAAAGGATTGTAATTGTAGCTGTGAACATAAATAAAAAAAGCTAGAGGAAACTCTAGCTTTTTTTATTCCTAATGGAAAACTTCATAATATATTTATTTCTTTTTCCCTGTAAATGTAATTCCTATGGCAATTATAAGAAGTATTCCAGCCACCATATATGCATAATTATAAGTTCCTCTAGAATCCAATATAGTAGCTGCCGTCATAGGTCCTATTACTCCCCCTAGTCCCCAAGCTGTAAACAATATTCCATAAATCATTCCAAAATTTTTACTTCCATAGGCATCTGATGCCATGGCTGGAAATATGGAAAATCCTCCTCCATAGCATAATCCTGCTATTGCCACTCCGAGACTAAGAAGTATCACATTTGAATACATGGAAAAACTAAACATATTAATCATTTGTAATATAAATATTATCCTAACTAAAGTAAGTCTTTCTACTTTGTCAGATATAAGACCCCCTAATACTCTACCTAAACTATTGAAAATAGATAATATAATAACTAAAACAAATCCAGCTTCCCAATTTATCTGAAGCTTTGCTATATTAGATATATGCCCAATAATCATAAGTCCCGCCGATGAAGATAGTCCAAGCATTACCCATAGTTTATAAAAGTACTTATCCTTAATTATATATTTCCAATCGTAATCTATACTTATATTTTTATCTTTATTTACTTCTCCACCTGCTTCCATTAATTCCTGTGGTGGATTTTTTATAATTAAGGATAATGGAATCCCTGTAAGCAGTACAAATACTCCAAGATAAGTAAAGGTCTTTCCCATGCCAACAGACCCTATGAGATAGTTAGCTAAAGGTGAATAAAATGCAGAGGATAATCCTACTCCTGCAACGACTATTCCAGTTACCATACCCTTTTTTTCAGGTGGAAACCACTTCACCCCTGTGGCAGCAGTGGCTACGTTTATTATTCCAGATCCTGCACCTACTAAAACACCCATGGTGATTGTCATAATAGCTGGACTCTCAGTTAAACCAGAAAGAAATACTCCTACTCCAACTAAAATACTACCACCTAGTGCTGGAATAGTAGGCCCCTTTGAATCTACTATCTTTCCAAATATAACCATAGCAATTACAAAAGTTATAGTTAATGTAGTATAGGGAAGTGATGCTTCCTTACCTGTCCAGCCTAATTGATTTATTAAAGCCTTGCTAATTACGCTCCACACATATAGTATGGCTGAAATAAAGTTAATACCTGCTGCTGCCAATAAAACCATATAGCTTTTTTTATTTGCAACTCTTTCCATAGTCCCCTCCTTATGAAGTTATTGTTTACAAAATTTCTAACTGCTGTTCGCCTGTTAGAGCACTGCTTTCACCTGATTTTCATAGCTATATTATATATAAGAACGAAGGTTTGGTCAATCTGTTTATTCTAGGTTACAATTCACCCCTTTGCAAAACTAAAGATATTCTTAATAGTCTTTTTGATAAAGATAATATAATTATTTAAAAAACATATAAATTAATATTGGACTTTTTTTAAGAGGTGATTTTTTGAATAAAAATGGATTTATTTATGGTTCAGTATTTATGGTTTTTATGAATTTCTTTATGAGGATTATTGGATTTGCTTATGATATTTTCCTATCTAAGCTTTTGGGAGCAGAAGCCATGGGATTATTTCAAATTGGAATGTCTACTCTTATGACATTTCTGATTATAACTATTTCTGGAATTCCCACTGCCCTTACAAAGATAATCGCAGAAGAAAACTCTAAAAGTGGTTCCAATAATGCGGAGGGCATCTTTAAATTAACATTTATATTTAATTTTTTCCTAGCCATTTTACTTAGTGGAATCTTAATATTTTTCTCAGATATTATTGCTACTAAAATGCTTAAAAATCAAGATATGATCCTTGGAGTATATTTCATGGTTCCAGCGATTATTATTCTTTCTTTAAGTAACGTCTTAAAGGCCTATTTTTATGGAATGAAGAATATGGTAACTCCTAGTCTTGCACAAATAATTGAACATCTAACTAGATTTATCATAGTGTTGGCTATCCTCTATTATGTAAAACCTACAGACCCTATTGATGGAGCCATAATAGCTTTACTTGGTATTAGTATTGGAGAATTTTTTGACTTATTATGGTCATATTTTTTTAAAAAACATTTATATAAAAAGAAAAAAAGCTCCTATAAAGTAAGCAGTATACCTTTATTCCTGAAACTTTTAACTATGGCAGTGCCTCTGACTATTGCAGGCTCATTTCAGGTTGTATTTAGATTTACTAATACTGTTTTGATTCCCAATAGACTTATGGCTGCAGGATATAGTAGTAGTGAGGCTGTGGCAACCTTTGGTAGAATCATGGGGATGGCTATGCCACTTATTCACTTATCATTTATAGTCACCTCTGCCTTAGTTCTTAATTTAATTCCAAGTCTATCAGAGCAGATGGCTTTAAAAAGATATAGGGAGATGAAGAGAGATATAAATTTGTCCATAAAGGCAACTATTCTTATCTCCTTTCCATTGGCAGCAATATATACTGTATTCTCTAAACCTTTAGCAGTATTATTATATAGCGATGCAAAGGTTGGTCCCTATATATATGCCATGGGCTTTGGTACTATTCTTATGGCTTTACAGCATACTATATCTGGTGCCCTCCTAGGTTTAAATCGACAGGTACAGGATACTATAAATGGGATTATCAGTATGGTTATTAGAATAATTCTTATTTACGTTTTAGTAGGAGATCCTCGATTTGGAATTAATGGATTTTTTATTGCATTTTATGTATCTATGATTATTACTATTATTTTAGATTTAATAGTCTTACGTTCTGTAATTAAGCTTAATATTAATTATATAGATATTCTAGGTAAACCAATTTTGGCAACTTTATTTATGATTGGAGCTATATTTTTAACTACTTACGATTTGTCTAACCTTCAAAATCCTAGTCCTATTGTGTTTATATCCAGCCTTCTTGTAGGCACCATAGCCTATATATTTATTCTAGTACTTACAAAAGCCGTACCTAAGAATTTCTTTAGACGATTCTTTAAATCTAAGTAGATTTGTAAAAATTTTGTAACCCATACTTTTGTATATCATTGTATAATTATGGTAAAGGAGATGAGATTAATGAGAAATAAAAGGTTGATATTTATAATAACTTTTATTTTATTCACCACAGTTATTTCAGGATGTGCTAAGAAAAACATATCAAAAACGGAATTATCTTATGATTTAGCTCCTATAGAGGCAGAGAAAAATATGTCTTCCGATACTAGGGATGATTCCATAGTAGAAAACTCTATTGATAATCTAATTGAGCCCGAAAAGATAATAACTACAGTTTCAATTTCTATGGAAACAAAAGAGTTTATGGATACTACTGGAAAATTAAATGAATTGATCACCAATTATAAAGGCTATGTGGAAAACTCAAGTATATATTATAATAATTATATTGAGCATAGTGGATTAAAAAACTCTCATCATTCCATAAGGATTCCGAAGGAAAACCTCAATCAATTTGTAAATGAGCTAAAGGAAATAGGCAATGTTATTTCAGAAAACACTTCTAAGGAAGATATAAGTAAAGCTTATAAGGACACCGAGTCTAGACTTAGACTTCTGGAAACAAAGGAAAATAGAATTCTTGCACTGTTAGATAAAGCAGAGAAAATGGAAGATATTATCGCCTTGGAAAATCAACTTAGTTCTATTATCTATGAAAAAGAAAATTTAACTATAAATATAAAAGATATGGATGACAAAGTAGATTATTCTACTGTGTATTTTGAACTAAGAGAAGTGGCAAAGCTAAGTTCTAAGGATAATAATAAGACTCCTTTTTCTACTAAGATCGTAAATGCATTTAAAAATTCTCTGTACTTCTTTACTTCAAATATTGAAAACTTAATTATATCCTTTATATATTTCTTGCCATATGGTGTAATAATAGGTGTAGTAGTTTATATAGTATGGAGATTTAAGAAAAAGAAGAATAACACACTGTAGAGTGAAACGGTGGATTTGAGGGAACTCTCCTCAGTAAGCAAATTATAGCTTTGCTGGGTACGCTCCTAAAGAGAAAAAAGCAAGGAAATCCCTTGCTTTTTTCTATATACTTCTGGTTTCTTCCTTTAACCAAGCTCTTTCTTCATCATTTAAATAAGGCGACAGTTTATTAAACACATCTTTATGATATTCATTTAGCCACGTTCTTTCATTTTCAGTTAATAGTTCTACATCTATTCCCTGTAAATCTATTGGAACAAAGGATATTGTCTCAAATTTCATAAATTGACCTGAATCAGTTTTTATATCTTCTTCTACTACTACAACGTTTTCTATTCTTATACCATGACTTCCTTCCTTATATACGCCTGGCTCTATGGTAACTATCATTCCTTTTTCCAATACAACAGTATTTGACACCATGGCAAAACCATGAGGACCTTCATGTACATTTAGTAAAAAGCCTACACCATGTCCAGTGCCACATTTATAGTCTATACCTTCCTGCCATAATGGGTATCTTGATAACACATCAAGGCTATGCCCCGTGGCACCATAAAGGAATCTAGCGTTTCCCAGATTTATATGAGCCTTTAATGTTAGGGTAAAGTCTCTTTTTTCTTCTTCTGTTATTGGACCCATTACTGCTGTTCTAGTAATATCCGTAGTTCCATCAAAATATTGTCCACCTGAATCAATTAAATATAGACCTTCCTTTTTAATCTCAGAGCTTGAGTTTTCATCAGCTGAATAATGCATCATTGCAGCATTTGCTTTATATGCGGATATAGATCCAAAACTTGGTTCAATAAATCCTTCTTGTTCTTTTCTAAATTCTAATAATTTTTTTTGTGCTGACATTTCAGTTACTGGAATATTTCCTACATTTTTATCTAACCAATGGAAAAATTTTACCAAAGCAACCCCATCTTTTAGATAAGCATTCTTTTGGTTTTCAATTTCTGTAGGATTTTTGATTCCCTTGAGCTTTGTTGTAATATCCATTCCTGATGCTATAGTACATTCTGAAGGTATTGATTTATATATCCATCTATTTATTCTATTTTTATCTAAATATATTTTCGAATTTTTATCCAATGATTTTATATAGTCAATTATTTCTTCATATGCAACTATTTGTACATTATTTTCATCTAAGAAAGTTTTAACTTCAGAATTTATCTTTTCCTTGTCTACAAATAAATAAGCTTCATTCTTTGAAATTAGGGCATAGGAAATAACAACAGGATTATGTAATACATCTTTTCCTCTAATATTATAAGTCCAAGCTATATCATCTAGGCTACCTATTAAAACATAATCTATATTTTGTTTTTCCATTTCTTTTCTAACTTCTTCTATTTTTTCCTTACCAGTTTTTCCTGTATATTTTACCTCATGTATGAATGCCTCTCCCTTAGGAATACTTGGTCTGTCTTCCCATATTTCTCCCACTAAATCATATTCATCAATAAATTTAATATCTTTTCCCTTAAATTCTTTTTCTAAACTTTCAACTGAAGACTGCGAAAATACTTCTCCATCAAAGCCTAAGGTATCTCCATCTTTTAATTTCTCATTTAGCCATTGACTATAGGTTGGATATCCTGGAATCCTCATTTTAAATAATTTATATTCTGAACCCTCTAGTTCTTTTTCAGCTTGAATGAAATATCTACCATCAGTCCATAGAATTGCTTCATCCTGTGTAATCACCACAGTACCAGCTGAGCCTGTAAATCCTGATATCCATATCCTTCCTTTATAGTAATCTGCCACATACTCAGATTGATGTGGGTCTCCTGTATTTACTATATAGGCATTAATTCCCTTCTCACTCATTAAACTCCTTAGTTCTTTTAGTCTTTCATTAATAGTCATATTTGACCTCCTTAACCTTTTCTAATCTTAAGAACAATATAGATATAAAAATAGCAGAAATTCCTCCTACTAATTTACTGACTATAAATGGATTAATATTATCCGGTGAAACAGAGGATATATATGCAAGCTGTCCTCCAAAAGTAAATGCACCTGATACAATAAATGAAGCATTTATTACCTTACCCTTTTCATTCATTTTATCATAAATTCCTAACATGGGAATACAATTGGCCAAGGAGCTTAAGATACCCAGTATAGAGTATTCATCAAGCCCTACTTTTTTACTAATATTAAATAGAAATTTATTTAACTTTTGGGATATAAAGTGAAACATCGGATATGCTCCAGATAGTATAATCCCTATTTTGGCAACTAATAATATACCTTCTTCTAAAGGTATCATACCAGGAATCAAATTATATCCAAAGATAAAGCTAATTATATTTAATATTAAGCCTATGGTGCTAATTATAACAATAACCTTACCTAATATATTAAAAACCTTAATTATCTTATCTGGAGATTTAAGTAGTCCACAAATTATTAAAATGGAAAATATAATGACTGGTATTAGGTTGTATACAATGTCGATAAATTCAATCCCCATTATAACTCCACCTACAATCATTCCCAAAGGTAAGGCAGTAATACCTCCCAAAATTCCTTTAGCAAAGAATTTAAAATCTTCCTTAGATATAAGGCCAACTGCTACTGGAATAGTAAATGATATAGTAGCTCCTAAAGTAGAAGCTAATATTAGTCCATTGAATTTACCTATTATTTGTGAGTTTGCTATTTCAATACTAGTATTGTATCCTCCTAAATCTACTGCTAATATGCTACTTAAAAAAACAGAGGGATCTACATTAATTAATTTTGATAATGGACCTAATACAATCATAAGCTTTTCTCCTATAATTGGAGATAGACTATAAATACCAATTATACTTAGAGCCAAATCTCCCATGGCTTTAAATCCCTCTTCAAACTTCTTTCCTAATCCAAATTTATTATTTAGTATCCTATCTATTCCTGCTATAATTGAAAATACAATCATTATCTGAATCACTTTACACCTCGCTATTATGGATTAGAGGAATATACAATTTTTCCATCTATTATTGTGTTAATCAGTTTTGCATTTGTATTGTATGTTGGTATTCCTTTAAACAATAATAAATCAGCATCTTTTCCTTCTTCTATACTTCCTACTACATCATCTATTCCAAGTATTTTTGCAGGATTTATTGTTATCATTCTTAGGGTTCTTTCCACATCTAATCCTGAACGAACTGCTTCTCCAGCATGATGAACTAAACTATCTATACTAAGTATTGGAGCATCTGTTGTTATGGCAGTTAATACTCCTCTATTATCTAATTCTATTACACTTTCTATATCTATTAATCTAGCCTCTCCAAAGCTTTTTATTGACCCTAAAGGTCCAAAAACTATTGAGCATTTAGATTCTACTAATTCTTCTATATAATCACTAGCACCCCACGCATGGTCAATGGAAAATTCTAAATTAAATTCCTTTGCTATTTCTATTGCAGTCATCATATCAAATTGAGTACAATGTATTTTTAGTGGAATTTCCTTTTTAATTGCTGGTATAATAGCTTCTAAATCCCTATCATATTTAGGCATCTCACCTTTTCCTAATTCTGCTGCTTCCTTTTCTTCTAAGTATTTAATGGCTTTGTTAAATGAATCTATTATTATATTAGGAATAGCCATTCTACTTGATGGCGTCTGGTTTCTCTCACCATAAGTTCTCTTAGGATTTCCTCCTAATGCCACCTTTAATGCTACTGGATTTTTAATTGTCATATCAAATATATTGTCTCCATATGTCTTAGTAGCAAAAACTAACCCACATATTACATTTCCGCTACCTGGTGTAATTCCTAGTGTAGTTATACCATTTTCATAGGAATATTTAAAGTCTGGAGACTTGGGATCAACTCCATAAATTGCCTCCATATTAGCTGTTACACTGTTGGTCATTTCATTCAAATCATCAATACTAGTGGATTCACTGAAGTTCATACCACCTATATGGGAATGACAATCTACAAACCCTGGTAACAAAACTAATCCATCTCCATCTATTATTTCAATATCCTTAGATTCAGAAATAATTGATTCTAAATAAGCCTCATCATCTCCAACTTTAATTATCTTTTTCCCCTTAACTATTACATAACCTTTTTCTATTATTCTATCAGCCATTGTATAAATCTTACTATTTCTTATTACTAACACCCTAACTCCTCCTTTGAATATACAAGTTCTCCACCAACTATTGTATTAGAAACTCTTGCATCATAATATTCAATAGGGTTCTTTGTATATATAACTATATCAGCATACTTTCCTTCCTCAATACTTCCTAAGATATTATCTATACCTAGTATTTTAGCAGGATTTAGAGTCATGATTTTTATAACATCTTCCTTATCTATTCCAGCTTTATAAAACTCTATGGCATTCCAAAGGTATTTTACTTTTCCAGCCATACCATAATCTCCAGAAATTGTAAAACTTACTAAATTTCCTTCTTCCATTAATCTAGAAATCTTATATAGATCTGTGTTATTATATTTTCCTTTTGTAAGATATATTTGTTCTCCAACTATAACAGAGGCATTAGACTTTATTATACTATCAATGCACTTATCTCCTTCATAAGCTCCTACAATAGCAAGTTTTATATTAGTTCCCTTAATTATTTCAATAAGGGCATTTATTTCGGCTGAAGTATTTGCAGTAATAATTAATGGTAGTTTTCCTTCTACAATAGAATTAACTATTTCCTTACTTTCATCACTTAATTCTAATTTATTATTTAGAAACTCCTCTAATCTTGAAAATATGCCCATCTTTGTCATTGGAAACAGCTTTTTCTCACCATACTGTTCCTTAACATTGTTAATGACAGAACCCTTTATTCCTATAGGTTCCTTTATTAACATAGTCCTTGAATTTTTCCCCCAAGTTCTATAGGCAGCCATTTGTCCTCCTATTATATTTGAATTTCCTGGAGATGCACCTATAGTTGTTATTCCTACATTATATAATTCCTCTAAGTCAATTTCTCTATGATTAAAAGAATACTTTATTTTACATTCTGGTGTTATAGGACTTGATATTTCATTATTGTCCTTTATACGAAAGGAAATATCTGTACATCCAAAACTACTTACAGGATCAATAAATCCTGGGAAAACTTCCTTACCTTTTGCATCAATTATTCTTTGACTTGTTGCTGCAATATTGTTATCTATTCTCTTTATAAATCCATTTTCTATTAAAATATCATGATCAATTAATACAGTTCCATTACCAACATGAATATTTCCATTTTTAATAATCAAATTTCCTAATCCTCCTTGTTTATAATTACCTATTTAAGTGTTTTAAAGCAAGACATAGTTTCATAATTATCCTATGTCTTGCTTATATATAAATTGAAAAGGGTTAATAAACTACTATCTCGTGAGGTACATTAAATTATAGCTTAGTTCAGCATGAGGATTTATATAGAATCCTTTTAAATCCTTTGGTATGAAATAAGTATATGATAAACAATAGGTAGGTGCTATTACTCCTGTGCCTACAAGAAGTTGCTCTGCTTCTAATAAAAGCTCTGCTCTCTCTTGATTATCTGGTGAATTTGCAGCTGTTTGAAGTAATTCCCTATATTTATCTGCATCTGGTCCTGTCCAACCTGATTTACTACTATTAAAATATCCATCTATTGGATCATATATTTCTAATAGGGCATTTGGATCATTATAATAAGGTCCCCAACCAGATGTACAGATATCGTAATCTCCTGCGTCTACCTTATCCCACATTACATTCCACTCTACCATATCAATTTTTATTTCTACTCCTAATTTTTCCTTCCACTCCTGTAGTAGCCATTCTGCTGACTTTTTAGAGTATTCAGTTGTTCCTCTAGTGGAGTAACTTACATCCATTTTTGCTGGATCTGGATCTAGACCCTCTTCTTTAAGTCCCTCTATTAAAAGCACCTTTGGATCTGGATATTTCTTTAAAAGTTCCTTTATTATTTCGTTTCTTCCACCTACTCTTTCACTATATAGTTCATCTCCAACATTAGTAACTGCTGGCATTAATGAATATAGAGGTTCTGCCTTTCCTTCTCTTAAGTCTTTAACATACTTCTCTCTATCAAAAGCTAGGGAAAAAGCTAACCTTATCTTAGGATTTTTAAAATATTTGTTGTTAACGTTGAATCCTAAAAACTCTGGTGCGTTATCTGGAGATATCTTTGTTTCAAACCTTCCATCTTCCATAATAAGTTTTTGCCATTCTGGTTCATTTGTTGTCATATAATCTATTTCTCCACTTAATAATGCCTGTGCTGTTGTTGCCGTTTCCTGAATAATTTTTCTTTCTATTTTTTCTAAAGTTATATTTTCTGCATTCCAATAATCTGGATTTTTAACAAATGTAATTTGAACATTTGGATCCCAGCTCTCTATTAAAAATCTACCATTCATCATTACTTTATCTATTGAAGAACCATAAGCTGTTCCCCATTCTTCATATTTATCTTGTCTTACTGGCTGTGCACCTGTAAGTAACTCTAAGAAATATCCATAAGGTTTAACTAATGTAAACTCTATAGTTTTGTCGTCTATTACCTTTACTCCTATATCTTCCGGTTGCTTGTTTTTAGTTGGATCAGTTCCATCATTATATAGAGACTCTCCAAAGTTTTCAATTACTCCATCAAATAACCAAGCATTAGTTGAACCCGTTTCTGGGTTAGCCATTGTTCTAAATGTAAATAAGAAATCATTAGCCGTTACAGGTACTCCATCATTCCAAACTGCATCTTCCCTAATGTTAAAAGTATAAACTTTACCATCTTCACTAATAGTCCAATCTTTAGCTGCTCCAGGTACTATTGCAACATTACTATCTTCATCTGTAATTTCAGCTACTAAAGTTTCAAGAATAAACTTTTGAACTCCATTATCTGGTGCTGAAGTGTTTACCATAGGATTTAATCCTGTCGGCTCACTTCTATCACTATATTTTAACACTTGCTCACCTGTTGCCCCTTCTGCTGTTTCTTCTTTGTTGCCTTCTGATTTTTCTGCAGTATTATTATCTGTAGTTGCTGGTACTTCTTCTTTTCCACACGCTACCAATGTACTAAGAGATATAGCCATAATCAAAATAAAAATTAATAATTTTTTAAGACTTTTCATAATTTCCTCCTCATAATTTAATTTTATATTTAATAAGCTATTAGCTTATTAAAGTCCTTGATTATTTAACTAAATGACAAGCTACAAAATGCTCATGACTTACTTCTTTAAACTCTGGCACTTTTTCTCTACATATGTCTATAGATCGATTACATCTTGATGCAAATTTGCATCCTGGTGGAGGATTAACTGGGCTTGGAATTTCTCCATCTATTGGAATCCTTTTTTTAATCCTTTCCTCTTCAGGATCTGGTACTGGGATAGCTGATAATAGGGCTTGAGTATAAGGGTGTAATGGTTTTTTATATAGTTCATCACTAGTAGTAAATTCTACTAAACTTCCTAAATACATTACTCCAACCCTGTCTGAAATATGTTTTATCATTGATAAATCGTGTGCTATAAATAAATAGGTTAATCCTCTTTCCCTTTGTAACTTTATTAAAAGATTTACTACTTGAGCTTGAATAGAAACATCAAGGGCTGAAATAGGCTCATCGCAAACTATAAAATTCGGATTTATGGCTAAAGCCCTTGCTATTCCAATTCTCTGTCTTTGACCACCAGAAAATTCATGGGGGAATCTGGAGGCATGCTCCTTATTTAATCCTACGGTATCTAACAATTCAAATATTTTTTCTTGTCTTTCTTTTTTTCCATTAGCACCTCTATAGGTATGATGAATATCTATTCCTTCTCCAATAATATCTCCTACTGTCATTCTAGGATTTAATGAGGAATAGGGATCTTGAAATATTATTTGAGACTTTTTAGTAAATTCCTTTTTTTCTTTTGGATTAAATTTATGTATATTTTCTCCCTGATAGATTACTTCACCATCTGTAGCACTATAAAGTCCCATTATGGTTTTTCCACAGGTAGTTTTTCCACAACCCGACTCCCCTACTAATCCTAGAGTTTCTCCCTTATATATATTAAAACTAACATTATCAACAGCCTTTAATACATCTCTTCTTCCTACTTTAAAATATTTCTTTAAATTTTTTACTTCTATTAATACTTCTTTATTTTCCATATGTTTCACCTCTTGATATTAGTTCTCTTGGAACTCCAGTAATATCTGCCCTACTATCATGAAGCCAACATGAAGCCTCTTGTGTTTCTCCAAAGGACATTGATTTTGGTTCTTCTACCCTGCATATTTTCATTCCAAACTCACATCTTGCTGCAAATGGGCATCCCTTTGGAGGATTTATTAAATCAGGTGGTGTGCCTGTTAAGGAATATAGGGTCTCTTTACTATGGGAGCTTAATTTAGGTACGGATTTCAAAAGTGCAGAAGTATAGGGGTGCTTAGGATTGTAAAATATTTCATCTACTGTACCTCTCTCTACTATTTGGCCAGCATACATTACCTGTACTCTATCTGAAACACTGGCAACCACTCCTAGATCATGGGTTACTAGAACAACTCCCATATTTAATTCCTTCTGTAGTTCAGAAATCAACTCCATAATCTGAGCTTGAATTGTTACGTCTAGTGCAGTTGTAGGTTCGTCTGCAATTAATATTTTAGGATTACAAGCAAGAGCAATAGCTATCATAGCTCTTTGTCTCATTCCTCCTGAAAACTCAAATGGATATTGGTTCATTCTTAATTTCGCATTAGGTATTCTTACTAATTCCAACATATTTAATGCGACTTTGCTTGCTTCATCACCTGATATATTATTATGAAGAAATACACTTTCTGCAATTTGATCTCCTATTTTCATAGTAGGATTTAATGATGTCATAGGGTCTTGAAATATCATAGATATATCTCTACCTCTTATTTCTGCCATTTTATCATCGCTTAATTCTAGTAAATTTTGTCCTTCTAGTTTTATATATGAGTTTTCTTTTTGAATCATTGATTGAGGACTAGGAAGTAATCCCATTATTGCTTTAGACGTAACAGTTTTTCCACAACCAGATTCTCCCACTATCGCTAAGTTTTCTCCCTTATTTAAATGAAAATCTACTCCTCTAACTGCTTGAGCAATACCTGCATAGGTATTAAAGGAAACTTGTAAGTTTTTTACTTCTAATAATCTATTTTTCATCTAGTACACCTACTTTCTTAACTTTGGATCTAATGCATCTGAAAGTCCATCACCAATTAAGTGAAATGCTAACATGGTTATAACTATCATTAAACAGGGAAAAAACAATTGATGAGGATAGAACATAAGTTGCTCTTGTCCTGCTGATGCTAAAGCTCCCCAGCTTGTTTTTGGGGCTTGTACTCCTAATCCTATATAGCTTAGGAATGCTTCTCCAAAGATAAATCCTGGAACTGACATGGTTATATCTACCATTATGATCCCAAGGGTATTAGGTAGTAAGTGTTTCATTATTATTCTTCCTGTACTGGATCCTAGTGCAGTTGCCGCTTCTACATAGTCCTGTTCTCTTATTTGAAGTATTTGTCCTCTTACCATTCTTGTAGTACCGACCCAAGATGTAAGACTCATAGCTAGAACTAAAGCAAATATACTTCTTCCCAATACAACTGAAAGTATCAATACAATAATTAGATAGGGTAGATTCCCTATAAACTCAGCAAGTCGCATGATTACATTATCTACTACTCCACCTTTTAAACCTGCTAAAGCACCTAATAAAGATCCAATTATAAACATTACAAGGGTACAACAAAGACCTATTAGTAAAGAAATCCTTCCACCATAGCAGACTCTAGTGAATATATCTCTTCCCATATCGTCTGTTCCAAACCAGTATTCTGCACTTGGTTTTAGATTCTTCATATCAGAGTTTATATACTGATAATCATGTTTAGACATTAAAGGTCCTGCCAATATAATAAAAACTACAATAGTAAGTAATATTAATCCAAATATAGATAATTTGTTTGATCTAAATCTTCTCCAAACATCAGACCAATAAGTTAAAGATGGTTTATTAATTTCTTCACCTGAAAGTCCTTTAGTACCAACTCGTTCAAACATATTTTCTTCCATTACTTTTTCACTTTGAACCACATTTAAATGGCTTTCGAAACTATTCATATTATCCCTACCTCACTATTATTTTCTCTAAGATTGTGTAACTCTTATTCTTGGGTCAACTATTCCATATAGAATATCTACAACTATTAAGGCTACAGTATATAAAATTGCATAAAATATTGTAAGACCTATTATCATGGTATAATCGCCATCAGAAACGGATTTTACATAGTAGTTTCCAAGTCCTGGGATTGAAAACATTTTTTCTAATATAAAAGAACCACTAAATATTCCAGCTACTGCTGGACCAATCATAGTAATAATAGGAATCATAGAGTTTCTTAAAATATGGTTTTTAATAACTCTTCTTTTTTTACAACCCTTAGCTTTAGCAGTAATTATGTAATCCTCATTTGATACTGAAATAATACTACTTCTCATAAATTTAGTATAGGAAGCTATTCCTCCTATGGCATAGGCTGTTACTGGCAAAATATAATGTTTTAATTGTCCCCATCCAAAAACAGGAACTAGTTTCCATTTAAAAGCTACAAAATATTGAAGTAATGCTGCTATAACAAAACTAGGAACACATATAGCTAAGACAACACAAAATCTTATAACATGATCTCCTAATTTTTCTCTATTAAATCCAGATATAATTCCTAAAGAGATTCCTATAACTATTTGTAAAGTAACAGCTATTATACCTATTTTAGCTGAAATAGGTGCATTTGCCTTTATTACATCATTAGCAGATTTACCAGTATAGATAATGGATTCTCCAAAATCTCCTGTTGTTACAAGGTTCTTCATATATAAAAAGTATCTTTCAGCAACAGGCTTATCAAGCCCATATCTAGCTCTAATTACTTCTTGTGCCTTGTCCGGCATCTGCCCTACTTTAGCCGCAATAGGATCTCCTGGTGCTCCTGCTATTAAGAAAAATGTAGCTGTAATAATTAAGAATAAGGTAAATATAGAATAAAGAGTTCTTTTAGCTATGAATTTAAACATAAATGAACCAACCTTTCTTATGATTTTTAATAATGAAAATTAATTTATCTTTGCTGCACCTTAATTCACCTCCACCTTATTACTTATAAAGCAATCTTCATGCCAGTTTTTCACTTTAATAAACTCTAGTGTTATCAATGTATTTATCCATTTAGATAAAAAACAGGTAAGAAAAAGTATTAAATTTAATACTTTTTCTTACCTGTTTTAAAATTAGTATGAAATTTCGGACTAAATTCAAGTTTATAATAAAATTTAATACTTCAAATCTATTCTATATTTTTAAAATTTGCTAGATTTTATTATCTATAGTAGTAACTTTGATGTAGCCCTTTGTAAAAGGAATGATTGTTTACACTATTTTATAAAGTTATGATTTTATATCAGGTTAATTTCTTCATCCGCAATATCATCAAAGTGGTCTTCATGGCTTGTAATTAAAATTATCTTTTCCTTCTTTATATTCTGAATTACCTTCTTTAAATCTAATATGCTTTTTTGATCCAATGAAGATGTTGGTTCATCAAAAAACAATATATCTGGATTTTTTAAAATTTCTCGAAGTATTAATACTTTTTGCCTTTGTCCACCTGAAAGTTCTTGCATTTTTCTATTAAACAAATCTACTATATTGAAACTATTATTTATAAAGAAGTCTTCCATTTTATATTCCTTTATTTTCAAGATTATTCTATTACCTAATGATTCAGTTGAATCTCTTTGAGTTTCTGTAATAACATAATCTCTAGAGTCTAAAAATAATAATTCTTTATTTAAAAAGTTAGAAGCAAGGAATTCTAAAACAGTTTCTCCTCCATAATAAATTGTTTGGCTAACAAACCCAATATGGTCTCTTCTAAACTTATACATATCAATCAATTCTATTTTTTTGTCATTAAATTTAATAGTCCCTGATTCAATCTCTTGTTGATATATACCAATTATAATATCAAATAATGTAGATTTACCGCTACCATTTTTTCCTTTAATAAGATATATATAATTAGCTTTTAAAAAAAGGTTCAGATTATCTAAAACCAATATTTTATCTTTTTGATCAGTTTCATATGAAAATGTTATATTTTCAACAGTTATTGTTTCAATAGAATTCAATATTTGATCTCCATTATGTTCTTTATGCTGAGAAATAATTTCTTCTAATCGTTTTTTTGATACTCGCACGTCCTGATAAGATTTGCCTAGGGACATAAAGTACTTAATTGAACTAATAATAAAGTTAAAGTAAGTATTAATCATTGTAAATTTCCCAATTGAAATTTTTTTTAAATATACTTGCTTTGCAAAAATAATAAAAACTGTTACTTGGAAGAATATGGTGATAATATTATCTAGTGAAAAGAAAATATATGAAAGCTTTGTATAATTGATAACATCATTAAACATATTATTAAATTGTTCTCTTATTTGAGAAATGCTTTCTTTAAATGAAGAATATATTTTTATTGATTTAATTAGTATGACTTGTTGTGTTAGTGTTTTTGTAAATTGATCAGTAGAATCTTTAGCCCTATAACCTTTGCTATACAATGGTTTTTTTATAGTTTGATAAAGCAAAAAATAAACCGGCAAAAAGAATACTAAAAGATATATAAAAGCTTGAGAGATATTTAATAAAAAAGCCAATGAAACAATTATAGTTAAAATATTCATACAAATATTTATTATTTCTTTTAACAAGAAATTAACAATGACAAAGGTATCATTTTTTATTCTCTGGGTTATATATATAGGATCATAAACATTTATCCTACTTAAAGGCAAATGTTGAAAATGATTAATAATATCTGATATATACATATATGAAATACCATTGCTTAATTTTGTTTCTGTTATTCCTAAAATATAACTTAGAAAAACATATAGCAAATTTATTGAAATAATCGCATAAATTATTAACCAGATAAAAGAAATTTCTTTTGTTTCAACTAAACTGTCTATAAAAAGAGCAGAAAGATAAGGCTTGATTAATGAAATTCCCCAAATGGTAACTACTAAGATTAAGTACAAGACTATTTTATACTTAAATGGTTTCATGTTTTTAAAGTAATATTTCATATTGCTAAAACCTCATTTCAACTTAATCATTTGAAAGTCGAATAATTTTTAATTATTATTTAGATTCTATGTTGAAGGCAAAAATCTATAATCAGAAAGTTTATTAGGCTTGCCAATAATTATTTCATATAATACGAATGTATCTTCATCATTTAATTTTAATAGTTCAAGAATCTCTACATCTAAAAAACCTCCAGAAGCAACTGCACCTGCTCCTATAGCTGTTGAAGTCAAATAAAAATTCTGAGCTAAATGACCAGCTTCCAATTGCATAAACCGATAACCTCTATCGCTATATTTATATCCTGTTAAACGAGTTGTCCCTAAAATATAAACTACAAAGGCAGCCTGCATACTTAAATTAAATGAAAGAGTTGTTTTTTTGAAATCATTAGGCCTAAAACCTTCCTTTATCACTTTTAAAATATGCCTTATGGGGTCATAATAATATATTCCTGAATTTATATCTTTTACATTACTAATGAATATATATGAATCTAAAGGCATTAATCCACCAGCAGACGGATAAGCAAATAAATACATATGAGGCTTGTCCTTCGTCTGAAAATATTCCCCTGTCATACCACTGCTGTAAAATAATATAGTCGATAGCTCTTCAAGTGTCATAGCCTCTTTGCTAAAATTTCTTACACTTCGTCTTTTAGATATAACATCAAATAAATTCGATGTGGTTAACTGTGCATTAGGAGATGGGAGTTCTATTGTTTCTTTTTCCTTATATAAGGATTTAGGAGTTAAACATTCCTTTATAAAGCCCTTATCTGAAATAGCTTTTGATATTATATCACTAAAATTATATCCATTTAAAGAATTAATCTCAGAATTTCTATGAAATAATTCATATAATGGTATGTCATTTATTTTTTTAAAAGTACTTTTTTCTTTGAAAGTTTTTTTTTCAAATGTATCACTTTTCATAATTAATTCTCCTTAAATTTTCAATCTTTTAATATCTAATAACCACAAGTATTACAATTTGGAAGCCTTAAAATAGGTCTAACTGTATAATATAAATTTAAGCCATTTATGGTAATAATATTATTAACTGTTATGGGAGTTCTCTGTATATCCTTATGACAAAAATATTTTAAGATTTCATCTAATACATATCCAAATGCAATATATAAATTTGATCTCCGATAAATTTGATATGTTTTTAAAGGCAATTCAATATTGTCTTCATAGTTACCATAAATATTTACTTCTTGGTTTTGGGCAAAGTATTTATAACAATCATAACAAGCTGTTTTCTTAGAAGCAACAAGTGGACCTACTTCTATATTCATATCATTAACTACGAGATTTAGCCAAGGTATATTAAACCTTACGCTATATCTATTCATAATTGAATTTATTTCAATATTTTTCGCTGAATGTAATGTAACTAATAGATCACTTGGCAATAGATGTTTTATAAAACTTAATACATTTGAGTGCCTTTGATAAGTGATTTCAATGTTTTGGATATCTAAGTTAAGTACTTTCTCTTTCGTTATATCTAATATATCAGTATGAAAATTGATTAAATTAATTTTTTTAAATGGAATTTCTTTTAATTCATCCATCAGAAGTCTAATATCTTCTAATTTTAAAAAATTAATTATAGTCATAGTTTTAGATTCTACAATATCATCCATATCTCTCTGGCTAACATTGAACATCTTAAAGTTATCTGTAATTTTTTGTTTTTTTATGGATAAACTATCATTATCAAATACTTCAACAAGATTTAATTTATATAGTCTCAGCAAAACATCTAAGAAATCTTCTTTGGAGGTTTCCATGTCTTCTTTTCCATCGTTAAACTTATCTTTTATATTTTGAAATAAATCAAAAACAAAATTGGGTTGAAATAATTGATAAAATATTGGTGATATATATTTTTCTACATTAGCACCTTTAATATTATATTTTTTCTTATCTGTTCTATAAACAAAACAATCCTTTGATTCAAGATAAATATCTTTATAATCAGAAAACTTTACAATATCACTAATGTTAATCATCTTCTCCTCCAAATTTAAAATAGATTTATATAATAAACTAATTATTGTAATCCTCTAATCTCTTTTCCAAACTTTCTTCATATCCACTCTTTTCTAAAATCTCTTTAGCATCCATATTTGTCCATTCTTCTACGCTAACATCTGGATTATTTTTTATAAATGCTTGCATTATATTGTATCCTATTGTATAGCCGCAATTTCTCGGAATTCCTTTAATGCCTCCAAACATTATTTCTCTTTGATATCCATAGTCCATACTATCAAAGTTTTCTTTTATCTTATCCCACATTTCTTTTTCCCTTATTATTGAAAGTGGAGATAATGTTCTTTCTACATCTGGATAAACTATATCTGCAAACGAATCAGCACGTCCTTCTAAAAGTAAATTTTCTAACATAGATATATTCCAAACACCTTCATAGCTTTTATCCTTCATTAAAACACTATGGTGATATTCATGGGCTAGAGCATAGGGAAATAATTCTTCCCAATCATCAATCATAGGATTGATACATACTAATATTTTCCCATCAAGACTTGTGACTCCTGTAACTCCCCCCATTGAAAAATGTA
Source organism: Tissierella sp. MB52-C2 (assembly GCF_030931715.1). NCBI lineage: Bacteria > Bacillati > Bacillota > Tissierellia > Tissierellales > Tissierellaceae > Tissierella > Tissierella sp. MB52-C2. The sequence goes on from NZ_CP133261.1 coordinate 3,221,993, forward strand.
CATTATCAGGATCAAGTGGCATTATATATACTGTAGCATCTTCCCTAGACAAAAAACTATCACACTGCCATAATACATTCTCTGCAAAACAGATAATATCTTTCTCAATGCAAAAAATCTCTAGTGATTTCTCTAATTTATCTAAATTTTTAATAGTATATTGGATATTAGGAAACTCATAATCAGGATATTCAGTATCCTTTGTGAGTTCACTCCGTATAGGCTCATATACAATTTCTTTATATAATTCATCTATCTCTTCTTCATTTTCTTTAGCCTTTCGAATATATTCTCTTAACTCTTCTTCTGGAAAAATTATATTAAATTTAGATTCAGTTTCTACCTTAGAAGTCTCTTTTTCACATCCTATTGTTGTAAAGATTACTATAATTAAAAGTAATAAAACTATGATACTTTTTTTATTCATAATTATAAATCATTCCTTTCGCTTCGCTCAAGGCACAAAACTGAATGAAATATATTTGCTTCGAGCGAATTATTTTATTATTCTATAACCATAGAATAATAGTAAACTCCAAATCATGGGGATGTGAGTGGGCTACTCCATTTTTGGAGTGACCCCATAATTATATGTGTAGATTGCCTTTCCAAGCGCAAATAAGTGTGACTATTGATCACGCATAATTCACGGTTCCATGAAAGATAATATTCCCGAATTAGAACTCCCCATTAATGGATTTATTACACCTAAACAGGCTGAAAAACTAAAGGTTATTAAATATCACTATGAAGACCTTAACTCTCGTAAATCTGAACTTGAAAAAATAATTCTTTCTCTTGCCGGGCCCTACACATAAAAAATTAATTTAATCTTAACTGTTCCGTCCTTTAATAGCATCTTTTCTGCCATTACAGTGGTTCCAGAAATAGGTGTCAATATGGATGTCTTCCCGACAGCTAAGCATTTGTGTTCTTGGGCAGGACCCACACCTACCAATAATGAAAGCAAAGCGCTGGCAATAAAAAATCAGTAAGAATTTCAAGAGCTGGCTACTATATTAAGCCTCTCTTAGTACAGTGTGCAACCACTGTAGTAAAAAACGAAAATCATCCTGAAACTTTCTTTAAGGAAAAGGTATAAATTCACATCTGCGATCTAGTTTTTGGTTTGTCGCATTCTCTACAAAATCATATACCTTTTCATTATATGTTTTGGGGAATAAATTTGGAAACCAGTTAAGGTCCAATACTTTGACAAATTTTAAATTCTCTATTTCCCTCAAAGGTTCTAAAAAAAATATTAAAGGATTCATTTGATACTGTTTATGTAATTGTTTAAATATATTTTCAACGGAAAATCTTTTAGGTGCTATTTTTTTATACTTCAAAACGGTATGATTCTCATCTAAATATTTATAAGCTTCATCTAGTCGCTCAGTTGATAAACTCATAAATATATCTAAATAATCATTGCTTTTCTTATTATTAGATTTTAGTGTGTTTGATTTTTCATAAGAATAGATAGAATTCATTTGAAATATTTCCTTAATAGATTGAGAAATTGCTTCATCTAAACAATTAGAAGCTCCTAATCCAATATAAAACTTCCCATCATAAATTCCCTTACATAATATAACGTAAAACTTGTCAACAAGCGAAATGTCATAAAATTTAAAATCTTTGAACTCTTTAAGTATATATTCATATTTTTCTACACTATACAAATCTATTAGTTTCCCATTTGCTTTTGATAAGTAATTAAAAATAAAACTTTGTCTTTCTATAAATTCCTTAACAGCATTAAAAATACAATCACTAGAATTAGTATGGCTTGCTAACCCACAAGAGTCAACAAAATTATTTCGATCTCCAATAATATCATTTATATATATTTGAACTGTTTTTTTATCTATAAGTGAATATCCAGTTATTAAACCATCTGTAAAAATTTTTCTATTTAATTTATTTGGCATCATTCTTTCTCTTTCAAAAAACTCTCCTATAGAAGCAAGAATAGTGGGCATTTTAGCACCAAAAATATTTAATGATCCTCCAGAAACCATAGGATTATTTATGGCATTAATTTGTCCAAGCCTTTTATCATTTAAATATACAGGTTCAATAAATCTATATTTAACATCAACATTTCTTACTATATCCATATTTATCTCCTCAATTTCTATAATATAATACATGATGGTTTTTTTAATATACCATCTTCATCCAAATGATATATCCTAAAAATTTTTTTATCTAAGTTAGCAAGAATATTTCCATCACTTGGTATAGCATTTAAAAGTTCCTTAGAGAAACATCTAATTGTCACATATTCTTGATAAGAATTAGTATTTAATACAGCAAATTCTATTGAATTAATCCATGGTGAAAGAATAATATCTTGCTGTATGTCATCAACAAAATTTATACATTTCATGCTTTTACTTAATTTATCTATAAATTCATATATTATTTTATAATTATATTGATTAAATGATTTATAAGGAGATGTTTCCGAGTCTCTATAAAATGATTCTAATAATTTTGCTTCTAAAAGGGCATTAGTTAAGGCCTTCTTTGGGTCTTTATTCAAACTTACACCTGTAGAAACTATCCCTTTATCATCAAAGAGAAAAACAGCAAATGTGGTAAGGTTGCAAAGATTACTTGAACAAAATATATAAATATCTTCCGAGTGAAATCCAATACTGTTAATTAATTTCTTGATCTCTTCATCTATCAAAACATTAAATCCTTTTTCTAAGTACCAAATTAACATTACTTCGTTTTTTTCAATTAACTCAAGAAGAGCTTTTTCCTTAAGTTCCTTTGACGACAATCCAGAGGCTGTACCAGTAGTATCCATAGTACCATATTCCTTATTGTCTCCATAACCTAGAACATTTCTAGTATGAGTGTTTATTTCCTTTGTTAAAGGATTAAATGACTGAAATTCTGAATAGTTATTTACATTATGTGCAATTCTAAACCTTTCAAGATATTCTTGGTGTATCTTTTTATACATATTATATTTTGATAAACTAATAGCTGAAGGAGTGAATGGTGATAGTTTGTCTCCTATCTTTATGGTGCTGAAAGCACCAGTACCTATTTTATAATTCGATAAATAGCTATATTTTAATATTTGATAGTGTTTTCTAACGTAACAAAAAATCATTTATATCCCTCTCAAAACTTGATTTTTTATAAAAAGTTGTAGCCTACAATTAATTCCTAATTTATGGGTAAAAGATTGTTGTGGTACAAATTTTGAATAGGTTTCAAACTCCTTCTCCTTTGCTACAGATTCAATATTTTCATATAATCTTCCTATTTGAATAATTCCATTTATAAATCCTAATTCTCCATCTAAAAATACACTCTCATTTAAATCAATAAAATAAGATATACATATATTAAAACTTTCTTTAAAAACTTCCATACCAAAGTTTTGTCTCTCAAATTCCTTATATTTATATAAAACTTTATTTTTAAAATCTACGCTATATATACCTGATGGAATGTTATTAGATTTATCAATAATAAATATTGGTAAAATGTAAATAAATTCTTGATTTTTAAAAAAATCATTCATTTTTTCCATAACAATTTTCTCTTTGATTGATAATCTATTAAAAGATACTGATTCCATATATGACTCTGGAAGGTCAAAGTAATTATCATATGCCTTGATATTTATTTTATCTACTATGTATTCTTTGTTTTTATACCATAAATTATATAATTCTTGAATATTAACAGTAGATTGATAAAACTTTAATACATTTTGTACTCGCTTATTATCCATAAAACCTATGTATTGATCAGTAATAAATTTTTTATTCATAGCAATCACACAGCTCCCAATGTATGGCTTGATCTGATAACACAATATTTTTATTAAAATCTATATATTTAACATTGTTAATTTGTGAATTATCAACAATATCTAAATCATTTAAAAGGGTATCTACAAAAGTTAAAATACTATAGTTATTGAAGGCATTTTCAACTTCAAATCCGGGTTCCTTCTTATAAATCAAATCTAAAAGATTTTGAAAAGATACTGTATTTAAAAGTTTAGAGTTCCCTCTTAAAGAAGATTCCATATTACCAAAAAAACATAGAGGGCAAGGATTATACCACTCCTGTTTATAGTAGTTTGATAAAAATATGCGTTGTTCATAGTAGAATCCAAACCTTGATAAAATATTATTCTCTCTAACTATATTAACTAGCTCTGTGTAGTATTTATAATGAAAGGGGTTTGTAAAAAATATATATAAATTTTTTGGATTATTAATTTTAAAGTCATAGAAATCTCTTGGTAATAATTCATATATAAATTTTTGATTATGGCCTTTGGAGTTGAATTTCATGCTTTTTATAAAGATTTCATCATTAGATACTATTGTGACATCTTCATAGCTTATAATTTTCTGTTTTATTTCTCCTATTAGATTATTCTTTTGCATAAATTCTATTGCTTTCTCCGTTTGCTCATTAAATATTTCATTTAACTGCTTCATGGAAACTTCATATACTCCATTAGAATCAATCCAATTAAAAAAATCAATCATCTGTAAATTTTTTATAATTACTGTATTTTGAGAATTTTGTATTACTGACATTTCTTCACTATTTGTTATAAGAAAAGGAAAAACTTTATATTTCAATTCTACACCCCCATATATGTTAACTTTATATATTTTCTAACTTTAGATGTGTCTTATAAAACCTCCATAATAAAAGGAGGTTTTATAAAATACAATTTACTCTAATGCCAAATTACAAAATTATGTCTTCTTCAAATTCCATAATAGTTGAACCTCCACCTTTACCACAAAGTGGATTTGGATAACCTATGTGACAACACGGACCTCCTCCTGGTCCCCAATCTTTATCTAGAGTTCCATACAATTCATGAACATTTGCACCTAATCCAAACTCTTTTTCATTAAACTTGTCGTCATTATTTTGTGGCCCTGATTTCCCAGGTGCACCTGAATCAAATGTTATAATTTGCTTCATTTCTTTCCCACCTCCTTTACTATACTTTTATTATTAATATAATCATCTACTATGAATAGAGTCATATATTATAATCCAATAAAAATTACTAAATCTTTCATTTACTGCGCATCAGTTATTATATTCCTTCAACCTCTTTTCCAAACTTTCTTCATATCCACTCTTTTCAAAAATTTCCTCAGCTTTCATGCCCGTCCATTCTTCTACACTAACATCTGGATTGTTCTTTATAAATTCTTGCATTATATTGTATCCTATTTTATAACCACAATTTGTTGGAATACCTTTGACCCCTCCAAACATTATCTCCCTTTGATATTTATAATCTACACTATTAAGATTTTCTTTTATCTTATTCCATATTTCTTTTTCTCTTATTATTGGAAGCAAAGATGTCCACGATGTTTCTAAGTCTGGATAAACTATATTTGCAAATAAATCGGCTCTTCCTTCGAACAGTAAAGCATCTAGCATAGTAAAAACTCTTTCCTTATCTTTATCCATGGACACACTATGATGATATTCATGGGCAATAATATGAGGAAATAAGGTTTCCCAATCCCCAATCATAGGATTAACTTCTACCAGAATCTTTCCATTTGTACTTGTAATTCCTTCTACTGGCCCTATTGGAAAATATATATTATTAGGATCAAATGACATTATATATACTGTAGTCCCTCCACTAAATAAAACATCATCACATTTATCTAAGGCTTCTTTTGCTATTTGAACTATGTCCGATTCAATAAATATTTCTAATTGGTTCTCTAGTTTATCTAAATTTTTAATGGAATATTGAACTCTAGGAATATGATCATCAGTATAGGAAGTTCCCTCCCTAAATCCAACTCGTATAGGCTCATATATTATCTCTTCATATAGTTTATCTATATCTTCTTCATTTTCTCTAGCTTTTTCAATGTATTCTCTTATCTCTTCCTCTGGAAAAACTATATTAAATTTAGATTCAGTTTCTATACTAGAAGTTTCTTTTTCACAGCCTACCATTGCGAAGATTGAGATAATTGAAAAAATTAATGCTATAAATCTTTTTTTCTTCATGCTTAATCTCCCCTGTTTTAGAACAATCTACAATTCTATTTTATAATCTTATATATGCAATATACTTGCCAAATTTTAATTGAGCAAAATACAGATTTTGCAAAAATAAAAAAAGAAGATGTATTAAATTTCGTACATCTTACGTCCTAAAAATGAGACTTCATCTTTATCTGCGCTTGCTTCATCTATTAATATTAAACTGATTGACAAGTTTGCTATGGTATTATGACTCCAAAATCTTATACTAGTATTCGTGGTATACATTACGAATACAAAAAATAGTCTAATCTTCTATCATTAAGTTTATTTTGCATGCTATGATTTTTTCATAGCTACCTTTTTTAATTTAATGGAAAAAGAAAAGCTTTCCTATTAAATTAAAAAAGGGACACAAATCTTATCTCTGTGTCCCTAAAAGATCCCAAAGCCTTGGGGGTTCTATCTTATTCTGCTGGATTAATAACAGTTATTCTTCCTTCCAATTCTGGAGATACTGTTTTAACCTTCATTAGATATTCTACAAAAACATCTCTTAAATAAAGTTTAGTTCTTAATATTTCTGTTGCTTCATCCTTAAGCATAGTGAAGTTATCTCCTCCACCTGTTAGGAAATCATTTGATACAACCTTATAAACCTTATCCATTTCTATAGGTTTACCATCAAATAGAACTTCTGTAACTCTTGAACCTACCTCTTTAGATGCATCAAATGTATATTTAAGTCCTGCTACTTGTAAGAAGCCACCTGCAGCGCCTGGATACCATGATACTCCATGCTCTAAAGTCTTCCATATAGTTTCACCAGTAGCTTCTACTACAACTACTGTATTATCAAATGGTAAAACTGCATACACGTCATTCATAGTAATAGGTCCTTGAGCAATACTCGCCCTTACTCCACCACCATTTTGAAGAGCAATATCAGCACCGGTTATATCTAATAAACTATCTGCAATTACATTTGCTAGATTAGATTCTTTCATCCTTGCTGTTCCTCTTTCACCATCTAAGGCTACAGTAGATTCTCCTACTACTTCTTTCATCTTTTCATCTAGTTGAGTTCTATACTTTCCTATTATATTTTCCACTACTGGATCATTTTCAAGATTTTCAGTTAGGAAAATATGTGCAAAATTAAGACCTATCATTTTATTATCTAATACATTAATATTTATCTGATTTAATACTTCTGCATGTTTTCCAGGAGAAATTAACCAAGTTCCTTCAATGTCTTGTGGAAACCCAACTACGTCTTGTCCACCGCCGATTTCTATATCAATACCCTTTACCTTTGTAGGAAGTATAGGATTGTTTCCATGAATATGTGCAAGAGTTATTATTATATCTGTTTCATCCTTAATAGCATCTATAGCCTTTTGTGTAGCTTCAAATTGCTCTTTAAAAGTAATTCCTTTAACATTATTAGGATGAGTATATACATGACTCATATCATCTGTTATACCAACAATCCCTACTTTAATTCCATCTACTTCCTTTATAACAGATGGTTTTAAAAACTCTGGATATTTTTCTTCAAAATAAGTATTTGATGATAAGAATGGGAACCTAGCACTGCCAGCATTTCTTTTCATAACTTCGAAAGGAAAATCAAAGTCATGATTTCCTAATGCCATAGCATCATAACCCATTTCATTCATTACCTCTATAGTTGATGCTCCTTCAAATAAATTAGCAATATTGGTATTATAAGGTGCATCACCACCATCTATTAATAGAGTATTAGGTTGTTTTTTTCTAAAATCTTTTATAATCTTACTCATTTTAGAAAGTCCACCTATTTCTCTTTCCATTCCTGTCGCCTTATATGGCTCTAAATGACCATGGATATCAGATGTTGCAAATACAGTGATTACCTTAAAATCAGGATTGGATAAGATACCGTGAAGAATATATGCAGCTTCTTCTCTATTTATCAACTCATCAGAAGTAGCAAATTCCTTAGAAACAAGACCTAAATCAACTATTTCTTTGATGAAATCAATTTCTTTATCTACTCCAAGTACTACTTTCGCTATCATCTCAGTAAATTTTGCTTTTGTAAGAGTGTCATTTGGTTTATATTCATTATTTTCAACTTTATCTACTCTTACTTTCAATAATCCTTCAATATAACTCATTCCCCAATGATTAATTAGATCCTTTGAAGAAGGAATAGAGAATGCATCTGTTATTACTTCTAATGGATTACTATAGCTAAATTTCTTTTCTAACTCTACATCTTCTACCATAAGTGGCTCAATTTCAGATAGCTTGAAACCTCTCACTAATAATGTAGCAGCTTCTGCCTTTGTTAATATTCTTTCAGGATAAAACTTATTATTAGGGTTGGAACTAATAACACCCTTAGTATGTAACTCCATTATAGCTTGTTCATAGGGTGATTCCGAAACATCACTGAAAACAATCTCCTCTGCTGCTAATGTTGGCATACCTAGTCCTAATATTAGAATGATTGCCATAAAAATGCTAATAAATCTTTTACTCATTGTCATGCCCCCTTAAATTATTATGATCTATTAAATTATAGTATATATAAGTTAAGGGAACAAGACCTCTAAGTTAAATATTGGTAAATTTTAATTACCCTCCTCTCACACCACCGTACGTACCGTTGAATATACGGCGGTTTATTAAGACAGTCTAGATTTCTCATATTGTAAAAATAAACTTTTAAAACCATAATTAATCAGTCTTTGTAGGAGTCTTGTTCCTCCATATGGTACCAATGTATTTATCCATCTTAATAAAAAAGAATTAAAGCAGAGTACTAAATGTAATACTTTGCTTTAATTCTTTTAAAACTAGTATGAAGTTTTAGACTAAATTCACAATTATAGTAGACTTCCTTCTTTTTCATTTATTTTATATTTCTTCAATTTACTGTAAAGTGTTTGTTTTGGTATCTTAAGATTTCTTGCTGCCTGAGCATAGTTATTACCTGCTTCATCAAGAGCTAACTTAATAATATTTTTTTCGTATTCTTCTACTGCCATTTTAAGTCCTATATCTTTTGATATTCTATGTTCAAAATGTTCCATTTCTATATTTTTTGTATAAGGCCCATTGTAGGTTTGGAGATCTTCCAATCTAATATACTCATCCTCAGCAAAATTCATAGCACCCTCAATGGTATTCTGTAACTCCCTTACATTTCCCGGCCAATCATTATTCAAAAAATATTCCATTACATGCTTATCCACTGATTTAACTGATTTGTCCATCTTATCATTACAAATCTTGATAAAATGTTCAACCAAAATTGGAATGTCTTCTTTCCTATTTCTAAGAGGTGGTATACTTATATTTAGTACATTTAATCTATAGTATAAATCCTCTCTAAGTTTATTTTCCTTTACAAGTTTCTTAGGCTCTTCATTAGAAGCTACGACTAATCTAACATCTACAACAGTAGTTTTGGTACTTCCTACTCTCCTTACCATACCATCTTCAATTACACGTAGCAACTTTGATTGCAGCCCTAATTTCATAGAATTTAATTCATCTAAAAACAATGTACCACCATCAGCTAATTCAAATAACCCTTGCTTATCCTTGGCACCAGTAAAACTTCCCTGCACTGTGCCAAAAAGTATACTTTCAAGCAAGTTTTCAGGTAATGCTCCACAGTTTTGTGCAATAAAAGGCTTGTTTCTCCTATAGCTTAAATTATGTAATCCTTGTACTACCAATTCTTTTCCCGTACCTGTCTCTCCAAATACAAATACTGGTGAATTGCTATTAGCAACCTTTTGTACTTTTAGTTTAAGTTCACTTATCAATTTACTTTGACCAATCATATCAGATAAATGGTATTGTGTTCCATTCTGAAAAAACTTATTAAAACCCACATCTTTACCATGTAATGTGCTTTGTAACATAAGTATCTTCTCTGATAATTCTACTACATTAGTCAAGTCCTTAAAAATTTCAATTGCTCCTTCAATTTTGCCATCATTAATTATTGGAATTGTAGATGTAACTATTGAAACACTTTTTCCCACATAATTAATATAGTTTTGAACATGTTCAATTATAGGTGTTTTACTATTAATTACTTTATGAAAAGTACTGTTTTCTTTTTTAATGTTTGGAAATACTTGAAGAATGTTTTTTCCTATGGCTTCTTTAGGATCAAATCCTGTAATATTTCTAGATGATTCATTGAAGTATCTAATATTTAGATTTGAATCTACAACTATTATGCCTTCTTCTAAATTATTGATGATCAACTCTATGACATTTTTGTAATCCATAATATACCACCGTTCTCTATTATTTGCTTACATAATATCTATATATTTACTTTACCAAATTATCCCATCATTGTCCAACAGATTTGATTATATAGCTTTTAGCTTGTAACATGGAGATTTATAAAAAGCAAGAGATAAGATATATTAAAATAGTGACTAAAGTAATTATATTACTTACTTCATTCCTTTTTACAATATTTTCCCTTGTCTTACTAATTCCTATACCCTATAATTTAAAATATATATTTCATAAAGGGGCTGATTTTATGATACTTGAGATAAAAAACATACGCAAAAGTTTTTCAGGGACTGAAGTGTTACATGGCGTATCTTTTTCAATAACGAGTGGTAAAGCATTGGGATTTCTCGGTAGAAACGGTGCTGGTAAAACTACAACCATTAGAATACTTATGGGATTATTTGATGCAAATGAAGGAGAAATCCTTTTAGATGGAAAACCTTTTAACCCTAGAGAACATTCAATAGGTTATCTTCCAGAAGAAAGAGGACTATATCCTAAGCAAAAGATATTAGACCAACTTATTTATTTTGGAGAGTTAAGAGGATTATCTAGAAAGAAGGCTAAAGAAAATACATTATATTGGCTAGAAAAACTAGGTGTATTGGAGTACAAAGATAAAAAGCTAGAAACTCTTTCTAAGGGAAATCAACAAAAGGTACAGATAGCAGAAACCTTACTATGTAATCCAGATATAATTGTATTAGATGAACCCTTTAGTGGTCTAGATCCTGTTAATTCTCAGATACTTAAGGATGTCATTAATGAGTTAATAGATAAGCAAAAATTGGTTATCTTCTCTAGCCATCAAATGACCTATGTAGAAGAATTTTGTGAAGAAATTGCTCTTATAAACAAAGGAGATATTGTTTTGACAGGGAATCTAAAGTCTATAAAGAAAGAGTATGGTGCTAATAGAATAACATTAAGTGCTATTAATCTTAATATTAATGAATTGCAAAATGTTTTGTTTAATAAAATGAAAGATATAAATATACTTGAATCTAAAAATGATTATTTAATTATCGAATTAATTAATGGTAAAACCAAAAATGAGCTGTTAAATGATTTAATAGGACTTAATATTGATATTGAAAAGTTTTCAATATATGAGCCAACTCTAACAGATATATTTGTACAAAAGGTAGGTGATAGATAGTGAGAGATCTTTTGACAGTGCTTAAATTTGAATTATTTAATTTCTTAAAAAATAAGGTATTTAAGGTTTCTACTATTATCCTATGTTTATTAGTAATAATAGGACTTACTATACCAACTATAATGGATGCCTTTGGTAAACCAATTTTCGGTGATAAAAAGAAAGAAGAAACATCTCATACTGAGTCTAAGATTAAATATGGAGTTTTAATTAAAGAAGATACAATTAAATTAGATGATTTACAATCTCAATTACCAGATAATGAATTAATCAATGTAAAAAATGAAGATGAGTTAAGCAATTTAGTTATATCAGATACTATAGATGCAGGATTTATAGTTAATAGTCCTATAAATTATGAATATCTAGTAAAAAACACTAGTATGGATGATGGGAATAGGTTTACATTTGAAAATGTTTTATTGAATCTATATAGAAATAAAACTCTTTCAGAAAAGGGCATAGATTATAATGAAGTCCTAGAAGTTTATAATACGCCTATAGAATATGAAACTACTGTCTTAGGTAAAGATGGTATGAAAAATTATTTATATACCTATATCTTAATCTTTGGATTATATTTTGTTGTACTATTTTATGGTCAGTTAACAGCTACTTCCGTAGCTAGTGAAAAGAGTAATCGTACTATGGAAATTTTAGTAACTAGTACCAGTACAAAAAATCTTATATTTGGGAAAGTAATAGCTGGAGCTTTAGCTGGAATAATACAGTTTGGTGCTTTGATTTTGGTTGCTAGTATAACTTATAGATTAAATGATCAAGCCTGGAATAATAATTTGGATTTTATCTTTAATATTCCCGGAAATGTATTGGCTACATTTTCTACCTTTGGAATATTAGGATATCTTTTCTATCTATTTATCTATGGTGTCATTGGTGCCTTAGTATCTAGAACTGAAGATGTAGGCACAAGCTCTACACCACTTACCATAGTATTTATTGTTGCTTTCTTTATATCTATGATGGGTCTTACAAACCCAGATATGTATGCATTAAAAGTAGCTTCATTTGTTCCATTTACATCCTTTATGGCAATGTTTGTAAGAGTATCTATGGGAAATGTATCAACTTTTCAAATAGTAATTTCCCTATTGATATTAGCTGTATCAACTATTATTACTGGAATATTTGGCGCCAAAATATATAGATTAGGTACTTTAATGTACGGCAATCCTATAAAAATTACAAAGGCTATTAAGATGTTAAAAGATAAATAATCATATAATAACTAAAATAACAAGGGATATCCCTTGTTATTTTAGTATTCTTTTTCTATTTTATAATCTTTTCCATCTTTTATCATAGGAATAGATTTGTTTCCTTTTTGCTTGCCAGCATCATAAGTTGTATCTATAATAATCCATTCATTGCTATCTGCTAAATATACTTGGTTCCATGCATGATATTCATTTATATCATTCTTATGTCCCATAAGCAGTTTAGTAGGTAATCCTACTGACCTAGTCATTGCTGCAAATAGAGATGCATAGTCATAACATATTCCTTTTTGTGATTTTAAAGTTTCATCTATTTTTGGTATATAGTTTGAGCTTAACTTATTTGCCTTGTCATTATCATAGCTTACATTAGTTATGATATAGTTATAAATTGATTCTACCTTTTCCTTATTATTCTTAGCGTTTTTAGTTAATTCCTTTGCCTTTTTTATGGCATTCATATCATTGTTCCAATTAATCATTTGAATAGATTGTAGATATACTTCATTTGAATCTATAGATTTTAATGTAATAGTTTCCTTAGCAATTTGTTTAAATTTATTGCCTCCTGCATTTTCTAACACCAATACAGTATATTCACCATTTCCAAGTTGTAAAGGTATAGTCTCGTTTCCCTTTAATATATAATCATAGCTTGTACTACCTTTGCTAACTCTTACTGCTCCAACTTTACCATTATTGTAGTTAATATTTATTACTCCGCTATTCACTTGAGATTTATCAATATAACCACCAGCTGCTTGAGCCACTGTTGAAAATAATAACAAAGTCACAACTAGCAAGAGTATAATACTATGTTTTCTAAACATAAAAAACTCTCCTTTCGGTAACTGGCTGCCATCTTATTTCTAAGGAAGGCCCTTTAGTTTTGCGTCTCTAGCTTTCGCTAAATTTGCCTTTATCGGTGGAAAGCACCAATAAAATATATTTATTTTCTTCAGTTTATCATATCTTCCAATTCAAGTAAATAGGAATTTCGTCCTAGTTGCTTGAATTATCTTATAGAGATTTGTATTTATTATATACCCAATACTTGTTGTTTAAATCTGGTTTCAAATATGAACAAAAAAGACAGAGAATATTAATATTCCCTGTCTTAGAGTATTAGACTGTTCTTCTTCTTAGAACTATTCCCACTACTATGAATAATAGCCCTACAAGATAGATTAATATTGAACCTACTTGCCCCGTCTTTGGTAGTGTAGGTGCTTTTTGATCTGCATCTGTTCCACCTAATGGAGCATCTACATCTATTTCTATTAATTCCTCTGTTCCATCTGGATGTTTTAGAACAAAACTATCCTTTCCTGTAAATTCTGGATTCGGAGTATATTTCCAATTACCATCTTCATCAAACTCAACGGTTCCGCCCTTTGGTGGTGTAATAACTATTGGTATTTCCGGTTCCTCTGGCTCTGGTACCTCTGTTATTTCCACTGGCTCCGTCGGGTCAACAGGCTCTGTTGGCTCTGTTGGTTTTTCTGGATCTACTGGTGGTTTTGTCGGTGGTTTTACTGGTGGTCTGACTGGTGGTTCTGGATCTGTTGGATCTGGTCCTGGTCCTGGGTTTACTGGAATCCTAGTATTTTTCACTGTCAGAGATACTTCTATATTCTCACCATCATCTTCGCCATTTACAGTAACACTATATTCTTGTCTATTTAATCTATAGCCTGATGGTGCTTTTGTTTCACCTATGGTATAAGTTCCATATTCCAACTCTTCTACCATAGCTATACCATCCCTATCTGTAGTTACTGTATCTATTACAGCTCCTTCAATATCTCTAACTTCAAATATTGCTCCTGATAAACGTCTATTTTCATTTGCATTGTCTACTTTAATTATCTTTATTCTTCCAAGCTCAATATTTGTTACTATTAGAGCATTATCATTTATATCCTTTTCCACAGTTACTCCATCTTCTTTAATGGATATGTGATATGCTTTTTCTACTTCAAGTTTATATCCTTCTGGTGATTTTATTTCCTTTACTTGATATTTTCCATAAGGTATATTCTCAAATAGGACTATACCTTTGTCACCACTTATTGCAACTATATTTTTTCCGTCTTTATCAAGTACTGGATTTTTTCCATTCTCATCATATAGAGCAAACTTTGCACCTTCTAATGAATTACCATAGGCATCTTGTTTTAGTAGTTGTATATTTCCTCTAATTTTGGTGTTATGGAAAATGAATTCTTGTGTAACATCATCATTTGATTCATTAACTGTTACCTGTTTTGGTAAGTCTTCATCCGATATTAAATATCCATCTGGTGCTTCCATTTCTTTTATGAAATAAGTGCCATAAGGAACTTTTTCAAATATTAGATATCCAGTCTCACCAGTAACTCCTTCAAGTCCTGCTATTGGTTCAATATCTGTTTTATTTTTAAATAGTCCAAATTTTGCACCTTGAAGTCTATTCTCACCTTCACCTTTTTTAATTATTACTATATTTCCTTTTATCTTTTCATTTACTACATAGTTCTTTTCATCTAAAGTTAAATCTATTTTACCGTCTGTTGCAGAAATAAAGTCTTCTTTTAATACTTTTATATCTTCTGATGAAGGTTTATATCCTCCTGTTGGTGGATTTGTTTCTACAATGATATAATCATCATAAGGTACTTCCTTGAATTCAACTATACCGTTAGAATCACTTGTCGCTGATTTTATCTCATTTGTAAGCTCAATATCAGTTTTATAATACAATTTAAAGGTTGCACCTTCCAAGGCTCCCCCATTTTCATCTACCTTTTTAAGCTTTATGCTTCCCTTTTTTCTTGCATTTATAAATTCTTCTACTTTTTCAGTACCAGCTTTATCTTTTGTTGGAATAACGGTCTCTCCATTATCATCGTCTCCAATAATTACATATAGGACATCATCCGATTTTACATATTCATCTGGAGCACTCGTTTCTTTTATGGTATATTTGCCATAAGGTATGTTCTCAAATAATACTATACCATCAGAGTTACTTATTGCAACTATATCTTCTCCATCTTTATCAAGTACTGGGTTGTTTCCACCCTCATCATATAATGTGAAGGTTACTCCTGATATTAGGTTGTCATCATCGTTCACTTTCGTAAATTGGATTTTTCCTTTGATTTCTGTATTTAATATTGGTGGTAAAACATAATCCCAATTGGATTTGTTAAGTTCTATAATCAGCTCATCTTCTGGTAACACATATCCTTTTGGAGCTTCTATCTCTTTTAGATAATATGTTCTATAGGAAAGATCTTCAATTACATATATTCCACCACTTACCGTAAATTCATCCCCAATCTGTACCCTAGTACCGTTTAAATCGTAGTATAATTTGAATTTTGCACCGTCAATATATTCGCCAGTATCTTTATCTTTTTTCGATAAAGATATTCTCCCTGTATACTCTCCATATCCTGAACCTGAGGCTGCTTGTTTTACCTCAACGTCTTTAGTAGTTTCAGTAGTAGTAACAGTTTCTATTCCCTCAGTTATCCCTGAGTTACCTTTAAATATTGCCCCATTTTTAACACTTCCACTTTCTACTGCTACTACTGTACTATATTTTATGATGTAAGCTTCACATATTATATCAGAGGAAAATTTGATTTCTAGGATTGACTCTCCTTTACCATCTTTACTTCCAGTCCAGCTATATTTTACTAACGGATTAGTATCATCAGTATTTTTGGAATCATACACCTTTACATTATCAGAATTATAAATCTTTATACTATCTTCTAATAATATAAGCCCCTCTCCAATTTTATCTGTTATAGTAGCACCTGATATATGAGATAACGACTTATTTATAGTTAACTCCCAATTAATCACATCATCTACCCAAACTGAAGGCCCAATACCAGTAGGTTTCTTTTCTAAGAAATTATCATGGTCCTCGTATTTTTCAGTTTTAGTATAAGGTGGATATCCTTCTACTTTAGCAGTATTGGTATAAGTTTCTTCAGATATACCTACTATATCTGTGGTATATTCTACAAGATATGGCTTAGTTACACCTTCTTCGAAAACTATTTTGAATTTTGTATACCCATTTTCTGGGTCTCCCTCAAGCCCTACTATCTCAAATTTTTCAGCTTCAGCAGAACTTCCTACTACTACTCCATTAAGTTTACCATCTTTAGAAATAGTATATGGTTTTACAACAATACTATCTAAATCTTTTATAACTTGCCCATCAGATAACTCATCAACAACCTCAAATCTTGCAAGTTTTTTCCCCAAGTAATTTAGATATAGTTTCCAATCTATACTTCTATCTTTTTCACTAAGCTTTCCAGTCTTTGTTCCATTGTTATATGGTATATCATCTATCGTTTTATCAGCTTTTGTAGATTGCGTTATAGTTTTATTAATTTCGCCTAGATAATCTAATTTACCTTCATATTTAACATTATTAATATAAATTTTTGAAGTTTTATCCTCAGTATCAAGAGGCCCACCTTTTTTTCCAGTATTGTTTGGATCAAAATCTGTATCATAGATTATCTCAATTCTACTATCTTTAAATTCATCTATTGTTATATTCTCAAAATTAAACACAATCTCGAATCCATTTTGATAGCTACCATCTTTCTCTGATACTGTATAATGAGTTCCTTCTGATAATGGTTTATTGAACCCGCCCACTTTATAATGTCTGACCTTTAGAGTATCAGGCTTAAATATCATATCTTTATTAGGGAATTCATCTGTTACTGTCAATTCTGTTACTTTCCCCTTATATATATTTATATCAGTCTTCCAGCTTATAATTTTCTTATTATAATCTATATCTGTAGAAGACTTATTTATAGTTGGTTCACTTGGTATACCTGGATTTATATTACCCGTACCAATCGTACCTTCTACATCTTTACCATTTTCAGTAGCAGTTACTTTAGCTGTATTAGAAACACTCACTGTTTCTAAATCTACTATTGTTGTAGTATAAGTTATGGTGTGATGTGAATCTATACTTCCTAAGTTAATTGTAAAAACACCATTTTCAGCCGTTAATGTTTGTGTAGTAATATCACCAGTTTTATTGTTTTTTATAGTGAAAGTAACATATTCCAGATTTAATCCACTATGATTAGTTAGAGTATCCGTTATTATTACATTTTTTAAATCTGCATTACCTTTGTTTATATCTATAGTCCATGTTATTTCTTTCTTTTCTGGGTCTGTAGATTTTTCTCCATTTTTCTCTATTAAGGTATCTCTTTTTACCTCTACAGGTTCTGATGTTGTATCAGTTTCAGCATTATCTACTGTTATTTTCGCTGTATTCACAAAAGAATATTCCTTATTAAATGGTGTATTATCAGTTGTATCTATCTCTGTATAGTCTATTTCTGTTTGATACTTAACTCTGTAGGGTTGCCCATTTATATTTATAAACTCAATTTCAAACTTTTTGTTGTTATCCAGATATTTAATATCAAAATCTTCTATGGGATTACCAACAATTTTATTATTGTCTATATCTAGTTTATAAATTTTTATAGTACCAGGAACTAATCTTAATCCTGGAACCAATTCATCTGTAACTACAGCATTTACTATATTTGCTTCTCTGGTATTTATATCGAAACTCCAGTCTATGGTTTTCGCATTTAAATACCTATCTCTAGTACCTATTTTATTTTCTATAAGTTGCCCAATCTCAGTGGTTACTTCCTTTTCTATTGGAGTGCCCCCATTTAAACTAGCTTCGTTCTTAAATGATGTTTCTCCTGGGTCTGTTATTTTTGTAGTATACTTTATT
Source organism: Tissierella sp. MB52-C2 (assembly GCF_030931715.1). NCBI lineage: Bacteria > Bacillati > Bacillota > Tissierellia > Tissierellales > Tissierellaceae > Tissierella > Tissierella sp. MB52-C2. The sequence continues at coordinate 3,240,531 of NZ_CP133261.1, forward strand.
CGATAAGCACTATCTATGTCTCCAAGTTTTATTGGAAAATTTGCAATTGTATCCCCTTCAGAATCAACTGTAAGCTCTTCAACCTCTTCTAAACTCCCATCATATCCTACTTGAAGTTTCCATACCTTTATTTCTGTAATTACCTTAGAGCCACTAGGTAGTTCATCTTTTACTATAGCATTTGTGATAATATCTAAGGAAGTGTTTACATCTATTTCCCAATATATTTCCGTTGCATTTTTATCTCTATCTGCTTTTCCTCTTTTATCTATCTCTTTCCCATCTTTAGGTTTTAAAGTTATCGTATAAGTTTTATCTGCATCTTCTGTAAATTTTATTTTTTGAGTTGTGTTCTGATTAAAGTAGGTCGTGTTAAATACTAGCTCTGCCTTTACTTCTCCACCTCTATTTCTCATATCATTAAACTCTTCAAATCCAGAAGCACCATCACCAAATATTATTTTTAATTCATTATTATCTTTACTTATATAAAAGTTACCAAAGTGGAGTCCACCAAAATTTAGTGCTCCTTTCATGTCAGATTCTAATTTAAATGCATCTGGAATTTTTACTGTTACCCAATCACCTGAGTTTAAAGCTCCATCTTCAATCTTCCAATCATATTTAACTTCAATTTTGTCATTTTCACCCACACTGATATTATCATTAGGGTCAACTATTTTATTATTAATTTTAACTTCTACTGAGGTAATTGTAAATATATCTCCTAGATCTCTTCCTGCTGCAAAAGTCATACGTTTCGGTTGCTCTGCTTCAACCACAATCCCCTCAACTTCAAAACTCCCCTCAAAAGTATAACTTTCATCATCTAAATATAATTCTTCTATATCTTCTATAGATGCTAATGATACTAATGGTTTTCCTATTCTTCCTGTTTCTACTGGTTCTTCTGTTGCTGGCTCTTCAGTTTCAGGTGTTTCAATTATATCAGTTGAATCATCTGTAATTCCTTCATCATCATCCTCAGTTTCATCTGTCACCTCAGAAGCATCTGTTTCTTCTTCACCTTCTATATCAGTATCATCATCCTTGTTATCATCAGTTATTGGATCTTCTTCTGGTACCTCCGGTTCTTTTGGTATTTCAATCTCTTCTCGGAGTTCTCTAACTATTTCTTCAATGTTCTCATCAATATTTATAGTTATTGCCCCATCTTGGGAAATTGTATATTCTCCTATTTCGCCTTCATCTGCAATTAGAACACCCGATTCTTCCTTATATTGTTCAAAGATAGAGCCAAGATTCAGTTCATATTCTGTCTTTTCTCCAGGTCTATATACATATTCCCAGCTAACAGTTGCTTTTCCTTTTTCTGTCTTGTGTGCCTCTATTGCAAAATTTCCATCTACTAGTGTAACTGTATCTCCTTGAGCATAGACAGATTCTGCAACAGGAACTATTATTTGTAGTAGCATGGCTAGAACTACCATCATTACTATTCCATATCTACTTTTGTTATAAAATATTTTCACTATTTTTCCCCCTTTCCTTTATATTTACTGCTATTATATTATGATATTCTATTCCCCCCTTGATATATATGCTATTTTTAGTAAATCATATCCCTTTTTTTGCTATTTTCATAAGTTTATTTCTCCCTTGCATGGATTTACCTAGACTATATTTGCTTCTCAAGTATTATCAGTTCCACTCCATGAACCGGGATATATAGACTATTATAATAGTTTCCATCTATATTTAGATATTCCACAGAGATTTTGGGATTTGCCTTACCCTTTAAATAATGGACTTCTGCTTTTGTCATATTCTCAGGTGCTCCCATCTTCACCCATTGGTCGAAGGACGATCCATTCTCTCTGTTTAGCTCATATCTTGTAACCTTATAATATCCGAAAATTCCCGTAGCATTAATCTCTACTTTCTTAGTTTCCTTATTTTCGTATACTAAATATCGCTCTGTATTAGTTAATGCAGATGTATCTCCATTCATAAATAGTTCGTCAAAGTATGCAAAATTATAGGCTAAAATTTGAATATTCTCTTCACTTTTAGTTATTATATATTCTTCACCTTGTTCTATAATCTTTTCTCCTAGCTTTGATAGCAAATAATATGCAAAATAAGATGGTTTTTTTATTCCATCCTTATTTATCAAACCAAATCCACCATGGAAATGGGAAATACCAGCCTTTGTTTCTTCCATAATATCTGTAAATGTCCAATATCCAAGGGAATCTACTTTACCTATGGATTTTAAAGTATTTCTAATGATAAAATTCGCTTCAAAGCATGTATCATGTATAAGGTTTCTTCCATAGGCCGAAGAACTCCACTCTGTTATATGGATTTCAGGTTTATAAGATAAATTTTGATTTAGTTTGTCATGAATGGATTTCAATGTGTTATATGTGTGGTCTTTATCATGGTAAATTCTTTTCATAGCTTCCAATGATGATATTAACTTTGATAAATCTTCCCCTTCTTTGACCCTAACCATTATATCCTCTACTTCTTCTGTTGATGAAAACGCTTCAGGATAAATATGTAGGGAAGCAAAATCCAATAATAAATTATTTTCATTACAATAATTTAAGAAGTCGTCAAACCACGTTCCTTTATTCATAATTTCATAAGTAATGGCAGGTCCCCCTACCTTTAGTTTCTTGGAAATAGACTTAATAGCTAGTGTAGTTTCTTTATAAAACTCAAAATACTCTTCTTTTCCTCCAACCCAAAATACATTTTCTAATTCTGGTTGGTTCCAAACTTCAAAATACCATGTTTCTACTTCTTTTAGTCCATATCTGTTTATGCAATGTTTAACAAATTCCTTAACTAAATCTGTCCATAAATTAATATCTCTTGGTCCAGATATATTTGCCCTCCACCAAAACATAGTTTCATTAGATTTTTTTATTTCAGATGGCATAAATCCCAATTCAACAAAGGGCTTAATATTTACCTCCTTAAAAAAATCAAATAACTCATCTACATAAGACCAATTATATATAATGCTTCCAGCATCACCTATATTACATAC